>CAWVWU010000066.1:0-17816 GCA_963933925.1 uncultured Puniceicoccaceae bacterium
AATTTTTCTTCAATTTCAGTCGTGTAGGGTTTCGCATGGTATCCATGCTTTGTTTTAATTTATCCATCCATCGTAAGCTCATCTGAAGTGATGTTATAATTTGGGGTCGAAATACCTGTATGTATATGACCACGAATACATTGTGTTAGATTGTGGTTGGTTTTATGAAACTGGTGAGTTAACGCAGATAAACACGGATTTCGATCGTGTTGTGTTTTTTTGAACCACCCAACTACGCTCTTCGTACTTCGAAGGGTGCGTGGATTAACTCGATTTTAATAGGGTATCAGGTTGACTCGAGGTTTATTGGCTCAGTAGTTTTACGGGCTTGTTAACCCCCGTCTTTGGTGACTGTGGAAAAAATAAACCTAGTACTCGGAATTTCAAATACTTCTATTGGATTGGTATTGGCGTTATTGGCTTTGCCCTTGATGAAGGAGAAGGTGAAAATGAATGAATGGTATGGGGTGAAGTTTTCAAAGTCCTATGAGTCGGACGAACTTTGGTATAAAATAAACAAAAAGGGTGGTGAGTATATGTTTCGTTGGGGAGTTGTTACCGCGTTGCTTGGGTTGAGCTGCTTTGTTCAGCCACCGATGGAAGGAGTATTAATGTGGGTGAATACCGCTGTGCCTCTTCTGTTTCTGATTGGTGTTATTGAGACCTATGTATTTGCCTGGAAACTATAAACTATGAAAAAACGACTATTATTCCTTGTCTGTATGCTGTCTATCGCGTCGTTCTCCTGTGCTGAGGCGACTGATGTTGAAGAGCTTGAGGTCCCAACATTATTAGGATCTGTTAAGAGTAATGATGGAGTCATTACTCTTCATTTCGTTACGCGGTTGGGTGGGACTCATTTCGAACGAAATCGACGAATTACCATAAAGGGGACGGTAAAGAGAGAAGCTGAGGAGGCTATTGATTTAACGGCGAGTCAGGAATTTGAAATAGCCACTTCGATATTAGGTCGATTGAGTAACATAGCAATGGCCGACCTTGCTTCACCTTCTATCAAAGGTGTTATTCAATTGGACATTGAAGATTTTATTCAAAATTCTCTGGAGACGGAAGATCGGTTCAATGTGGAGATTGTAAGCTTTGTAGTGAACTAATCGATTATGTTTAAATTTATCCGGAGGAGCAGCATTCGAAAGGCGGTTGCGATTGTTGGTCCTGAGCTTTTGAAGCGATATGGAAATTCGACTGATTGTTCTCTTGAGCAGTTGAGAAGGACTGCAGCCGAATTAGGATACGAAGGGACGGTTCTCCACTATCTTTGTTGCTGTTGTCTCTCTGAAGGTGAATTGAAGAAGGCAAAGCGACAATCGTTCCTTATCGCTTGGAGTGATGTCGAAAAGGAGTCGGAGGAGATGCTCAGGGCGAGTCGATCTTTTGGCTGGAGCAATAGCTTCCACGAAAGTCATACGGGCCATGGCGGAGCTTAGATCAGCGTGAAGGAAATAGGGATATACCTTGGGTGTGGTCTATTAGTCAGTGTCATCCTCTCTTTTCGAAACGGCAAGAATCCCAATGCTGTGAAAGCTTTCGAGTTTTGAGGATCGATTTGTTTTTAGTAATTGGTCCACTTCTCTGGCCTCTGTAGGTTTAAATCCAAATTGTTGATCAAAATAATTTGGAGGTGGCGAAACCAACTGAGCTGCGTGAAAAACCAGACTTATCGCTTATGATTGGGAGGGGGGGGAAGACGGTTACTCCTATGATACCGTCCGGAAGGATTCGAATTGAAGACTCTGAGTTTGAAGCAATATCTGTAGAGGGTATGGTGGATAAGTGAGAAAAGGTGAGGAGGGTGCGTTTTGCCGACGAAAAAGCCCGCTTAATAAGCGGGCCGAACTGATGGTTTAAATGGAGTTATAGAAGTTGCTAGGCCTCTTTCATTAGGAGGGTGCGTACTTGCGTTTTGAGAGTGTCTTCGGAGACGGCTCCGGTGTGGCGGTGAGCGATTGTGCCGTCTTTGTCTATTATTAGAATGGTGGGTAGGTACTTAATTGGGCCGTAGCACTCGTCTAGGGATGGACTGTTGCGAGCTATCTTGTAGTTGATACCGTAGTGTTTTACGAAGGGCTTCAGTTCCTTACCGGCTTGATCCATTGAAATAGCGAGGATGGTGACGTCTTTATCGTCGAATGAATTTCTGAGGGCGACGAGGTGAGGGACTTCGTCTTTGCAGGGGCCGCACCAAGTGGCGAAATAGACAACGACGTTTACGGTTTCTCTGAGTTCAGAAGAACCGATTGGTGAGCCATCTATGAGTTTGGTTTCCCAGCTGGTACTGACAGCGACTGTTTCTGAGGGAGTGCCTATAAAGGCGTCTATGAGAACGCAGCTAGCACACTGTTTCGTTACGATCGTGGTGCCTAAGTAGGCAGCGATGAGCGCTAAGGGGATAATGGAAAGCCAGTTTTGTTTAAGATAGCCCATAGTTGTGAAGAACGGTTGCTTAGACAACGTGCTGAAGGGCTATGTGATTTCGACAAAAAGTACGCTTTGCGTGATTGGGGAGTCCTTATTGAAAATTGAGGCTTGGGGATTGTTGTTTGATTGGGAAAGCTGCAAGGGCGTGGCGCTACTATTATGGTGTGATGGGGATCTGATTTGCTTGAGGGGTGGCCATCGGGGACGATGTGTCGCTACCTTATTTGGAAAGCGGCAAGATGCCGCTTTTGATTATGGAATAATTGAAGGAGACTGATTAGCGGGAGTAGACGGGGACCAGGGTCGAGGTACGGACCCAGCCGATTTCGTCGTTGGCGAGTTCGATTTGGGACCAGCCGTAGAAGGTTTTTCGTACGACGGCGATGGCTCCTTCGCTTAATGGTGTGGTGATTTGTTCGACTTCGACTTCGGTTGGGAGACTTTTCATATCGCTGGCTTCAGCTACTATTACTGCGTTCTCCTTTGTGAGGAGGCCGTAAGCTGAGTAGGCCCAGTGGGAGGCGATCACGAATCCGATGGCAAGAGCTGTGAGAATGAGAATTGGCGTTCCGATGGGTTGGAGGAGTCGAATATAGCGACTAATGACCCATACTAGGAGGAGGGCTGCTATGATGTAGAGAGTGAGGTTAGCGGCGGCTTCCCATTCGCCGGGTGAAAGGAGCGGGATGAGTTTGGAGACATTTTTGCCTTTAATGAGTTGGAGGAGTGTTTGGTCGTAGGCTCCAGTTTGGTTGAGAGCGAGTTTTAGGTTCCAGTGGATGGACTCGTTTCGAGGAGCGAGAACGAAGGCATTGGTCCAATAGGCAAGGGCGTAGCCCCAGTCGTCTTGCTGGGCGGCAGCGAGGCCGGCGTTCACTCGGATTCCCCAGTTTTCTGGTTGATCGGCGAAGGCAGCACTCCACTCGGCTTGAGCGGTCGCGAAATTGCCTTTGGTGTACTTTTCAAGCGTTGCGTCTTCGGCCTTGGAATTAGGAGTTATGACGAGTGTTCCGATTGTAAGTGCGAGTGCACTTACTTTCCACGCTGTACTGGAGAAGAACTTGATGAAGGAGAAGGAAGGGCGTTTCACTTGTTTGAGAGCTTCTTGAAGGTCCTTGGTCCAATCGAGCTGAGAAGAAGTCGTGTTGGAGGAGAATAGGGTCGCATCCGAACGCTCCCATAGCTTCCGCCAAAGGGAGGCTTGTTCGGCGTTGGCGTGTTTCGTTATGGCTTGTTCTAGTTCGCTCGCTGAGGGTTCTTCGCAAGCGAGATTCCAGAACTCTCTCGTAGCCCGCCGCCATTCGTTGTGAAGATTTTGGAGTTCGGTTTCGTTGGAAGTCGATTTTTTGGCGAGTCGCTTCAGTTTTGAAAGTGCGGCTCGACGTTTTTTGTTTGGATTGAGAATACCGGCACGGATGAGAGCAAATAGTATCCAGAGTGCAATGGCTGGGAGCGGAGTCCAGAGGAGGAGTAGCTTTTTGATATTACTACTTGGAATACGTCCGGAGATGTCATCGATAGGGGCGGTTTCACTAGGGAGCTCGATTGGCTTCGTGAGCATGTTGACGCCTGAAGGATCGAGCTCGACTGATGTAATTTGTGCTCGTGTACCGTTTCCTGTGGACTGTGCTGGCGTTGTCTCTCCGGTAATGGTGTTTGAAAGTTCTGAAGGAGTGGGGGCATTAACCGTTATGGTGCTCGGTGGAATGCGTGCGGTTTCATATTGTTCTGTCGTTGGATTGAAAAATGAATACTCGATTGGTCCAAAGGTGAATTCGCCTTCTTTGGTTGGGATCAATACGATATCTTCGGTTTGCGTCGCAGTGAAAATGTCTTTATCGTCGAATTCCTTTTTGATCTCCGGTTGTATTGCTCGGAAATCAGTGGAGACGCTACGCGGTGGAATACCGATGCCTGCTTGCCAGTTGCCTCTTCCACTGAGAGTAAGGGTCCATGTGATGGGCTCTCCGACTTGGACGATTTCGGGCACGACCTTTGATTCGAGGCTGAATTCACCGACTGCACCTTTAAACGTTTCCGGTGCACCGGTTGGGAGCGGTTTGACTTCGAAGGAGTAGGGTTTGGTTGAAACGGCAAAGTTGTCTGTTTGGGCTTGGTTGAAGAATCCGCGACTTCGACCTATTACGATGGATATGGTTTGGCTTGTGCTCGGAATTTCAATTGGTCCGATTTGGGTAGTCATGGCAGGTGTGTCGTAGACGAGCCAATCGAATGTTTCTCCTTTGTAGGGGAATTGGCGTTGTACGAATCCGGTAAAGCCTGGGGTGTGGATCTTCTTGGATTTTAATTCAATCGCGGAGACATCGTTGACTCCAAGTCCTTCTTTAAAACCAATGAGATAGCGCAGCCGGAAAATTTCACCTTGGTAGATGGATTTGTCTTCGATTTGGAATTGGTTAAAAATAACATCTTCCGGTTTTTGCCCAGTGTTGCCAATGGTGGCTTCGACCACCTCATAGACGGCTTCGCTCACGGTGATCTCTCCTTTGTCTGTTTTTACTGTAAACTCAGGGATTCGTACTTGTCCTTTGCGGTTGGGCACGGCTTTGATGTTGGCGATAAGGCTTCGGCGAACTGTGCCGTTGTAGTTTTGAGTGGAGTTACTCGTACCCGCCATTGTAAGCTCCACGCCGTTAGGGGAGGGGATTCCTGCCCCCTCTTGGGGTGTGCAATTCTCGAAGATGAGCTGCAGTGTGTTGGCTTTGCCTTCTTGCAATGTGCCACCCGATGGCGACCAGTAGACACGTTGAGCGTGAGCACTAGATATACCAACTAGGGCGATGAGAGATAATGTATAGAGAATTCTTATCATGGTCGTCATGACCTACCAGTCTTTCTTGGAACTAGGTTTTTGAGGTTTCGTGCCCTCTGCTTGTTGCAGGAGCATATGAAGCTTTCCGGGATCGTCTTGTTGTTTGATCTTTTCTAATTGTTGTAGGGCTTGGGCCATTTGGGCATCGACCGGCTCTTGGTCTTGAGGTTGCTCGGTGCCGCCTATGTTTTGCATCGGCTCCTGCTTTTGTGGCGGTGGTTGTTGGTCTAAAGTAATATCTTCTTCCGAGTCTTCCATTTCTCCGAGACTTTCGGTGTCTTGTGGGGGACTCTTTTGTTCGCTTTCTGAGCCTTCTTTCTCGTCCTGTTGTTCTCCGTCTTGTTGCTCGTCGGACTCTTGGCCTTCCTCGCCTTCTTCAGATTCTTCGCCTTGCTCCCCGTCTTCGCTATCTTCCGATTCCTCACCGTCTTCGGATTCTTCTTGCTCGTCCTGTTCGCCTTCTTCCCCTTCTTGCTCCTCGTCGGACTCTTCTTGATCTTGGTCCTGTTGCTCTTGTTCTTCGGACTTTTCGAGAAGTGCTTCGAGTTCCTTACGCAGGCTTGCCCAGTCGGTTGCGGATGGGTTGGCGACTTCGCCTTGTTCTACTGCTTGGAGGGCGTCGTTTACGGCAGATTCGACGATGGGTTGTCCTGATTGGAGAGTGGCTTGACCGAGTGCTAGTGTTTGGAGTGCGAAGTCGAGATGGGCGGCGGCATCGAGATTTTCCATGTTGGAAAATTCGGATACGATTTGTCCATATTGTGCAGTGACAGACTCCATGTCTGGTGCCTGAGGTTGTGTTTGCCCGCAAAGGCAGGTCAATACGGGGATTGATAGGACTGTGCTAATGAGAACTCTACGCATCGTCTATTGGTGGGTTTTGGTTTTTATTTTTCGAGCCTTGGGTGAGGCGGGAAATTCGCGGTAGAGAGAGAGGAGTAACAGAACGAGTCCTGGAGCGAGTGCGTATTGGAAGCGTTCGACTTTAAAGATCTGGGCAGTGGTACTGGTGGTTCCGGCTTTGCCTTGATTGATCGTTTCTTCGATTAGAGAGGGAAGGTCGATCCAAACGTTGGCGTCTCGGTAGAGTCCTTGAGTTTGGTCCGCGAGGAGTTTTAGAGTTTTCGGTTCGAGTTTTGTGAGGACGACCGCACCTTTTGAGTCCTTGTGGTAGCCTCCATTGCCATCGGGAATGAGGGAGCCTTCTATGGTTCCGAAGCCAAGACAGATGGCTTTGACGTTTTGTTCGGTGAGTTCGCTGATTTTGTTGCGCCACGCTTCGCTTTGGCTTTCGCCGTCGCTGATTACGATGAGGAAGCGGTCGGCACTCCCGTCGGATTGTTTGAATGAGTCGAGGGCGTTGTCGATCATTGCTTCGTAGTCGGTTCCCCCTTGGGGGACGAAGCTAGGTGAGAGGTCTTTGAGGAAGCCACGGAGAATTTGGTAGTCGGGACTCATCGGACTCTGGAGGAAAGCGTTGCCAGCGAATAGGACGAGGCCGACGCTTTCTCCTTTGATTTGATCCAGCATACTCCCGACGACGAGTTTGGCACGTTCGAGACGGCTCGGCTTGATGTCCTCTGCGAGCATCGATTTGGATAAATCGATGGCGACTATGATTTCACGTGAACGCTGGAATATTTCACGTTCAATTTCCCCCCAACGCGGGCGTGCGACGGCTACAACAATAAATGCTAGGCCAATATAGAAGAAAACTTTGCTGCGTTGTGAGCGTGCACTGGCGATTTGTTTTAGGCCACCGGCACCCGCTTGTAGGTGTTGAGCCTTGGCAAGGCTCGCGTTGCGGTTGCTGTGTTGAGTTCGCCAAATAGTAACGATGAGTCCGATTAAGGGAACCGCTAGAAGGTAAAGCAAGTAGGGGGCTACGAAGGTCACTTTATATGTCTCGCACGTTTAGGCGAGAGCCTCCTTTCCGGTTCGACTCGAGAGGAGTATTGCGAGGAAAAGAAATGCACCTGCTCCCGCTAGAATATATGGGAATAGTTCGGTTGTAATGGAATATTGGTTAACTTCGAACTCCACCTTATTCGCTTCGTCGATTGCTGCGAATGCTTGGTCGATAGTGTCTTTTTCTTCGGCACGGAAGAAAAGGCCATCTGTGCGAACTGAAATTTCTTTGATTGTTTTGGTATCGAAACTACTTCTTTGCTTCTGAGTTCCGACTCGTTTACCGTTGGTGTCGAAGCGTGGAATATTGACTATGCCTTCTCGACCGGCGGCGATTGAGAACACTTTGAATCCTTGTTCCTTGGCGAGATCTGCGGATACGAGAGGTTCCATGATGCCCCCCGTGTTCTCGCCATCGGTGAGTAGGATGATAAATGAGCCTTCGCGGTCGCCTGCTCGTTCTTTGGCTCCTTCTTGGAGCCGGTTGACGGCGACTGCAATGGCGTCGCCTATGGCAGTACTATTTTGTTCTATGAGCCCCACGCTAATCCTGTTGGTTTGGCGGGCGAGCCATTCGTGGTCGAATGTTAAAGGAGCGACTGTAAAGGCTTCACTGGCGAACGCGACGAGACCGATGCGATCGTTGTCCCGTTTTTCGATGAATTCAGTGAGAATGGGTTTAACGGCTTGGAGGCGGTTGATGGCTCTAATGCCGGCGTTGTAGTCTTCGGCGAGCATTGACCCTGAAAGGTCGACCACGAGCATGATGTCGTAACCCTTGTTTTTTGATTCGCGTTCGGTCTCCACGAATTGGGGACGTGCCAGAGCGATAATGACGAGGGTGACTCCTAGGTATACGAGGAAAGTGGAGAAACGGGAACTTTGCCCTAGGCTTGCACGCTGCCATGCTCCGGCGAAGGGGAGTACAATGGCATTGACCGGGCGTCGTCCTCTGAACCATGCAATGAAGGGAAGGATTAGAATGGCGAAGAGCCAGTATCGATCTGGATTTGCAAAAACGTAGTTTTCCATTACACGTGAGCGGCTTGTTTCATGCGTTGATGGAAGAGTTTTACGATGGTGGTGAGGGCATCCTCTCCGGCTTGTAAAGTGAGTTGACTAGAGCTCTTGGGAAAGAGCTTAGTGAAATGTTCGTCGCGCTGTTCGTTCCACTGTCGGTGGGCTTCTTGCTGGGCGGGGGATTTACCGTTGAGGGTAAAGAGAGAGCCGCTTGCGGGATCGTAGACGTTGTGTTTGGCGTTTTTCGGAAGTTCGCGTTCCCAGGGGTCTTCGATTCTAAAGCCGATGGGCTGGTAGCGTTTTCTGAGGACGTTCCATGAGGCGGGGGCTTGGCAGTTTCCGAAATCTCCAAGCCAAACGAAGATGCTGTGGCGCGGGGCGGCTTTGCTGATGTACTTCCAGGGGATCTTTGACTCTGTAGGACCGAGAATGTCGGGTGCTGGGCGGGCGAGTAGGTTGGCAGCGGCGTGCATGATGCGTCCGCGTCCGTTGAATGATTTTTGGAAATCGTAGCCTGTGGGTGAGGTGTACATCATGGAGACTCGGTCGCCGTTTACGGCGCTGAGTAGCATGATGAGGGACGCGAGTTCGAGGAGTGCTTCGCGCTTTGACTTAGCTCCGGAGCCAAATTGAAGGGATGGTGAATCTTCGAAGAGGAGGAAGAGTGTTATTTCTCGTTCTTCGACAAATTTTTTGCGGTACGGTTCGCCGAGGCGGGCAGTTACGTTCCAGTCGATATCACGTACGTCGTCGCCAAACTCGTACTTGACGACTTGGTCGAATTCCATGCCCTTGCCCCGGAAGGAGGATTTGTACTCTCCACTGAGGTTGCTTTCGACAGCATGACGAATTCGCCATTCCAGTCGCCGTAAGGTGGCGATGGAGGCGGATAGATTGGAAAAGGTTTCCGGTTTATTGGAGTCCACTTTGGGAATATTGAGCTGGATTAGACTTACGCTATGCTGCTGGGAGCGGCGGTAGTATCCAATATTCTCTTTAAGGCTTGGTCGGTGGTGATCTCTTCGGCTTCCGCTTCGTAGGTGAGTCCGACCCGGTGGCGCATGGCATCGAGGAAGATATCTTTGATGATGCTTGGGCTGATGTGGTCCATACCGCGGAGGTAAGCCAATGCTTTTCCTGCTTGATAGAGACTGAGGGAGGCACGAGGAGAGGCTCCGTAGGAAAGGTAGTGTTCTTCGGGGTTGTTGCCCGATGCCATCTCGCGGGTTGCACGAACGAGGCGGAGGATGTAGGCTTGGATTTCGTCGGATACGTGGATGGCGTCGATCTCTTTGCGAAGCTCGAGGAGCTCTTCTCCATTGGATACGGGGACGAGAGATGGTTTTTTTGTGACCTGTCCCCAGCGTTGGATCATTTCGAATTCCGACTTTTCGTCTGGGTAGTCGACGACGAGCTTAAAGAGGAAACGGTCGCGTTGTGCTTCTGGGAGTGGGTAGGTGCCTTCTTGTTCGACCGGGTTTTGGGTGGCCATGACGAAGAAAGGTTTTGGAAGGGTATTTGTTTCGCCGCCTAGAGTGACTTGCTTTTCCTGCATCGCTTCGAGCAGGGCACTTTGAACCTTGGCGGGGGCACGGTTAATTTCGTCGGCGAGGACGAGGTTTGCGAAGATGGGTCCCTTGTGTGGGGTGAACTTACCGTCGCTCGGCTGGAAAATCATGGTTCCAATGACGTCACTCGGAAGGAGGTCGGGTGTGAACTGGATACGCTCGAAATGGAGTCCCAGGGCGGTGCCAAGACTGCGGATAAGAAGCGTCTTCGCGAGACCAGGCATTCCTTCGAGGAGGACGTGTCCATCGGCGAGAATAGCGACAAGCATGCGTTCGATGACTTCTTCTTGGCCGATGACGGCCTTTGCGATTTCGTTGCGGATTCTATCAGCCCAATTGCTCATGGATTCAATATATGGTATAATTTTGATTAACTCTACTGATGTGGGTAATTTGGAGAGCTCCCTAGTGAGTCGCGATTGACCGCGAAATCAAGAAAATGTTTCTCTAGATGTGAATCTAGGAGAGATTTTGGGCGGTTGAGGTTTTTTGAAACCGCGGATGGACACGAATTTGCATGGATTGAGTCGGTTTCGTCGCTTCCAACTACTCTATTCGAGCTTTGAAGGGCAGGTTATGCCACGAGGATTAGGATTGAGAAATCGTTCAGTCCTTGATCGTCCATTTGCGTATTGATGTCGCGGATTCGGTTGGAAAATCATTTGGGGTGGTGAGAGTGACTTTCCCCGTTGCCGCCCATTCTGTTCCTCGTTGGTTGGTGAACATGAAGCCGACGCAATCGAGTGCGGCAATCGGTTCGATGGCATTGGCACCGGCGTGACCGAGGATGGTGTGGAATACGCGTCCTTTGCCGTAGTTTATGACCATGAGTACGGGCTCGTGTTCGCCAGAGCTGTTTTCGAGGGTCGGATCGGCGTAGGCTGTTGTTAGAATGGACACGTCTTTCGCTGGGCCACGTAGACCGCAGTAGAGTTCGTCATGAGGGTGCATCCACTTTTCAGGGAGACCTTGGGTGATGGGGTGGGAGGAGTCACGTATGACTACTTGATAGTCGTGGCACTCGGGGTGAGTTGCTTCTCCGGGTGTGTGGATGTGCTCCATGGCATCGTTTCTCCAGGCTATGGCGGGACCAGAGGTTTCGTCACGTCCGCCCCATCCTCCGACTGCGATCATTTTGTTGAATGCCGGCCAATTAGGGAAGCAGTTGTTAGCGGCATGTTGGACCACAAGCCCACCACCTTCTGCCACATAGTTTTCGAATGTGGCTTTTGTTTTTTCTGACCACTCGGATTGTTCTTCTGTCGGGAGACTCCAGTTTCCGTCGTCGTAGGCCATGAAGACGACATCATAGTCGCTCCATACCGGGTCGAATGCGGCTTTTCCCTCTTTGTCGTCAGGGCAGAGGACGACGTCGACGTCGAATATTTTAGCCTCATCGAGGTGGCGTTTTATGGCTGCACTTGTGATTTGCCAGCTGTGGTATTGTCCTGAGACTCCAGTGAGGAGCATTACTTTGATGGGAGAAGAATTGTTTGCCATTATTCAGGAGGTTTTGGGGATTGAATCAATGCTGAGCCTAGAGGAGCAGAGTAAGTCTGCTGGTGAAGGGTAATAGCTGATCTCGCTTATTGACCCCAACGACATTCCTGGAACGTCGAAGAGCAGGCTAAGTCGTGGCGAATTGGGTTATTCTGTTTTTGCCCACTGGATGATTATTCAGATGGACACAGATGCGGGATTGCTTTGCGGCTAGGTTAGGTGTGGAGAGCGCTTTTTTGTTTTGGCTCGGATTCCTGCTAGCATCGCTTCGGGGGATAGGCCGTGGTTGGCACGGAGTATTGCAGCGGTGGTGCCGTGTTCGACGAATTCGTCGGGCCATCCTATACGGTGCAGTAAGGCAGGAGTATCGCTATCTAGTAGGACTTCTCCGATTGCGGTTCCCATGCCTCCCGTTACGCATCCGTCTTCCATGGATACGAATAGTGGGTTGCTCTTCGCTTGTTCTAGGAGGAGTTCGCTGTCGATCGGTTTAGTCCAGCGTGCGTTGACGATACCGACGGACAAATTGTCTTCCGTGCTAAGAGTGTTGGCGAGTTTTTGTGCGTCTTGGATCATGTTGCCCAACGCCCAGATAATAACGTCGCTGCCTTCTTGGAGAATTTCGGCTTTGCCGATTGGGAGAAGTGCGGGTTCGTCTTTGATGGTCGCTCCTGTGCCGGCTCCCCGTGGGTAGCGGATGAAGGCGGGGCGTTTTTGCTGCATTGCGGTGTGCATCATGTCGACCAGTTCGTCTTCGTCCTTGGGCTGCATGGCGATTGCACCCGGAATCATGCGGGTGTAGGCGATGTCAAAAAGTCCGTGGTGGGTCGCTCCGTCGTTGGGCGAGAGCCCCGCTCTATCCATACAGAATATGACAGGTAAACGCTGTAGACAGACGTCGTGAATGAGTTGGTCGAATGCACGCTGGAGAAAAGTGGAGTAGATTGCACACACGGGGCGAAGGCCCTTGGTGGCCATTCCAGCGGCGAAAAGGACGGCGTGTTCTTCGGCGATGCCGACATCGTAAAATTGATCTGGAACGTCGCGGCTCAGGTGAATGAGACCGGTTCCTGATGGCATTGCTCCCGTAATGCCGATGACTTTAGGGTCGGCTTTGGCAAATTTGACCATCGTCTTGCCCATGACGTCTTGGTAGTTTGGCGGTGTGCCGGTCTTGGCTGGGGCGGATTCGCCAGACTCGATCGCAAAGGGGCTGGTTCCGTGAAAGCGTTCGGGATGATTGATGGCTGGTTTGTAGCCTTTTCCCTTTTTGGTGACGACGTGTAGAATGATTGGGGCATCAGAATCTCTGGCGAATTCGAGATGTTTTACCAGGGCGGGCATGTCGTGTCCATCGATCGGGCCGACGTAGCGCACTCCAAATTTTTCGAAGAGAGAAGAGGGGACCATCATGCTCTTCCAGCCCCGTTCGGCCTTTCGCCCGATCTTTACGAGTTGTTGGCCTCCAGGGACCTTGTTGAGGAAGCTTCCGACGTCGTGGTGGAGTCGGTTGTAGATGGGATTGGTTATGAGTTCATTGAGGTAATTTGAGATAGCACCAACGTTTTTAGCGATAGACCACTCGTTATCGTTTAGGATTATTACGAGGCGTTTGGTGGATTCGGCGACGTTGTTGAGTGCTTCGAGTGTAATTCCACAGGTAAATGCGGCATCTCCACAGAGAGCGACGACGTGCTCATCGGTTTTGTTTTGGTCGCGTGCGCTGGCCATTCCAAGTGCAGCTGAAAGTGCGGTACCGGCGTGTCCTGCTCCGAAGGCGTCGTGCTCACTCTCTTCTCGAGTGAGAAAGCCGCTAAGTCCATCACTGCTGCGAATTCCGTCGAATTCTTTGCCATTGCGGCCTGTGAGTAGCTTGTGCACGTAGCCTTGGTGGGCTACATCGAAGACGAATTGGTCGGTCGGGGTGTCGAAGACCTTGTGAAGGGCCATCGTGAGTTCGACTACTCCGAGGTTGGGGCCGAGGTGGCCGCCATTGAGAGAAGTGACCGAAATAAGGCGCCGACGAATCTCTTCTCCCAGTTGAGCGAATTCTTCGTAGGAGAAGTTTTTGATATCCGCTGGTTGGGAAATTTGGCTGAGCAACGGGTATTCGTTGTAGGGAACTGGTTTGTTTGGGCTGGTCTTCAAGGTCGTTCTTGGTCGAAGCGAGTGAACTCAATCGATGAAACGAGCCTTGTCCACATTTTTGATGCTTATACAGCCTACTTATCTGGATCGAAGTTTTCAAAGGTCGGGTTTTCTCCCTTGCTCTTGAGAATTTCGATTTTCTTTTCTGCTTCTTTTAGCTTGGATTCGCAGTGTTTTAGGTAGCGCGTGCCTTCTTCGTATTGGCTAACGAGCTTGTCTAGCGGGAGCTCCCCATTCTCCATCTGCTCTACGATGGATTCCAGTTTTTGAAGTCCTTGTTCAAATGAAAGTTCTGCCTCTTGTTTTGATTTGCTCACGATTCGAGTACTCTAGTCACTGAGCTTGAAGTTTGACAAGGAATGATTGTGGGAGGGAAGCGAGTAGGTCCGCGGTCGTAGGCCGACACTTGAGAACGAAGTGGCGAGAGATTGGGTATGTTTGAGCGATCAGTACTTTGGTTTTGAGAGGGGGAACTTTGTTAGTAGTGCTGGGCTTCTCTATTATTAGAGTACATTTATGGGTGGACATCGTGAGTCTTGCGGCGAGCATGGGTCGCATATGACTCAACTCGTTTTGATCTTCGTTATTGCCCTCGTTGCAAAGACAGGAATGGAGCTCCTGCTGGAAGCTTTGAATCGCTCATATGTCCGGGCTCGGATGGGGAAACTGCCAGAAGGCCTTGAGGGTGTGATGGACGAGGAGACCTATGCGAAATCCAACGAGTATACTCTCGCGAAGAGTCGATTTGGTGCATGGGAAATGATCTTCGACGCGGTGGTCCTGGCAGCGGTTATCATTTTTGGTGTATTGCCTTTTCTTTTCGATTGGTGGGTGGGCTTCGCAGGAGACTCGATCTGGTCGTCGGCCCTATTTTTGGTTTTTATATCGGTATTATTCTCGATTCCGGCTCTTCCATTTGAGTACGCACAGCAGTTTGGTATCGAGGCTAAATTTGGTTTTAATCGGAGTTCAGTAGGCTTGTGGGTCGGCGACAAACTGAAAGGTGCCCTCGTTGGCTTTGCGATTATGTTTCCCTTGCTTTGGGTGTTGATGAGTCTTGTGGGCTGGTTGGGAACCTATTGGTGGGTGTATGGTTTTGGGATCCTCTTGGTGTTTCAATTGGTGATGATGGTGTTGTATCCGATGGTGATTATGCCGCTTTTCAATAAATTGTCTCCGCTCGAGGAGGGGGAATTGAAGGATCGTTTGATGGCTCTTTCGGATCGTTCGGGGTTTAAGGCACAGACGATTCAAGTGATCGATGGGAGTAAGCGTTCGTCTCACTCCAATGCGTATTTTACCGGTTTTGGTAAGTTTAGACGTATCGTGCTCTATGATACTTTGATTGATCAATTGAGTGTAGAGGAATTGGAAGCTGTATTGGCGCACGAAATCGGTCACTACAAGAAAGGGCATATTCCCAAGATGATCGCGACCAGTGCGGTTATGATGCTGATCGGGTTTTGGTTAGTAGACTTTTTGGCGTTTAGCCCGTGGTTTTTCGAAGGGTTTGGTTTCGAGGGGCAGAACCTTGGGGTCGCTTTTCTGCTCTTCAGTTTGATGGGAGGGATGTTTACTTATTGGTTTTCTCCGCTTTCGAATCGAATGTCTCGCAAGCATGAGTACGAAGCAGATGCGTTTGCGAAAGCTGCAGTAGGTTCGGCAGAGCCGCTTTCAAGGGCACTACGTGGGTTGAGTGAAAAAAACTTGAGCAACTTAACCCCACATCCCCTCTACAGTGCGTTCCATTATTCTCATCCGACTTTGTTGGAACGTGAGAAGGCGATGGAAGATAAGTAGGTGGCTATAGAAACGATTTCTTGAACGATAGGCGAATGCGGCGATTTGGTTTAATTTTGTTTTTACTGGCTTATCTCGTTGCTTCGGTCGTTCCGTTTGCGGCGGCGAAAGAAGTCATCGTAGCGACTTACAACGTCCGAAACTACCTTTCGATGGATCGGATGGCGAATGGGCGTTATCGCGAAGACTTTCCGAAGCCCGCTTCGGAAACGAACGTTGTGCGTGAGACAATTCGTTCGGTTGGCCCTGATTTTATTGCTCTCCAAGAAATTGGGAGCGAAGCCCACCTTAGGGAGCTCTATACTGATCTCAAAAATGAAGGCCTGGCTTATAAACACGCTGCCATCTTAGAAGGTGATGGCAGGGAGCGTTGCGTTGCGGCGTTGTGGAATATCGATCAGAAATACGTGGTTCATCGCCATGAGGACCTGACTATACGTTATTTTGGTGAGAGACAGACTGTTCGAAGAGGCTTGTTGGAAATTGAGTTTACCGATGAGCAGGGGCAGTGGAGTGTTTTTATCCTGCATCTAAAGAGTAAGTACACGAATCGTAAGGATGATTATCAGTCGCTGAAGTGCCGAACCTTAGAGGCTCGTGCTATTCGCGACCGTATTTTGGAGCGTTATCCCGATCCCGCGAAATCCCGCTTTATCGTAATCGGCGACTTTAACGATACGAAGAGTACGGCTCCATTGAGAGCTTTTAAAAAGCGAGGAAAATTGAAAATAACTGAGGAGCTTGAGTGTTATGATTCGAGAGGTGAGGTGTGGACTCACGATTACCGTAAGGAAGCCCTTTATTCAAAAATTGACTACATCTTGTATTCGCTAGGGTTCAAAGCCCTGAGCGAGAAGAAGGGAACCATTGTGGACCGGAAGGACTATTACTGGGGGAGCGATCACCGCTTGGTTTGGGTGGAGTTTGCTGAGTAGAAATTGAGAGACGGACTAGGTTGGGTGTGGTGATTATTGGAACTACGAATTTATGAAGACACTTGAATTACGGTTACTTGAAATTGGCGATGAAACCTCGTTCACATCTGCGGTTCGTGAGTTTGAAATGGAATCTCCTCCATGGGCATTTGCGTTCGACTTCGATGAGAATGGCTGTTTCGCGGAATATGTCTCGAAATTAGAAGGATGGACTCGGGGTGAGGGAGTGCGAGAGGGGTTCGTGTCCAATAGCTATTTTGTTGGTATCGTAGAGGGGAAGGTTGTCGGGCGTTTGTCGATTCGCCACGAACTGAATGATTTCTTAAGGAATTATGGGGGGCATATTGGCTACGGAGTGGTCCCCTCTGAAAGAAGGAAAGGATACGCGAGCGAGATGCTTCGCCAATCCTTACCATTCTGCACGGAACTTGGAATCGAACGTGCATTGATTAGCTGTGATGTCGACGGTGTCGCCTCGAGAAAAGTCATCGAGAAAAACGGTGGGGTTTTTGATTCTACGACGACGCTCCCAGAGCTTGATCTCCAAAAGGAACTATATTGGATCGAGTGTCGTTCCAAACGAGGAAACTAAAGCGGGAGGGGGTCGCTTCAGTTTTTAGCGACTTGGGATGTTGATGTAATTCTCGAGAGTTGGAGTGGTCCAACCCATGCGGTCGATGGCTTCTTGCATGTTTGGGTCTTGATAAACTGCGTTGGCTATGTGGAGGGTTTCTGAAAAACGCTCAGGTTGCCACTCTGTGATCTGCTGGTAGGGCCAGTTGTTTTCTTTGGTGGTGTAGGGAAGGAGAAATCCTATGGCATCTTTTAGGGCACCCTCGTCTTCTTCGCGTTCGGTGTAGAGATCGATGTCTAGGTGTTTGGCCATGCGGGCGATGCGGAAGAGGTATTTGATATTTTCGACGCAGTAGTTCCAGCCTTTGGTGCGTCTTAGTTCTTCGGGTTGACTGCCGTCAGGGAGGATTTGTGTGTGAATGCGGTCAAAGGTGTAGTCGTTGATGATGGACTTCGCGAGGTCGTGACGATTAGCGAATAGGGCAAGGCTGATTACTTGCATGTCATAGGAGGTGCCGTGATTGTTGTTAGACGCACGCTCGTCTCGACCGAATTCATGCTCGAGGAGCCATTCGGTAAACGTCCCCATCCAGTCTCGTAAAGCGATTTGGTCTTCGCTCTTCCATGATGAGGATTGATCTAGAAGTGTTATGGAATCCACGAGGAGGCAGAAACGGCGCGTTCCGATGATGCCTCCTTTGTGTCCGTCGTTGATGCCCTTGCGTACTTGTCCGTGGTTGATGTTTGGATTCATCTTGGTGGCTTCGTCGATAAACCACGCTCTTAGGAGGCTGCTTGCGTAGGTGGCGTACTTCTCCTGTCTACTGAAAAAGTAGGCTTGGGATAGGAAACCGACGTCCTCGATCATGGATTCAATGGGCTTGCGATCGGAAATGAGATCGCGTTCGGGATTGGTTTCTCCGTCGTGTTGAATGTAGGGGAGACCGTCGGGCTTGCTGGAATCTGGCCACCAGTAGGGACTGAGGCTGAAATAGTCGTGGATGTCTCCGCTGGGTGGGATGTCGTCGGTCCAGGTGACGGTGTAGACCTTGCCCGCTTCTAGGATCGCGTCGGCTTTCTCATAGAGAGCTT
>CAWVWU010000067.1:0-17754 GCA_963933925.1 uncultured Puniceicoccaceae bacterium
CGGATTGTTGGCGGAGGGAGAACTCTTCGACCGCTTGACTGCAGAGCCTTTGGTTTCATGTGGAGATGTCCGTTTGGCTGATATTGTCAGGCAGTGTTGCCAAATAAAGGCAGACGTCGTGAAGGCGGATGAGCGTGAGACAGCTAAGAGTGGAGGGCGAGCGTTGTTGAACCTCGGACACACCTTTGGGCATGCTATTGAGAACGTTGCGGGTTATGGTGAGTATTTGCATGGTGAAGCTGTCGGTGTTGGTATGGTGTGTGCCGCTCGTCTCAGTCAACGATTGGGATATATGAGCGAAGCGGATGTTGCTCTTGTGGAGAAGACTACTCTGAGTCACCGACTTCCCGTTCGCTTGAGGAAGCCTTTGGCGGTTGGAGATCTTCTTGCTGCGATGATGCGGGATAAGAAGGTGAGTGCTGGCTCTTTACGCTTTGTCGTTATGAAAAGTATTGGGGACTCGATTACTCAGGGAGATGTCGATTTTGCTCGGGTTGAAGAGATCTGGAAAGAAGTGGGAGCAGTATAAGATTGGTGTGCCTCTGTCTCGGTTGAAGAAAACGACAAAATGCCTTTGCTAGATCAGAGAATCCTTACTGAGTACTTTGAGCAAAATGGCTTTTTTGTTAAGCCTTTGGTGACGTCTCGTTCCCAGACTAAGAAGACGGGAAAGGTTGAGGATTCCAGCCTGTATATCCAAAATATTAATTTTATGGCTGGAGGGCGGAATCCGGCTTTTCTTCTATTTTCCAATGAACTCCGTTTTCTGGAGTCGGCGGTTGTGTGTGTCGAAGGTTGGTACGGGGAGAAATCTGCTTTGGCCTCGATGAAGGAGGGCTCTGAAATTTGGCGCCATCTCGAAGCGAACGTTTTGAAAAAAGTGGAAAAGTGGTTCGAGTTCGACTTTAAGAAAGAGTGGGGGTTGAAGCATGAGCCGAAGAAAATCTTGTTGGCCCCCGTTTTTCCTACGCAGGAGCAATTTCGGAGGCAAGTTTCCGCTGCTCTGCGGGAGCGAGGTGTTGATGGAATATTATCGTTTAAGTCAGTGCTGTTAGATTTGATCGATCGGGTTGACCGGAAACAGATTTACCTCTCGAGCGATGTGATGCAGATGCTTCGTATTCTTAAAAACTTCGATCTGATCAAGGATCCTCAAATGAACTTTCTCGGCTAGAGCCGTATTATTATGATTCATCCAACAGCTATTGTTTCGCCGAAGGCTCGATTGGCATCGAGTGTGGAAGTCGGAGCGTTCTCAATTATAGAAGATGATGTGGAGGTCGGAGAGCGGACCAAAATCGCAGCTCACGTTATTTTGCGCAATGGGGCGCGGATTGGTGATGATTCTTTGATTGATAGTAATTCTGTGATTTCAGGCCTTCCTCAAGATTTGGGATTTAATCCTGAAGAGGTGACTTATGCTCGTATTGGGAATCGAGTGACGATTCGCGAAGGTTCTACGGTTAATCGTTCTACAAGGGTGGGTGAAGCTACTATCGTGGGTGATGATTGTTTCTTTATGGCAGTCACACACGTCGCTCATGACTGTGTGGTGGGCAATAATGTAATTATCGGAAATAATACTTTGTTGGCTGGGCATGTGATAGTGGGTAAGGATACGTTCCTCGGAGGTGCGGTGGGGGTTCATCAGTTTTGTCGAATTGGAGAGGGCTGTATGCTCGGTGGTGTGACTACTATCACAAAAGATGTCCCTCCCTATGCCATGGCAGCAGATCGGAATCGGTATACGGGGTTGAATTTGGTTGGCTTGCGTCGTCGGAAACATACGAGAGAAGCGATTATGTCGCTTAAATTTTGTTTTCATGAGATGCATCGCCGAATGGGAAAATCGTCGTTGATCGCGGAAGAACTCTTGTCGCATGAAAGTGCACAGACGGAGGAAGCCCGTAACTTTTTGACGTTTTACCTGTCGGGTAAACGAGGTTTTATCCGTCCGAAAGGAGACTGATTTTATGGCGTTACCTGTTGCTATTACCTGCGGCGATCCTGCGGGGGTTGGCCCCGAGTTGATTCAGAGTATATTGTCCAAGCCATTGGGCTTGGAATGTCCGCTTGTGGTCATTGGGCCCCGGTCATGGTTGACGGGGTGTTCTTTTGATCCGAGCAATCGTGTGGAGTGCGTTGAAGTTGAGGATGTCACCTTTGAGAGTGTTTTAGGCGAACCCACTGACACGGGAGCTCGAGTCGCAATTAATGCGATGGAGATTGCAGCTGAAGGCTGTTTGTCTGGGAGGTTTGCAGCAGTGGTCACAGGGCCGATCTCAAAGGCGAATTGTGTTCGCGTGGGTTATCAGTATCCTGGACAGACTGAGTTTTTTGCCGCCCGTTGGGGTGGGCAGCCGAGTATGGGGTTTGTTGGTGAGTGCTTAAAGGTGATCTTGGCGACTTGGCATATCCCCTTGAAAGATGTGGCGAGTGCTTTGGATCGGGCGTGTATTCAGTTAGCAGTTCAGCGTGCTTATGATTTGTGTAAGCGTTTGGGGATTGCGGAACCTCGCATTGCGGTTTGCGGGTTAAACCCACACGCCGGAGAGGAAGGTATTCTGGGAAATGAGGAACTGGAATTGATTGATCCACTATTGGATGAATTGCGCTGTGCTATGCCGGGGTTGAGTCGTTGCTTGCCTGGTGACACTGTTTTTGGCCGTGTCGCGAAGGGGGAGTATGACGTGGCGGTCGCGATGTATCACGATCAAGGTTTGGCTCCGCTAAAAACCGTCGATTTCGATACGGCGGTTAATGTGAGTCTTGGATTACCCTACGTTCGAACCAGCCCGGATCATGGTACGGCTTATGATATTGCCGGGAAGGGATTGGCCTCTGCCAATAGTTTTCGCCGAGCGATTGTGCTCGCGGCTCAACTCTAGAGACTTGATTCTCTGAGAGGGATGACTGATATTAGAAGACTATGTCAAATGCTGCTGCAGTAAATTTGCCGGAAGGCGTGCGCGAGGGGGATGAACGTCTCGTGAAGTTATCGGGAAGTGCTATTCGTAAGATAGTCGCACTCCGTGAACGTGAGCCCAAGGGCGATTTTTTGCGTATCGGTGTTTCTGGGGGCGGATGTAATGGTCTTTCCTACAAAATGAAGTTCGTCGGATCTTCTAAGCGCGGAGATATTTTGGTGAGAGCTGATGGTGCTAATGCTATTGTTGATAGTAAGAGTGCTTTGTATTTAAAGGGTAGTGAGCTGGATTATTCCGATGCCTTGATTTCAGGAGGCTTTAAATTTAGTAATCCCAATGCGACCTCAAGTTGTTCTTGTGGTGAGAGTTTTAGCGTGTGAGAGGCCTTCTTTGTTTCGTTAATGTGGCGAATTGGTGATTCTTAGGAACTTCCGCTAGAAAAAGGTTGATAAACGCGATGAATCATCAGATAGCTGCGTATTAAAGTTAATAGAATAAACGATCGAGCAAAGTACTGAATGCCAAAACCAAGAGGTAAAAAACCCTATAGACCAGTCGACCCCTTCGCGAATATCCGCAGAAATCACCGGATTCGCGTTCCCAAAATCAGAGTCGTAGGACCTGAAGGTAATCAGGTTGGTGTAATGGACACCAAGGAAGCACTCGCGTTTGCGCAAAATGCTGGACTAGACCTAGTTGAGGTAGCACCTCAGGCTCGTCCTCCAGTTTGTCGTATCATGGACTTTGGTAAGTACGTGTACGAGCAGCAGAAGAAGGCTAAGGACAACAAAGGAAGCTCGAGTAAGACTAAGGAAGTTAAATTCCGTCCGCGTGTTGAGCAGCATGATTACGTAACCAAGTTGCGTCACGCTGAAGAATTTCTTGATAAAGGGAATAAGGTTAAGCTTTCACTCTTCTTTAGAGGTCGCGAAATGGCGTTTAAGGAGCTCGGTTTCGAAACGATTAATCGTGCTATTTCAGATCTAGAGACCATGGGTCACGTTGATAGTCCGCCAAAATTGGTGGGGCGTAATATCAATACCATGATTTCACCACTCCCTGCAAATAAGCGTAAGCCTAAGTATTATGTACGGCGCGAAGCGGGTGATGCGGCAGAAGAAGAGATTGTTATCGAAGCGAATACTGATGAAGTCGAAGACGAAGAGTCTGAGGAAGAATCAGAATCATAAGGATCTAGATTTAAGAAATCCCTTTATAGCATTTTCGAAATGGTATCCACAAAGGTCGGCTGGCGTAGTAATTTTTTAATATGCGTCATAGCTGGCCTTTTTTTGTGCCTGTATGCCTGCAAGACAACGGATCCTGGTTCGAGTGGGGAGCAGCAGTCTGAGGAGATTTCAGAACTTTCAACCTCTGAATCCTTATTGGAGGAACCTGTTGATATAACGACGGCCGAGGTTGCTGTTGAGCTACCGCCGAAAGTTGTGCGGGAGCGTCCGACTGAGCCCGAAGCGAAGACATTGAAAAAGCAGGCGGGATTGTTGGGGATTTCGATTGAGCGAGGTGAAGGAGACGACGAGTGGATTCTTCGAAAAGGAGAGCGCAGTGCTGTTCTACGAGAAGGTTCGCGGAAAGCGTATGCGGATGGTGTTATGGTATTTATGAACGGTCCGCTTGTTTCTAAGTGGGGGCGTGTTTACCTGAATGATGCTGACGTTGATACGTTTTTGCGGCCAGTTTTCGGTGATAAAAAAACTGGGCTGAAATTACGCTCTCGGTTAATTATGATCGATCCAGGTCATGGAGGGGCTGAAGGCGGTGCGGCCAATAACGAAATGGGGTTATTGGAGAAGGAGCTCACATTAGATGTATCGAATCGCTTGGCTGAGCACCTTGCAAGCAAGGGCTATGCGACCTCAATGACCCGTTATGATGATAGGGTGGTTCCGTTGGGCGATCGACCTGATATTGCCAATCGTGCTGAAGCAGGAGTTTTTGTTAGTGTCCATTTTAATGCTTCTCTGAATAAGAATGCTCAGGGACTTGAAACCTATACGCTGACTTCGGAGGGATTTGTTTCAACTGGTGGGAGTCAGGTTTTGGGACCCGATGCGTTAAAGTGGCCTGGGAATAATTTCGATTTTCTAAATGCTGAATTGGCATTAGCAGTGCAACGTGGATTGCTAGAGCGATTGCAGCGCGTCGATCGTGGTTTGAAGAAGGCTCGGTTCCGTGTATTGAAGACTTTGGATTGTCCTGGGATTTTGGTTGAGTGCGGTTTTGTTTCCCATGGTCCCGAGGCCTTGTTGGTTCGGACGCCGGTATACCGGGAAAAGTTGGCTCAGGCTTTGGCGGATGCCATTGATAGCTATATGATCAAATATGCACCGGCGTCGCTAATCGATGCAGATGGTGCTGGAGTGAATTAGTATCGTGGATTTGAAGTCGATCATATTTGTTGGCTTGGGGAGCTTTTTCGGCGGCAGTCTACGTTACGTTTTGGCGACTGTGATGGACCGGAATTCGAGCGGGGTATTTCCGTGGAGCATTTTGCTGATCAATTCGTTGGGTTCGTTTTTGATCGGTGTCGCGGCAGTTGTGTTTTCTCAAGCAGTATTGGGGAGGGACTCTGTTTGGCCCTTGTTTGTTTCCGTTGGAATGTTGGGCGGATTCACTACGTTTTCGACTTTTAGCCTGCAGACACTGCGGTTGGCTCAAGATGGCCATTTGGCGATGGCTTTTTTCAACGCGTTGGGGAATGTCTCGCTTTGCTTGTTGTTGGTGTATCTTGGTCTGAAGTTGGCGAATTGTTTCGTCGACTAGAAATTGGGTAAGGCGGACGTTGGTTAACCCTTTTTGTGGAGACACAAAAAACGCAACCTCTAGGAGAAGCTGCGTTTTGTTGAAAAAGTGAATGCTTAGAGCTCTTAAATGCTTTCGACTATTCGGTCAGCGAGTCCGTATGCGATGGCTTCTTCTGCGTTAAGGTAGAAGTCGCGGTCTGTATCTTCGACGATCTTGTCCATTGGTTGTCCGGACGCTTCCGCAAGGATTCGGTTTAGTTCGTCTCTGGTCTTTTCCATGTCTTGAGCGAAGATATGGATGTCTACGGCGGGACCTGTAAATTGTCCTGCGATCAAGGGCTGGTGAATGAGTACCTTCGAGTGTGGGTAGAGGAGTCGATTGCCTTTCTTCGGAGCAGAAAGGAGAATTGATCCCATGCTTGCTGCGAGTCCAGTAACTACAACTGTGACCTCGGAGGAGATCATTTTGATGGTGTCGTAGACCGCGAGTCCTGCGGTTACTGAGCCGCCGGGAGTGTTGATGTAAAATGTGATCGGCTTACCTGGAGCGTCGGCTTCGAGATAGAGCAACTTTTCAGTGACGTCTTTGGCGGATTTGTCTGAAACTTCACCCCAAAGGAAAATCTTACGCTCTTCGAGAAATTTGGATTGGATTTGTGCTCCAACTGGGGAGTCCGCTTTTTTGTCGTCTTCTTTTTTGGGCATAATAAAAATTAGTTAGGGGAGGTAAGTAGTTAAGCCTGTGGGTTTGGCAAGAAAATCGCGCAAAATTTGGGCACTATTGCTCGAAGTGGAAGCCTTTGAACGCTTTTTAACAGAGTGTTTGGTTTTGGATAGGTTTTGCGATGGAAGCTAGAGCTGTTTTACGAATTCTAAAGGATCAACTGGTGTGGCGAGTTGGCGTTGTTTTTCCCCTTTAGAATCGAGGATTAAAATATTGGGAAAACCTTTTACTTCATAGGTCTCAGCGAAAGCGGTTCCCTCTGGACTGTCGTATTCTATGCGGGCGAAAACATATTTGCTGTCGATGGCGGCTTTTACGGTAGGATCGCTCAAAACATCTCTGTCAAGATGTCGGCAGCTTGGGCACCAAATGGCTGATAGGTCGGCTAGAATCAGTTTGTTTTCACTTTGGGCAATCAACTTCGCTTCCTCGAGGGAGTGGATTGTGAGGCCTGTCTCAGCGAGTGCCGTTTCGCCGAGATGAGTTTGAACCGCGTTATTTCCAAAATAGAAAGCGAGAATGACTACTGCGAAAATCGCGATTTTGATTGGTTGAGGTAGGGGCTTCTTGGCCATTGTCGTGTGGGTATCTTTTTTATCGTTTTTGCCAAACGGTGACTTGTGCGAGGTTGTGATCGAATGTTCGTTTGGATTTACGGATGACTAGGGGGATATCAATCGGTCGAGCGATTGATTCGAAGTTCTTTTCTAGAATCTTCTCCAAGTTATCCAAGCTTGAAACGTTTTCACCGTCTACTTTGAAACCACCTAGCCACTTGTCTTTGGTGGTATGCTGTTCTTGCCAGTCGTAGGTTGATGATATGACGAGAAGTCCTTTTTCGTTTAGTCGCTCATGAACTGTCGCTAGAAATTGTTCTGGATTGTAGGACCGTTCGAGTAATGTATCGATGAGGATGAGGTCGTAACCTGAATAGATCTCTTTCATGTTGGCGATATCCGCCTGTTGAAAGTCAACTTTCTCTCGCGTCACATCTAGACCAAGTTCTTGAAGGTTGCTTTGGTGGAAGGACTGAATTTCGCCTTCTTCAGGGAGGATGTATTGCGTGTATCCTTTTTCTTTCATTTGCACACCGATACGGATCAGGCGGGCGGAGGTATCGATTGCGGTGACGCGGTTGAATGCAACAGCGAGTTCGAAAGCACTGCGTCCTGTTTTGCACCCTAGGCTGAGGGCATTCCCTTTTGGAAGGCCATTGGCGTGATTGAGGCAAATTTGGGCGATTTTTTCGGGATAGTTTTCGACCGAAAAATATTCTGCTCCGTAGTCGAATTCGCAGTAGGGAATGATTTCTGGATCGGTTTCCCAGTTGTCGTTTGGAATTTTAACATCGAGTTCTGATTCGACGTATCTGAATCCGGCGTGTTGGTAGAAGTGGCGACGGAAGGCGTAGCGGCCATCTTTTAGGATTTCGTTTCCGGTGGATATCCAAGAGCCCCCTTTGATCATGTTGTGTTTTGTATCGAAGGTTGGTGTCGAAAAATCGTCGTACAGGGGATGTATTTGGAAGCCTGCGAGTCCGCGAATGGGAGTTTCGGTATGTTGCCAAACATTGCCGACGACATCGTAAAAGTCGTTCTTGAAGCTGTGTGTATCAACCGGAACTGAAGACGCTGGACCTTCTAGGTTCAGGTTCCCGGGGGTCTTGTCCCAGTCTAGTGCATCTGGGACCGCACAGTAATTGTGAAGGCGGTACCATTCTTCTTCACTTGGGAGACGAATGGCTTTTCCTGTTTTGGCACTCTTCCAGTTGCAGAATGCTTTGGCTTCGAGGTAGTTCGTGTCCACGGGCCAAGACCATGGCATGTCAATCTCCTCGAGCATTGCTCGGTAACGGTAGCTGCCGTCTGTTTGGGAAAGCCAGAAGAGGGGAGAGTCTGCTTTTTGGTAAGACACCCATGCCCAGCCTTCGGCGGTCCAGTACGATTCGGTTTCGTAGCCACCGTCTTTTACGAACTCTAGGAATTCTTGGTTGGAAACGAGGTATTGTGACGTTTTGAATGCTTCGATGTCGGCGTTGAGTGTACCGTATTCATTATCCCATCCATAGAGCCCGTTGTCTTCTGATTTTCCAATGTTTACCGTTCCTGATGGGACTTCGATTAGTGTGTTTTTCGGAGCTTGATGATCCTCGCGGCAGATTTGCCATGAGTTGTGATTCGCATCTAAGTCCTCAATGGGTAGTTGCCTGATTAGTACGGATGTGGTTTCGAGATGAATTCTCTCGTGCTCGATTCCCATCATGATTGTCCAGAAGGGGCTTCCCCAGGAAATAGGGAGGGTGAGAGGTGCTTCGTTAATAAGTTGGTCTACTTTGTCGCGGACTTGTTGGCGATAGAGTGTGACTTCTTTTACGGAGGGCCATTCGTAATGGTTTTCGTTTAAGTCGTCCCATGACATCTCGTCGACGCCGATAGCGAACATTGATTCGAAGCGTGGGTTGACGCGTTCTTTCAAGAATTTTCCGAGAACGAGTTTATTCATGAAGAACGTTGCCGTGTGACCGTAATAAAAAATCACTGGGTGGCGAAGGGCATCCGCTCTCTTGTAGTAGGCTTCGTCGTTTACGATAGACTCGAAAAGGATTTCGTAGGCGTCGTATGTTTCGTGGAAATAGCGCCGGATCTCTTCGCGTTTTTCTTCGGGAGGGCCTTGGTCCAGTTTTATGGTTAACGGGGTCTTTAGTTCTTTAAGGATCGCATTGCTCATGGGAATATAGCGTCTGTTTTTATTGAATACTATGGACTGGGTATGCCGTCTGACTGGTGGCTTCTAAACTGATTCGGAGAGACTGTGGACGCAACGACAAATTGCCATTGTACCTTTTGGGAATGTGTCGGAAAAATCTGTCTATAGTTGGTTCGATTACAGGTTTGTTAAACCGTAGACGAATACCATCCGCACTTGCTTGCGCTCTAATTGGAAATTAGAGCGACATTTATTTTTGTATGACTAAAAGCGCGCCCTAAGACTTGGCGGTCCAGATGCGAAGAGCTTGTAGCAGGTACGACTCTAGGACTGTCTCGACTTTCATGTTGAGCCTAAGAAGTCCGGTTGCCTCTTCTAGGGCTTTGATTGAGGCTACAAATTTATTTCCGGCAAGCTGTCCCTTCTTTAGTGCTTCCCGAGCAAAGGCTTCCGTGCTGTTTTCTAAGGCAGCAAGGAGTTCTTGGCGAAGGGATATTGTGATGCGGGACTCCGCAGCAATACGTTCGTCGTCGCTAGTATCTTCAGGGAGTTGTTTAGATTCGATTTTCCACTTTTCCTTGGTCATCGTTTCGCAAATTCCGCTGAAACGTTGAACAAGGCCGTAGGCTCCGATTACAAAGTGGGGGACGCTGGCTTTTCCACCGGGACCACCGTTACAAAGGTCTTCAAGCCATTGGGTGTAGTCGCTGATCCAGTCGATTGCCCGCTCGTCTTTAAGCTGGCTAAGGCTGCTCGGAATTCTGAAGAGTTGGCAGCGGCTGCGGATTGTCGCGAGTAGCGAATGAGGCTTGGTGGTGAGAAGGAGAAGATTGGTGTTGAGTGGAGGCTCTTCGAGAGTCTTGAGGAAGGCGTTGGCAGTAGAGGTGTTCATCCGATCCACCTCGTGTACGAATGCGACTTTACGGAAGCCTTGCTGCGGGGTGTGCTGAACTTTGCGAATGAGTTCACGCATATCGTCTACAGCGATGATGCGCGATTTCTTGGAAGGGCGGATATTGAAGGCGTCCGGGTGTTTCGCCAGTTTCTCCCCGATGTCTTCGCCGCCTGGAATCTCTAGAAGCCGGGCTGCGAGGCGCGTGGCGAAGAGTTCTACTTGTTCGTAATTTTGGCCGTGGATGAGTAATGCGTGTGCGAGGCGGTTTTCCCCGATCGCACGATCGATTAGCATCTGAGGGCTGGCACCTTCGGTTATCGTCGACACGTATTAATGCAGGCTAGATTTGAGATAAGACTGACTTCAAGACTTCCTCTTGGATGTCTTGTTTGGGACGAGTGCCATCTATTACGTGATAGCGCTCTGGAAGGGAGTTGGCGAGGAGGAGATAGCCGTCTCTTACCTTGCGGTAAAAATCGATATTCTCTTTCTCCATTCGGTCCGGAAGGTCGCTCGCACGCTTTTTTACGCGCGAGATGGATTCTTCTGCGGGGACGTCGAGAATGTAAGTCCGCCTAGGGATTACTGGGCCTGCCGCGAATTGGTTGATATAGCTGACGGGGTCGGAGGCGATGCTTCGTGCAGCTCCTTGGTAGACGGTTGTCGAGTCGAGGAAGCGATCGCAGATTACGATTTTTCCTTGTTTTAGAGCAGGAAGAATGACCTGGCGTACTATTTGTGCCCGAGATGCTGCGAAGAGGAGCAGTTCCGTTTCCGGCGTCATTTCTTCCTCGAGGCTTTGGTGAATGAGGAGGTGGCGAATGCTTTCGCCGATTTCTGTTCCACCCGGCTCGCGGGTCACTACAATCTCGTGGCCCATGTCGATGAGCTCTTGGGCGAGAAGGTCAATTTGTGTGCTTTTTCCGGATCCTTCGGATCCTTCGAATGAGAAGAGTTTACCTGTGTATTCGTCGCTTTTAGTCATTGTATGCGAGTTGGGGTTACCAGTTTCCTAGAAAGGTGTCGATATCGTTTAGAGAGGGGCTTTTCGCGGTGCGCACGTAGTGCCCTGAAAAGCAGACGCCTACGGTGAGGCAGGCTTCTGGGGAGAGCTCTAGTTGTTGAGCACTGCAGAATCCTGCGTTAAAATGATCGCCTGCTCCCGTGGTAATGACCGGGTTTTGGACGTAGGGTCCTTCGACGCACCAGGCTCCGTCTGCGGTAGCACATGCGGCACGTTCTTTAGGGTGGACTACGACGGCATTGATGTTGAGTGCACTTCGAATTTTGGTCGTCATGCGTTTGAGTGACTCGAGTTCTTCACCTGCTTCGTCGATTCCCAGAACTTCGCACACGCGTTGACCTTCTTTGAGGTTGAGGCCGACGATGACGCTGCCGTGCTTTTCGAAGGTTGAAATGAGTTCGAGTGCTTCTTTGAGTTCCTCGTCCGCTCGTTTTTCGGGATCAGCTAGATCGAAGAAGAAACTGCGGCCGCCCGATATTGGAGCGAGATCTGGAAGCACCTTGTCGAGCAGATCTTTGAAGATCTGCGTCATGTTTGGTATCATTGTCCAATTGACCAATGCGAGGAGGGTGGATTGGGCGAGCTCGTCTACGAAAGCCTGTTCTCCCATCTTCCTAATAATGGAATCGTATGAGATCTCCTCGAGAGTCTTGGTGATTCCCATCATTACCTTGCCGTCGGTAAATTCGATAGCATTGGTTAGGCCGGGAGCCGAAATGGAGATCGCGTTTGTCTTGTCGGCGAATGCTTGAAATATCGGGTGGATGTTAGGTTCTCCGAGGGAGCCGATATAGCGTACAGGGTAGCCTGCACTGACCATGGCGTTGGCGAGGATGGGGCCATTGCCTCCGAGCTTGTCCATTTTGGGAAACATCTCGATGTTGGTACTTTTCCCGGAGGCTGCCAATATTCGGTTTCCGAAAGACTCTATGGTGCCTATTCGGTCGAAGTCTTCTCCTAGGCCATGGCGCTTTGCCACGAGATGAAGGATGGTATCAACGAAGCCGTCAAGACCGACGACGATGTGTTTTCCGTTCTGGTTGCAGAGCTTCTCCTGAAGCTCACTTTTTGCTCGATTTTTATAGTCCATTGAATGCTGGATATTGGAATCCTGATACTAGGCGGCGGCGAATGTGGAGAGCAAACAGAAAGCGAGAATGATGGAAGGATCAGTTTTTTTTCTAATGAATCCTGAAATATATTGAACGAACTTGCCGAGTGCGGTTCAAAGGGTGCAAGCGTCGACACCGTTTTTTAGAATGCCAATAGTCTTAAACTCTTTTTCTCTTCTCGCAGCCTCTTCGAGTAATGTCCTGACCTACTTCGGTCAGAGCAACACGGCGGGAAAATTGATAATACTCGCCTTGGGCGTTTTTAGCATATGTGCGTGGGCGGTCATGATCGGCAAGTATCTTGAGCTGAAAAAACTGCGGACTTATAATCGTGCGTTTGAGCAGTCCTTGCACCGCCTTCCTTCAGTGTTGGATGCTCCGGCGACATTTACGGCACCTAAGAGCGTGCCTTATGCGGCATTGTATGTAGATGCGGTCGAGGCGTACCACCGGATAGAGCCTAAAGAAGGAGAGTCTTTGGTGCAGTTGAGGTCGGCTCGTGTGGAGCATGTCGAGAACGCTCTTCAGCGTACCTTGGCTAATAAGATTTTGACGTATGAATCGAGTATGATTTTTCTGGCGACGATTGTCTCTGGGGCACCTTTCTTTGGACTATTAGGAACGGTGTGGGGGGTTATGGACGCGTTTGGCGCGATTGCTATGGGGTCTTCGGCATCGATTCAAGGGTTGGCTCCGGGGGTGTCGGGAGCGTTGTTGACGACGGTTGCTGGTCTTTGTGTGGCGATTCCTTCGGTCTTCGGCTATAACTTCCTCTTATCACGTACTAAAGTATTGGTTACTGAACTTGAGAATTTTGCGAGTGCTCTCGCAGATATGATCGAGTTGGACTGTCGTTAATCGGAATTCGTAAGATGGCACGTTCATTTCACAGGAAGAGAAAACTTGAGGCAGTATCAGAGCTCAATGTCACGGCATTGATCGATCTAGGCTTCGCTCTGCTGATCATTTTTATGATTAGTACGCCCTTAATCGAGAAGGAGCAGGTGATGGCGGTTGATTTGCCGGTTTCGACCGAATCGACTCCGGATAATTCGGATGATAGCCGGGTAGAGATCGTGGCCTTGGAGAATGGGCGCTATCAGATCGACGGCCGCATGGTGGAGGGAAATGGGCTTGAGGCAGAGCTTTCTGGCTTGGCTGAACTCCCGAAGACTCCAATCATAAGTTTGAGAGGAAGTGCGGATGCCCCTTACCAGCATATTATGCGCGTGATGGATTTGGCGAAAAAATATAAGCTGAATAAGTTTCACATGGTGACACGTCCCGAAGAGTAAGGGGAGGAGTCGAGTTTGGGATGATAGCGGAACATAAAGGACCGATTGTACTGTCTGCCAGTATTCACTTCGTTGGAGTGTTGGCATTGTTCATCGCGTCTTTGATTTTGCCGAATAAGGCTCCTGAGCCGTTTGAATTTGTCATGTACGGTGATCCTGGAGCACAGGTTTCGAATAGCTTGCCTCAGTTGGAAACGTTGAGTTATGAGGTCGAAGACGTGCCGATGCCGGATCCTGAATTGTTTAAACCGGAGATTCCTGAGCCAGAACCTGTTGTTGAGGTGGTGCCTGAGCCTATAGCAGATCCAGTTGAGTTGGTTCAGAAAATCGTGGAGCCTGTTCCGGAGGTGGTGCCGGATAAGCCGAATCTAATGTCTTATAAAGATTTTGGGGAGGTCAAGGAGCAGAATGTTCGCAAGAATCCAGTTCGCACGAGTAAACCTGTAGATCTTTCGAGCGTTAATCGTGATTTGCAGAAGATGATAGCAAGTGCTCGTTCGACGACGGGCTCTATGAGTTCGGGTGATGAACGTTCGTTTGAAGCCTATTTAAATACTCTGGCGGCAACGATTCGGGATGCAGTTGAAATTCATACCGCGGGTAGGGTGCCGCTCGTGGTGGAGGTTCGGTTCTTGTTGGCCGCGAATGGGAGCGTGACTGGGGCTCGAATTCATACGAGTAGTGGAGACCGTATCTTCGATCAGAAGGTGTTGGCGGCGTTTAAGTCTCCTAGTGTCCGATATTTTAGAGAGACGCCGTTCGGCAAGTCTCATGAGCTGATATTGCCAGTTCGACAGCAAGACTAGAGCTAAGAGAGTTGATAGTCGTTGGAGTTTTGATCTGGCTGTGATTTGGGGTTGGGACGCAGTGGTTGTATGGCGAGTTGTGTTTACTGGTTCCCTTGGATTCGTTCGTTTGGTCCGTGGTTTTTTGTGGGCACAAAAAAGTCCGACCTAGAATCGGATCGGACTTTTATGAAATTGAATAAAGCTGAGAGCGGTTATGCTTCTGGCTTTGTCTTACGGAGGCCGATCACGCGGTCGCCCTCTTTCCATTGTCCACGCTTCTCGAGAAGCTCAACGCGTTCGAAGCGTTTGAGGACATTACGTTTTACTGCAGTGCTAGAAGAAGATTTGTAACTTGGGTGCTGTGACATGGCGAAAATACGGTTCTGTTAAATTAAGCGGCGTAAGGTGCAGACTTCTTTTGCCCAAATCAAGTACTTTTCTGATACTTTTGTCGCTTTTATTGCGATCCACTGGGGAGTTTCGTAAGGATGGGCCGAATTTATGGCGTTTTCGAGCTCTGATAAGCGTGATTCGAGGGTTTTAAAAACGATTCGGTATTCGGTATCGGTTTGAATTTCCCCTTTCCATTGATAAATGGACTCAATTGGGCTGCTTATTTGGGCGCAGGCACATAAATTGGACTCGACGGCGATTTTTGCGAGGCGAGTGGCGTCTTCTTTACTGGAAACGGTTGTGTAACAGAGATGCATTTCGTGAGGGGAACTGGAGAAGTTGTTTAGAGTGTGGTAGTTGGAAGGCGAGGTAAAGTGATGATTGGAGAGGGAAATAATTGATTGCGGTTTGGCTAGTGTTCGAACCTTAGCTCGGGAATCTTATATCTATTTAGTGGCTCTTGTATTTATATTTGAGGCAAAATCTCTTGACGCGGTGATGTATGAAGGTACAAGGCAGGATTCCCAATTTACAACAGGAGGTCAGCTGTGAGAGACGATTATATAAAGGAAGCGAAAAAAGTTATCAACGATCCCAACATTCTTATTAATGTTGTGTCACGTCGCGTTAAGCAGCTGCGTCAAGGAAATCGCCCATTGGTGGAGTCTCTTGAGAAGCTCGAACTCGAAGATGTCGCTCTGCGCGAGATCATTGAAGGTAAGATTAGTTACGAGCTCGCTGAGTAAACGTATCTGTATCAGTCAGTGAGTTGGACCCGTTAATTATTACGGTGGTCCTCGAGGTGCGACAGATTGATGCTGTCGCATTTTTTTTATCTAAGAGAGTTTAGTAAGTCTATTTTTTCGGCCATTTGGTTTGATGGGTGACTTGTGTTACTTTTCTAAGCATTTAGCTGAAACTAATTTAGAATCGCCATCAAATGGCAGGCAAAAAGAAGAAGAAACCCCTTGGCGAAGTCCGCAATGCCAAAGCCCGAAGAGACTACCTCGTTGAGGATGAGTTTGAGGCTGGCATCGTTTTGACGGGTACTGAGGTTAAGTCGATCAGAGCTGGTATGGCGCAATTGGCTGACGGGCACTGCCGTTTTCACAAAAACGAGTTGTTCATCTACGGGTTGCATATCGATGAGTATGCGTTCGGGAATATGAACAACCATATCCCGCGTCGCGAGCGTAAGCTTTTGATGAAGCGTAGGGAGATTACGCGTTTGCAGCGGGCAGTTGAAGCGGGTGGGAAGACTTTGATTCCCCTGCGTCTCTATTTTAAAGAAGCTTTAGTTAAGGTGGAGATAGGACTTTGCGTCGGAAAGAAGTTGTTTGATAAGCGCGAAGATTTGAAGAAGAGAGCAATCATGCGTGATGTGGATCAGGAGATGAAGCAGTACCGCTAAGCACACAAAATTGAAAAAAGAAGAGTTCGTTCATGAGTCCCTGTAATCGCGTTATTTGTAAAGTCCCCGGCAGCACTTCCAATTGTGGCTCGGGTTTCGACACTTTGGGCTTAGGCCTTTCTATATATAATAAGATTACGGTTGAGCGCGTTGGGGCTGAGTTATCCGATCGAGGAGATCTCGGAGTAGACATTTTCCCTGAAAGCACGATGGCCCAGGATACGGCGACTCACTTCTTTAAGGAGACAGGGGTGGAGCCATTTGAGGTCCGAGTTAGAATCATTGGCGATGTTCCTCGGGCACGCGGTTTGGGGTCTAGCGTTACTGTTCGTGGTGGAATTTTGGCCGGCTTGTCTGCTTTGGCTGGTGTCGTTTTTAGTAAGAAACGTGAGGTTGAGGTGGTTACGGAGCTCGAAGGGCATCCGGATAATGCGAGTGCATCGATTTTGGGAGGCTTTACGGTTTCTCGTTTTTTGAAGAATCCGGCGGTGCATCACCATACGATTCGTTTTGAAATTGGTGAGGATTTACGTTTTCTCGTCGTGTCGCCAGAGTTTGAGGTCCTGACCTCGAGCTCTCGTGGGATTTTGCCCGAGTCGTTGAGCTTCGCAGATGCGGTTTCTAGTATGAACAACGCGACCTGTATGGTGGCTGCGTTAGCTTCTGGGAATTACGATGAGTTGAGGGACGTTCAGGGTGATTCGTTTCATGAGCCTCATCGTTTGAATGGAATTCCCGGTGCTTCGGATGCTATTCGTGTGGGGATTGATGCCGGTGCGTACACTGGTTGGCTTAGTGGTAGTGGTTCGAGTGTGCTCTGTGCCTGTTCTGCGGATTCGGTTGATTCAGTTGAGAAGGCAATGAAGGCAGCGTTTTCTGAGGTTGGTTTGGAATCTGTGGCACGTGATTTGTCGGCTGATAACCAAGGTATCCGAATCTTGGAAACTGAGTGATCGTTTGAAAACCAGAATTAGATAGCGATGTTACATATCATTTTATTTCAGCCCCAGATTCCTCAGAATACGGGAAATATTGGAAGGACTTGTTCGATTACTTGTTCGCGTTTGCACTTGATCCACCCGTTGGGCTTTACGATCACAGATAAGCAGTTGAAGCGAAGTGGGATGGATTATTGGGATTCGCTCGATGTGCACCACCATGAGAATTGGCAGGCCTTTCTTGATAGTGGGGATGGGCCGGATCCGAAGAGAATCTTTTTGATGACTACCCATGCAACGCGTTGGCATTGGGATGCGAAGTATGAGGATGGGGATGGCTTGTTGTTTGGCAACGAGGGGAATGGGGCACCGGATTGGTTGCATGAATCGATTCCCGATGAACACCGAATCAAGATCCCGCATTTCAATGATACCTTGCGCTCCCATAATCTATCTACCGCAGCTGGAATAGCCACCTATGAGGCCCTCAGGCAGTTAAAGGCTTGAGGCATTTAATTTTTAAGACCATTTAATAAATCGAAATTCGTCTAACATGATTGATCCGAAATTACTCCGTGAGCAACCAGACCTCGTCCGTGCTGGTATTCAAAAGAAACATCTAAAAGTTGATGTCGACGCGATCTTGCAGCTCGATGTTGAGCGTCGTGGCGTTATTGTCGAAACCGAAAAGCTCCGCGCGGCTCAGAAGGCGGCGAATGCTGAGATGGCTCAATTGCCGAAGGGAACGCCTGAGTTTATTGCAAAGGTAAAGGACA
>CAWVWU010000068.1:0-17409 GCA_963933925.1 uncultured Puniceicoccaceae bacterium
TCTTATCGAATCTTACATCCACTTGGGTGGTAAGGTTGGCGTATTGATCGAAGTAAACTGCGAGACTGACTTCGTTGCGAAAAACGAAGATTTCAAGGCTCTCGTTAAGGACATCTGCTTGCATATTGCAGCGGTAAGTCCTGTTTGCGTCGGTCGTGACGAAGTTCCTGCGGAATTGGTCGAGAAGGAGCGTGAAGTTGCTCAAGGCCAAGCTGAAGGTAAGCCTGCTGCTGCGGTTCAGAAGATCATCGAAGGTAAGTTGAACAAGTACTACTCTACAGTGTGCTTGCTCGAGCAGCCTTTCGTTAAGGATTCTGACAAGACCGTTCAGCAAATTCTCACTGAAAAGATCACTACTTTGGGTGAAAACATGGTGATTCGTCGTTTCGTACGTTACCAGATCGGTGAATAGAACTTAGGTTCTATTATCCAACGATTTTATTGAAAGCGGCGTCCGTAAGGACGTCGCTTTTTTTGTGGGATTTAATGGGTAATACTCAGGATTTTGGAGAGGAAAGTGTGGGGAGGAGTCTTTTGACTGTCTCGGCCTGCTTTAGTCTGTCGTAAATTCGAGGTTAAATCGAGGGGGAGGCAAGAAGAGAGGAAAAGCGCTGAGTCATTTCGTCGATGATGGGAGGTAGTTTCCGTGATGTGCACCAATAGCGATTTTCCTCTATTAAGAGTAACTCTTCCTCGAGATATGACGAGCCTAGTTGAAAGGCTTAAGTCGTGATGCATTTTGATACCTTAGAGGGGCCTCGAAATCGGGTTCACTTAGTAAAGGCTGGAATGGAGGGGGGAGAACCTCTTCTCTTGATTCACGGTGCTCCAGGCTCATGGGAAGATTGGAAAGGACTTATTGAAGGGCCTAGTCGATTGGAGACTTACAATATATGGGCGGTCGATCGACCTGGATTTGGATTGTCTGAAAAGTCCGATTTTGATGCTTCGTTTGAGTCAAAAATTGAGGATCTCGTATTTGTTGCCCGCCAGCTCGCTCTTGCATCAGGAGGTAAAGCACTGTGGATTGCGGGGCATTCCTATGGGGCTGCCTTGGCTTCTCGCGTTGCGTACGAAGTATCTCGTTTTGCAACTGTGGCGGGAGTTGTTCTCGTTTCTGGGGTCTTGTGTCAGTGGAGTAATCATCCTCGTTGGTATAATCTAGTGGTGAGTGATGGCCCGGTGTCTTGTTTGGTTTCTCGTCGCTATGTACGTGGTGCTCGTGAGATGAATCGAGTGCGGAAAGGGCTTCTTGAATTAGTGCCTTTGTGGCCTGACTTTCCTTGTCCAATTGGGTTGGTTCACTGTGAAGACGATAGTTTGGTGATTTGCGAAAATTCCGAGTATGTGAGTGAACAGGCCAATCGAATGGTGCGGCATGAGACTTGGTTGCGAAAGGTGGGGCACCGAGTTCCACAGAAACGTCCAGATGTAATAAAGGATGTCTTGCTTTCAATGTATTCGTCGCGCCGTGATGCAGTATTAGAAGAGGAGGTTGCTCGTGGCCTTAACTGATTCGAAAAAAACAATGTGGAAGCGGATATCAACATTCGCGATTCTCTCTGTATTCATTTTTTTGCTTTACCTTGTGTTTGATAAATTGAGTACCTTTGATTATTTGGATGTACTTGGTAAGGTGAAGTCTGTCCCCAGTAGTGGTTTGTGGGCGGCGGTTGGTTTTACTGCGGTTGGCTATTTGTGCATGTCAGGCTATGACTATTTGGGGCAGCGTTATGTAAAGAAGATGGTCTCTTGGCCTAAAACTTTGCTGGTTTCATTTTATAGTTATTCTTTGGGGTTGAATGTCGGGGTGTCATGGTTGAGTAGTTCGGCGGTTCGGTTTAAATTGTATCAATAGTGGGGGTATTCTCCGGGGCAGATCGCCAAGCTGATTACCTTTGCTTCCGCTAGTTTTTGGATCGGGCTGGCAACCCTTTCTGGGGTTGCTTTGAGTGTGTCGACTTTATCGCTAAATGGGACGTATCCGATTTCCGATTCTTTTGTGCGGCCGGTTGGTTTTGCGATCGTTGTCGCGGCACTAGGATACCTTGCTTTATGTCGGTTTAGTCGAGGTGAGATTTCATTTAAAGGGAAAATTATTTCGGTTCCTTCATTGCGATCAGGGGTTGCTCAGATCGGACTGGCTGGAGTGGATTTGCTTTTGGCGTCAGCTGCTCTGTATGTATTGATTCCTGACGGTGATTTGAGCTTTACTGCATTTTTGAGTGTCTACTGTTTGGCATTTTTTGGTGGTTTGTTGAGTAATGCCCCAGGAGGTATTGGCGTCTTTGAAACGGTCTTTTTGATGCTGCTTCCGACGTCGCTTCCCAATAACGACTTGTTGGCGATTCTGGTTGTCTATCGGGCGGTCTATTTCTTGTTGCCTTTGGCTGTGGCGTGTTTGCTTTTTGCAGGGTTAGAAGGTCGTTCTTGTTTGGGACGGTATAGTGGTAAGCTTTCTTCGGCTCAGTCTTGGTTGAGCTCGATTGCGCCGCGTACGCTGTCGGCGCTGGTCTTTGTCGGGGGAGTTGTTTTATTGGTGACAGGGTCTCTTCCGACCGTTGGGGAGACGGCAGGGACTATACAGAGTTGGTTGCCGCTACCCGTTATTGAGATCTCTCATTTTGTCGGAAGTCTAATCGGTCTTGTGCTTCTGTTTCTCGCTTATGCGATTAAGCGTAAGCTGGATAGTGCTTATTACTTGAGCCTTGTGAGCTTGGGGGTTGCGGCTCCGATGTCTTTAATGCGTGGAGACGGTGTCATCGTTTTCGCCGTTCTCGCAGGTATGGCGGTTGTCTTGGCTCCTTGTAAACGGTACTTTTATCGTAAGTCATCGTTGTTGAATCTAAGGATGTCTCAAGGAAGTGTGCTCGCCATTCTTTTAACTGTTACGAGTGCGATCTATGTTGGATTTGTCGTCTTTGAGTATGAGGCGATTGGTGCAATTGAGTGGTGGAGTTTTGGCGGAGAAACTGAAGTACCTCGATTTATGAGAGTTTCTTTTGGAGTTGCTCTTGTTGGAGGGCTTTGGGCTGCGGTAAAAATTTTAGGATCTCCGAAAGTGGAAGTTGGAGAGGACTTCGATGCGTGTCACAATGAAGTTGTGACGATTCTTGAGAAGAGTGACGTGGCCGCTAGTAAGTTAGCATTACTGGGGGATAAACGCTTCTTTTTCAATGAGGATAGAACAGCATTTATTATGTTTACCGTAAGAGGGCGAACTTGGATTTCTATGGGAGATCCTGTTGGCGATCGTAGTGCTTGTTCTGATCTTGTTGGCGAATTTAAAGAGTTATGTGATGAATACAGTGGGATTCCGGTGTTCTATCAGACGAGTAAAGAATACCTTCATGATTACGTGGATCTAGGATTGAAGCCGGTAAAGGTCGGTGAGGTTGCTAGTGTGCGGCTCAGTGAGTTTTCACTAGAGGGGTCGCGTAGACAGAGTATGCGTTCTCGGCTACGCCGAGTTGAGAAGAAGGGGGGCATCTTTGAGGTGTTGAGCCAGAAAGATGCCTTGTTGAATATGCCTCGTTTACGTGCGATATCTGATGAATGGTTGGGGAGTAAGAAGGTTAAGGAAAAGGGCTTTTCGTTAGGCTACTTTGACGAGTCCTATCTTTCCAATTTTAGAATAGCCGTTGTTCGCAGTGGCGAGAAAATCGTAGCGTTTGCAAATCTCTGGGAAACGCAGGGGCACAGTGAAATATCAATCGACTTGATGCGTTACACTTCTGAGGCGCCTCCTAGTGTTATGGAGTATCTTTTCGTTCAGATTATTCAATGGGCGAAGGAAGAGGGGTATGAACGATTCGATCTCCGAGTGGCCCCGTTATCTGGAATCAATTCGAGTCAGTCGGCCCCCGTTTGGTATAAGGCTTTTGACTTGGTCTTTAATCACGGAAACAGCTTCTACAATTTCCGTGGGTTACGTGATTATAAGCAGCGGTTTGATCCCGAGTGGGTGCCTACTTATGTGGCAAGCCCTGGAGGGAGGAAAATGCCAAGAGCCACGGCGGAACTTACCTTGGCCGTGTCTTCACGGCCAAAGCTTAGGTCAAGTTGCAGCGTTGGATTGAATTGAGGTCAGCCTAGACGGTGACTTGACCTTTGTATGCTACTTTGGCGGGGCCGGTAAGCGTCACGTTTTCCAACGAATCACCATTTTCCTCGAAGGTGACTTTCAGTGTATCGCCGCCGGCAACGAGAACGGATACGGGCTGTGTTGCGAGGCCTTTGAGGCAAGCGATAATAGCAACGGCGGTGACGCCGGTGCCGCAGGCGAGAGTTTCGTCTTCTACTCCCCGCTCGTAGGTACGCACTTTGATAGGTCCCTCGTCGGTGAATTCCGCGAAATTGGCATTGGTTCCCTTGGGAGCGAATGCTTCGTGATAGCGAATAGCACTGCCTTCTTCTCGAATCTCTACTTTTGAGACATCTTCGACGAATGTGACGAAGTGTTCTACGCCTGTGTTCATGAAGTCATAGGCGTACTCATTATTATCGGTCGCAAGCGTTTGGTCACGGCGGAGGTCTTTGACTGGGGTCATGTTGATTGTGAATTGATCACCTTCAACAGTGGCCTTCATCGGGCCGGCATCGGTCATAAATGATACTTCTGATTCACTCCCAATTTTGTTCTGAAGAGCAAAGAAGGTGAAGCAGCGTGCCCCGTTGCCGCACATGTCTACTCTACCGCCATCGGCGTTGTAGTAGAGCATGGTGGCTTGTACCTGATCGTTGGCAGGCGGATTGAGCAGAATGAGACCATCGGACCCTATTCCGAATCTGCGATCGCAGAGGCGTGCGACCTGTTCTCTCGTCAGTTCGATTTGACCATTGAGGTTTTCGATCATTACGAAGTCGTTTCCAGCTCCGTGCATCTTTGTAAATTCAATCTCCATATGTCGTATTTCTGTGTATTAGGGGAACGATTTAGGAAGGGAATGCAATTCGTAAAATGATGTTGGATCTAGATTTTAGGAATGGAATTAGGGAAATATGAGCGAATTTGAGGAGAAATAGCGGTGTATTTCGACGGTTGTCTCGGAATACGCCTTTAAAAAATAATATTTTGGGCGAAGTAAAGAGGGTCTCCCTTCTTTAAAATAATTCTTACCCTCCAAGATTAATGAAACCCAATCATGAAGTCCCATTAGATCGATTGCGTCTTTCGGGAGTCCGTTTTGATGCGATTGGGCTCAAGAAGAGGCGTTATTGGGGGCGTTATTTACATCGCTGGAAAGAATTGAGATCTGTAGCGATAGAGACGCCCATTCACCGTGGGCACTTGGTTCGGGTGTTGGTTTTGAAATTTTTGGATAATTCGACATTTGCTCTACCGGTAGACCGTGGTTTCAAAAATGCGTTTGTTTTAGAGTCGGTTTTGAAGCTCTTGAAAAAGGTGGCAGGAAAATATGCTCATTTTTCGGGGCATGAGACGGTGCTCGGAATTCGCGATCGATATTTGGAGTTAGGTGGATCGTCGAATGATGATGATCGTTTGATGGTACGTGCTCGTGTGTTGTTGGATGCTTTGGAGATGAAGCGGACGATTCGTTTATGTGATCGTCTGATTCGAAAGCAGTCGCGATGGGAACAAGCAGCCCGTACTCTTAAGGTGCGTGCGTTGTTGTTTTGTGGGTGCTATATTGCGGCGAAGAATGAGATTCGACTCCTAGAAGAGTTTTTTGAGGAAGAAAAGGAGGCGAATGCTGGAGTGCCTTTGACTTCCTTAAATTCGGAGCAACCCTCTGGAGCATGGTATGCTCGAACTCTTTTGGATGAGTACGAACGGCATATTGTAAAACAAGGAGTTGAGTTGAAAGATCTCTTAGTGAGTCGGAAAAATTACGACGATGTCATTGATCTAATTGATTCCTTGAAGATGAAGTTTCCGTTGGAGGATCTGAATTTGGATGCTACGATGGATGATCTCTATCGGGAGCACTCAACCCGCCGTGATTTTAGTGGTTATGTATTAGGGCGGTTTCGTATTAGTACGTTAATGGGGCAGGCTCTCCTTCTCGTTCTATTAAGTGTTGGTATCGGACGATTGTTGTATCCTTCGGTTTTTTCTGTGCCTGATTTGATTGATCGTTCTGAACGTATTCTGAATTTGGATTATGTCGGTATTAGGGCGGTTGATGTGAAGGTTGATCCGAATGTCAAGGACGTCGGATTTGGTCTAAGGCGCGTTTATTTTTCATTTTTGGATCCTACTCGAGATGTTGCGTATGGAGAAGTTTGGCACCATGGTGATTCACTTGTTTTTGTATCCGAAGCGGTGAGGATTTTGAATGAACCCGAGAAACAAGTTGTTACTTTTTATCCGCGAAATGCTGGTGTGAGTGAAGTCGGGAGTATCTCTTATAGACGTGTATTTGCTCTGTGGATTGTATCTTGGAAAGAATTTCAGGGTGCCTTGATTCTGCTCTTTGTGTGGTTGCTTGTTTGCCTTTACTATATGATCAGGCGAATGAGTCGGACATAAAAAAACCTCCCGAATTAAGGGAGGTTTAGTTTTTGAGAATGACCTATCTCTAGGAATTACTTGATGACCATGTGGTCGACTGAACTACCAGCTGGGATCATTGGAAGAACGTGTTCAGTGTAAGGTACTATCACGTCGAGCAGAAAGGCTTCCTTGCAGTCGAGCATCTCTTGGATGGCGTCGCGAAGTTCTTCCTTTTTGCTTACGCGGCGGGCAGGGACTCCAAATCCTTTTGCGATCGTCACGTAGTCTGGATAGATAGCGCTGAGGTTTTCAGGTGAGCCTATATTGTCTTCGTGTCCAAGAATTGTGTTTCCACGCACGCTATTGTAGAAACGGTCTTCCCACTGAACAACCATACCGAGGTGTTGGTTGTTTAGGATCATGGCCTTGGCTGCGATCTTTTCGATCTTGGCAGTCGCGAGCTCTTGTATGTTCATTGCGAACGAGCCGTCACCATCGATGTCGATCACTTGGCGATCAGGGCACGCTACTTTAGCTCCGATAGCGGAAGGGTATCCGTAGCCCATCGATCCAAGACCGAGGGAGGATACGAGACTGCGTGGGTGGTTAAATTTGTAGAACTGTGCGGCCCACATTTGGTGTTGGCCCACTCCGGTTGTAATTATAGCCTCTCCCTTTGTGAGGTCATAGAGTTCGCTGATGGCGTGTTGCGGGAGGATGTGTTCGTTCTCTTCGTATGAGAACGGGTAATCGCGTTTCCATTCCATGACTTGCTCGATCCACGGAGCAATGTCTGGTTTGGTGAAGCTTTGGCCCATCAACTCGTTCATGCGGCCGAGGGCAAATTTGATTTCGGAAACGATGGCGTGCTGGACCTTTTTGTTTTTGTTATGCTCTGAAGGATCTATGTCGATGTGAACGATCTCAGCCTTAGGAGCAAACGTGTTAACGTCACCGGTAATTCGGTCGTCAAAGCGAGCTCCGAACGTGAGGAGCAAGTCGCTTTGATGGACAGCCCAATTGCCGTAGGCTGAACCGTGCATGCCGAACCACTTCATTGAGAGTTCGTGTGTCTCTGGGAAGCCACTAACTCCCATCAAGGTCGAGGCACATGGGATTCCGGTACGCTCTACGAATTCGAATAGTTCTTTATAGGCTTCCGCTGCAATGATGCCGCCTCCGAAATAAATGGCAGGGCGCTTGGCTCCTTCAATGAGCTTGATTACATTTTTCAGCTCCTCGTCAGAGGCGAACTTTGGCATCTTCTCGTCACGCAACTTTACGTCTTCAACCCATTCGGGGATGAATTTCGTTTGTTGGATATCCTTTGGGATATCTATGATGACGGGGCCGGGGCGTCCAGTGCTAGCGATCTTGAAGGCTTTCTTCATGATCATTGGAAGCTCTGTAGCGTCAAGGACAAGGAAGCTGTGTTTTACCACAGGGAGAGTCATTCCGAAAAAGTCAGTTTCCTGGAAGGCTGCTTTACCGATAAACTTGGAATAGACCTGACCGGTGATTGCTACCATCGGTGTACTGTCCATATAGGCATCCGCGATAGCAGTCATGAGGTTGGTTGCACCGGGACCACTGGTAGCCATACAGACACCAACTTTTCCTGATGCACGAGCGTAACCTTCTGCGGCGAAGGATCCCCCTTGCTCGTGGCGAGGAAGAATGGTGCGAATATCGTCCTTACGTTTGGCGAGGGATTGGTGAAGTTCGAGTGATGCTCCACCAGGGTAGGCGAAAATATCGGTAACGCCTTCGCGGATGAGGGCTTCGACCACCACGTCTGCGCCCGACATTTCTTGGCCGGTTGCGGCCGCTATTGCGATAGGGTTTTTCGATTTCGTTGCTGTGCTCATGACTATTGAGTGTGTAAAAAGTGAAATTAATGGAGGCCGGACTTTCTGTGGCAAGAAAGGGTTTGCTATGATTCCGACGCGATTGTGATTATTTAGAAGGTCTAAAGCGGCAAAATGCCGCTTCTATTATACTGGACTGCTTAGGATACCGCTTCGTTGATTGAAATGACCTTGCCGTCTTCGACGGCTTCTTCGAATACGCCCATTTTGCGGAATCTATCATAGCGTTGGGCAACCAGTTCTTCGGTGCTCAAGTCTTGCAGATCTTTGAGATGTTTGCGGAAGGCGGTTCCGAGAGTGGCCGCAGCTGCGGCCTTGTCGTTATGGGCACCTCCTAGTGGTTCTTCGAGGACTTCTTCTACGATGCCGAATTCAAGGAGGTTCTTGGCACTTAGTTTAAGAGCTTCTGCAGCGGTAGGTGCTTGTGCACGGTCTTTCCAAAGAATAGCCGCACAGCCTTCAGGAGAAATCACTGAGTAGTAGCAGTTGTCAAATATTAGGACGCGGTCGGAAACCGCTATCCCTAATGCACCGCCCGAGCCGCCTTCGCCGATGACGGCGGTTATAATAGGGGTTTCTAGGGAGCTCATTTCGCGAAGATTGATCGCAATGGCTTCCGCAATGTGGCGTTCTTCGGAACCGATACCTGGGTAGGCGCCAGGAGTGTCAACGAATGTGAAAACGGGTAGAGAGAATTTTTCCGCCATTTTCATGAGGCGGAGAGCTTTACGATAGCCTTCAGGATTTGGCATCCCGAAGTTGCGCAAGAGGTTCTCCTTGGTGTTACGGCCTTTTTGTTGGCCGATCACCATGACTGCTTGACCGTCGAGGAAGGCTGTTCCGCCGATGAGGCAGCGATCGTCACGGTAGGCACGGTCGCCGTGGAGCTCTTGAAAATCGTCGAAAATCGCATCGATGTAGTCGAGCGTGTAGGGGCGCTCTGGGTGACGCGAGAGTTGTACGCGCTGCCAAGATGAGAGATTTGAGTAAATGTTTTTCTTCGTCGAAGCGATTTTTGCTTCGATCGCCTTGATCTCATCGGATAGATCGATGTCGTGCTCTGCAGACATCTGATGCAGGTTGTCGAGTTGAGTGATGAGACCGCGGAGCGGTTTTTCGAAATCTAGTGCGTACTTCTTGTCCATAAGCGAGCGTGTAAGAGGGGCGGAATATGCGTTTGAGCAACCCGATGTCGAGGTTAAAGCTATTCTATAGGTTTATGCCTGAATTGGCTTCGTCGGGATTTATTAATTGTTCCTTCCAACCCTGCATTTTGGCTTGAGCTCCAAAGAGCTCAGCTTTCTCCTTGCTTCCCTTTTCTAGCCATACTCGGGAGAGGGTGGTATTGATGAATAAATCGTCGGAATTGATGGCGTAGGCCGCTTCGGCTGCGGCTAGGGCGGCATCGAAATCTTTGAGCGAATAGTGCATTTCGGCGAGGGCATGCCAGATTCCGAAGAATTTCGGGTGTTCCTCCGAGGCCTTTTCGAGCTTTTCGATCGCCAAAGACTCATCGCCCATCGTGAAGTCGAAGGTCGCGTCGTCTACTAGATCTTTAAGGGGATCGTGTTCTTCCATTTTTTTCAAAGCTAGGCAATCGGAGGGCACTGTCGAGGCAACTTGTCGGTTTTTGGTGAGTGGCCGGAAAGGGGGCGAGTGAGATTGGTGAGAACCGTGAGTGATTTGGGTAAACACGGATCCTTATCCCAAATTGGTTCAAATTCTTGTTTTTTGCTGACGAGGGTGTGCATAGAAATTGCTTATTAGCTGAACATGTTTCGAATTTTTCAATTCTCATGGCGAAATGCATGCTCGATAATAGCGATCGCATTGGGGGCTTGTGTCATCTGGGGGTGCTTTTCCCGAGCGATGTCGTCAGGTGCCGAGTTTTCTCGTGATGTCGAAATTTCCGCGGTCATCGCGTTGCGATGCGCGATGGCGTGGAATTATCTACGGATATTTATTTGCCAAGTCGAGTAGGTCACCCAATTGGAACATTGTTCGTGAGGGATATGTACGGCCATGGATTGAAGGAATTATATCCAAATTACGCACGATTGGCGACGTATCGGGGCTATGCCTTCGTTTTTCAAACAGTTCGAGGGCACTACGATTCGGGTGGAAACGGGTATCCTTCGACATGCTTTGTAATGAATGGGAAAGGAAACTAGTCGAGGAAATTTAAAGAACAGCGAAGTCGGCCGGTCTACTTGAAAACGTATCCAGTTACCAGTGGTATAGATGAATTACAGATCAATGACGGTTACTAATAGCCTTGCGAATACAGGAATGTCGGTACTGACATCTATTTCCCCAGTATACGTTATTATTTCAGAAAACTCTCCGTCTTGGATGTCTACTACGGAGCCTTCGAAGTCGTTCCACGTCTTTAGATTCTGAGATGTTTGGATAGTATATTGTGCATCGGTCATGCCCTTGGCCCAAGGGAAGGAGGCTTCTAATACCATTTTGTCTTCGACTGCGCTAGGTTGAATGTTGAAGAATAATGGTTGGGGGTTCCAGTATTGGGGGAGGGTGTCGAATGCGTATTCGAGGAAATTCATAACGTTGTCACCATCGGGATCCGCGAGAGGGCCGCTGATGGATTCATCGGCCAAATCTGCCTCGTCGAAATGGGCGCTACGCCAGTCTCCGAAGCGAGCTGCTGATATTGTAGTTGCTGCCACCGAAAGTGTATCTCCTACGATTTCTGGAGTGGCTAAGCGCCTGGACGTACCCGCGAAAATAACCTGGTCGAAGGTGCCTTCAAAAACCGTAGCCTGTATCGCAGGAATGGTCACCGAGTTGGACCATTCGAATCCATCGACTTCTTTGAGCATAAGTGTGCCTCCAAGCGATGCGGTTCCATTCACTATGAGTTGATCGTAATCTGTGCCGGCGGTGCCTGTTCCGCTTAGTTCAATTTCCAATATGCCGGTTTCGGTTTGAGTGTAGTCGCCGTCGATCGTGAGTGCACCGGGTGAATTTCCCGGAATGAGTTTGCCAGCATTGGTAAAACTAAACGTTCCCAAGTTGCCGTCGACGACGGTTTTGATCCTGCCAGAACCGAGAAAGGCTCCTCCGTTCTGAATATCGAGAGAGTTCGCACGGAGCTGTCCATTGATTATGACAAGCCCGCCGGAGAGAACTTCGAATTGATCATTGACGATCAAGTTACTGGTCTCGTCTACGACAAGAAAAGAAGGAGAGGAGAGAACGGATCGTGAAACTTCATCAACATAGTTACTGCCCATTTCAAGGTCTTCAGATATGGTGAGCCTGGAACCAAACAGACGGAGTGCCCCGGATCTAAGTATATTGAGTTGTCCGGATACTTTAGCATTTTTAACGTCGCGATAATGCAAGTACGAACGAGTAATGATATCCAGATCGCCCATGACATTGTTCAATCCGTTGAAGTTGCCCGAGCCTCGCAGTTCGACATAGGCTTCACCTTCAATAATTTGGATATCCTTTTCCGCTCCGTCCAGTTTAAGGGTCAAGTTCGCTTTGTCGCTAATGATCCATTCCCCTCCTGTCAATTGTCCGAAACCAAAGGTCGTTGAATCAAACTGATCGACTGCGCCAGAGGCGATGGCGTTGGTCCCGAATGCAGCAATAACTTTTTTCGTATTTGACAATCGAACACCAATATCGATTGGGGTATCTCTATTATTCAAAACAACGACTCCCTCAGAATCGTTTAATCCATTAACTATACCACCAATGCCCGTAATGGAACTTTTGATGGTCAATTGTTTTTGATTTAGTAGATAGTTATTCAGTTCGTGAGGATCATCACCTAGTATTTCGATTAATCCTTTATTTTCGATTTCGACAGGTCCACCGATTACGCCCCCCTCTATGACTCCTTTTCTCCACTTTAATACGCCACTCGATTCCACACGAATATATCCACCTTCTCCAATGCTCGTCGTTCCGCCATCGAACTCCCACCCTTCGGTTGCTTCGAGCCATCGCTCGCCGTCTTCTGCTATGTGGTCCGAAGTTTGGCCGCCCTCTATTAGCAAACGCGCTTCGTCCTTGATAAGTACATCAGAGTCAATGACTTTGACTGATCCCGGTTGCCTAGAAGTGAGAGTTTTGTGAATCGTAAGTTTTTCTTTTGGATCGAACCTAAACTCGATTTGCCCTTGAGTAACAACAGTTTGTGACTTTTCACCATAAAAGTCGACGGAACGTTTTAGAATAAGCGTTGATTCCGCGCCAATCACGCCGAGAGATGAATCCGTAAATTTCAAAGGAATATAGATATTCGACGTGCCCGAGCCCATTTTATTAATATATGAAGATTTTCCAATAACTAGAATTTCTGCACTAGAGCCTAGACCCATAAACATCGAGGATTCCCCAGACAAATCGATCCTCTTATTATTTAAGATCTTAGCCCCGTCTTCAAAATACAGGTTATGGTCGATCGAAATATCTCCACTATTTCTAATTATGCCATTGAGTCGATATCCCCCCTCTGGGGCGGCTACTCCCATCTCAAACTTTCCGTCATTTACGAATCCGAACTGAAGGCTCTTATCCTCTTGAATAAAGCCGCCTGAGATAACGCCATCTAGCCAACGAAAATCACCTTTATTAACAAACTGGCCTTGCTCAACGTCCAGATTATCGCCCAGTTCGAAACGCGGCAGCAACAAGGGAAATACATCCCCAAAACTAGGTTCAGAGAAAAATGTCAGATCGCCATTCAACACTGTCAGTGCGTCTTTCATCACTACGATAGGAATTTCCTCAGGATCTCTGAGCGTTTTGGTTGATCGGATAGAGGATTTTCCGCTGAAGGTATGCATCGCATCAGTCTGCTCCGAATCAAAAAGAAGAGAGCTCGTTTTACCCGGTAAACCCGATAAAACAAAGGTGGTATCCCCCGAGTACGTCTGAGAACCATTGAAATGCATGGAGCTCTCCTCCAAAATAATAGTTGTCTCTCCCGTGTAGTTTCCGCTTTTCGAAATCTTCAGGATAGATTTGGGTTCGGCTTTAATCGAGGTTACACCGGTCGCTTCGATCGGCACATCGATCTCCGCTCCACGCCGGCCGAATATTTCATTCGGACTGGCAATAGTCAATCGACTGAAATTCTTCAGCAAGAACTTGGCGTTCGGGTGATCGCCTTTGACAATACCGCCATCCTTAAGCACATATCCACCGAAATCCTCCACCGTGATCGAGCCCGCACCGACATCTTGAAGGACTGGTACACTCGCAACGCTGCTTGAAGTCACGATCACGCTACCCGAGTCCAAGTCTAGAGTGCCGACAGACTGCGTGGCCACGCCACTGATAGAGAGGTCTGTTTCGAGTCCAAGTAGACCCCCTATGGCATTTATTGCTAGCGTGCTGTTGGCACTCTGAAGATCAATAGAACCGTCACCATAAATTATACCGCGATTCCAGACGTTATCGCCGCTGAGGCGTAGCGTTCCTCCGGTGGACAAATTCGCGCTGAGCTTCAGGCTTTCTATACTGGAGCTTTTTTCGATCATTAGGGGTTGGGTTACAATGAGGGATCCTCCGGCCTCGATCGAGCGGATATGGGCGGGTGAATTCTCAAGGACTACCGTGCTCTGCGCTATCTCGACGGTTTCCAAACCCTCCAATGCCCCAGGTGCCACCGTCGCATCCTCTCCGGTCGCTTTGATGTCCCAGTTCATGGGCTTATGCCAGTCGTTGTCACCTGCATCACCCGTCCAAAGAAACTCGGTACCGGGTTCCTCCGCGTTCTCGTCCGTTGCGAAACGAACCAACGCCCAATGATAATCATCATTGCTATCCTGAAACGGCATGCGTAAAGCGAGATCTCCGTCATCATTCAAATCGGCACGAATCCCCGACCTTTTTACGGTCACAAAGCCATCGAAAGCACGACCGTCGACCGTTTCCCCCACACCGGTAATAAAACTCATTGCGCCGTTAGCTTGCTGTATCCAATAACTGGTGTTATCGCCGTTTCTTCCCCATGACGCGACTGCCATTTGGCCCGAAGCATTGACCCCGATAATATCAACACCGCTCAAAGGCGTTGCCCAGGACCCGTAAAAGGCGCTGGAGCCCGTGGCCAATCGCAGAGAGATCGATCCATCGATCGGGGAGTAGGCCCAGACGCCTGAAACTGACTGGCCGAGATCATTGGTGCCACTCCCAATAAAATAGAGTTTTCCGTCTTCGCCGAAAAGCGGCTGGCGAGCGCTATCAGTACTGAAGCCCATTCCTCCACTGAAGTTAGCGGCGAGGAACCGGATATCGCCGACATCCGTTGAGGCGATGTAGCTGTCGCTGAATCCGAACCTTACGATTGCCTCAAGATTAGAACCGGACGTTCCCATCCAGATCGCGGATGCTGTGTTGCCCGAAGCCTCATTCCGTTCTCCTCCCGTCAGGAAGAACGTCGATCCTTGCCCTGGTAGAAGATCAGAGAAGGTGGTGAAATACGCGTCCGGGATACCGGGAATAGCTGCCCCCTTTTGGGCAATGAGTTCGAGGGCACCGTTTGTGTCTCGATAAACAGCGCCATTGTGAGCGGTATCAGTGCCCGACAACACCGAGTAGAAATAGGCCCTATTGCCCGTGCCATGTACAACATCCGACGCTTTCTCAAGAAATGCGCCTGGAATTGATGGTGCCGGATCTCCATCGAAATAGATATTTCTCAGATCGCCCGGCGAAGTTGCAACAAACATGCCTCCTCCTACTATGTTGCCAAATTTTGCATAGAAGGCCATCGATCCACTTTCGGAAATGCTGAATGAGGCCAGCTCGCCTCGCTGTGATCCCGAGTAGAGAAGCCCTATCACCCGTACATTCACTTCATTTCCCGTTATTCCACTTGTAATTGTCACGCCGTCGGTCGGTCGACCTCCGACGATCACCTGAAGCGAGCCACCATTCGTCAAGGCAAAGAGTTGAGTCTCTGCCCCTTGAGTGTCAAAGTAGCCTGGAAATGCGATTGTCTTAGCGTCGTTTGTGGCGAACGATAATCCACCCAGGCTATTGACACCGAAAGTTCCCAAGGAACCCATACTGCCACCAGGAAAGACTACTGCCGTAACAACGCCCGGTTCGGCAACCCGAAACACACCCTGGCTAAAAGGTGAAATCTTCGCATTGAAGACCACTTCACCATCATCCCAGATTGTGAAGAATTCAATCCCTGTATAGGTAGCATCGTCTCCCGGAATGGCGTCCCCCGTTACAACCAATGTGTCTACACTCAAAACCTCGGCCGAGGCGTCTACAACCGGCAGGCCTGCCGCCAGCAACCCCACTCCGCCGAGCAGTACAGTTCGCAGGGTTTTTGCAAAGCGCAATTGACCCATGAGGGACGTCCTTGCCCCTGCAGTTTCAACATTGGAATGATCAGTCTCTCTGGCACTGGTCGATAGGAGATTCAATCGGGTTGATTTAGATCGTAGGGTAGGCTGAATGCAGAATTCTGCGTGCTCGGAATCCTTCAGCGGGAGAAACGAAGTCCTAGCATCGATGTCCGGAGGAGTGATTTCGCCGTTCACCGTGTCGGAGGAGCCCTGGGCGGCTTGGATGGGTGGTCTTGCTGTATTCATTGGTTTCCGATCGGTATGAGGTCACGCTTATACGTCTTGTTTATCCGGTCTGGAGTATTCGTCCAACGGAGCATTGGTAAGAGAGGAAAGCCGATTTATTGCGATCTGAGACAAACGGCTCGTACCGCCCATCCGCACTGGTCGAATTGTCATTTAATCCTCCCGTTTCTGTTAAGAGCGATGTTGATATGGATTTTGAATCATGAATGAAGAGAGCGAATTTATCCCGAGGGAAAAAAAAACTGGTTTTGTTGAGTATGAATACTATTTTCTCCCCTGAAAAGGGGACTGAAGGACTGAAGCTGCTGTTTTGCGGTATTCCATGGAAGTCCGCTGTTATCAGATCGAACGAACTCCCATCGTAAACGAAGTACTCTTCGCCGAAACCTCATACTGTTGAGCGAAACCCGAGGTTCCGATAAAGGGTGTAAAAGAGGCCAGAAGTACAATTGAGCGATGGAGCTTTGTGTTCATAAGATGGGGAATTCGATTGTACTGATTGCAATCGAGTGGCCTTGGCAGCGGTCTTAAGGTGATGGAGTTGTCCTTAGAACGCGGTAGAAGTCTTCGCCGCTAGCGGTTGGGCTTACTTGGACCTGTTTCGGACTTGAACCGTCGTGGATGTGAACGTTACCGACGTCTTCCCAAAACGACAAATCTGTGGCACGTTGGACTTGGTAGTTGAAGCCTGGGGTCGTTTCGAAACTAAGAATGAAGTCAGAATTGAAGGCGAGTTTTATGGCGGTGTCGGGTTCGATGTCGACGACATGAGGGATAAACATTACCAAGACTTGTGATTCCACGTAATAGGGCGGGTCGAACTCGAACAGGGGAAGCTTGTCGAGGGGCTCCTCTGCATCAACGTGTACGATCGATGTGAGCAAGTACCAGCCTTGGCCTAGGACACCGCTAAGATCGAGTATCCCCGACGTTTCCCCTAGGGTTGATATGAATTCCGGTTGGCCGTTTTGTTGGAAATAGAGGGGGTTGTGGTGGGCGATTTCGACCATGGTTTCTTCGGAGGTATCGTAGTGCCAGATGCGGCTTAGGATTCCCCCGTCTTCCTGGACAAATACGTCGCCGTTGAAGTCGCAGGTGATATTGTCAAAACTTCTGTAGTTTTTTTCTGGTGTTAGAGAACCATCAATGAGGATCTCAATTGTACCGCCTGTCTCTGGTTGTGAAATGTCGTTGAGAGTGACTCGCCAAAGACGGGTCGGGTTGGAGACTCCTGATGATACGAAATAGAAGCGATTGGAGTTTTGGGTGTCCCATGCCAAATCCTCCGGCTTGGAGAATCGCGTAACTGTATTGTCGTCGCTCGTATTTTCGATATCGGTCCAATCTAAAGAGCGGACATCACCGAAGTTGTGAAGAGTGAAGGTGTCACCAGTGTTTATACCGCCTTCGTTCAGTTGGCCGTTTACTTGCATTCCGTAGTTGAACGAAGCCGCTTCGCGGCATTTGGAGTAAGCTTTCATTTAAATTTGAA
>CAWVWU010000069.1:0-17270 GCA_963933925.1 uncultured Puniceicoccaceae bacterium
CAGCGTTCGCTGCTCTAATCATGGCCTCGGGGTCGAAATCATCATCACCCCCAGCTGAACTATCACCCCCGGCTAGAATGCCCGAAGTATCCATATCTTCGTAATCTTCATCGTCATCATCTGACGACTGAGCCTCCGGCAAGCTACCAGAACTACCTTCTTCCAAAGCCTCGCCACCTTCACTCAAAAGTACCATCAACTCGTTCTTCACAAAACTTAACACCTTGTCGGCAACGGCTGGTAACTTCCAAATTTCAGGCGATACCAACACATCACTCAACGTCTTAGTCGTCCCCGGTACTTCTACAAAATATTGCATGCACTCGCCCTCGTCCGTCTTGTAGACCGATTTAACACGAAGCACTATTCGAGGGCTCGCATCCGCAGCAGGTGGATAGATAAAGAGATCCGTCTGCTTCCCTCCCAAATCAATAAACCGAGTAAACCGCACCTTACCGGCACCCCCCCAGTCTTTAAGAAATTCCAAAATCGTTTTCTCAACCGCACTAGCGATTTCTATAGTAAATACTTTCATGGGATAGCGAGCTTACGAGCTTTTGAACGATACTAGGCAAAGGATTACGTAAACTGCAATCCTCATTCCAACACGAACTATAGCATGTTTAACAAATTCAAAGCAGGAAATACGCCAAAGCAAAGGATCTAGCCACAAGGCTTTCAACACCTCAGAAATGCTAATCTCCAATTCTAACGTTCCTTCGATTCAATACGACTATCAGCCTGTTTCACGAACTCATTCACGATCTCCGCAGTCAAATCCATCAAATCAACCGAATCCCCCAATACAGCCACAGTCTTCGGTCTGCCATGAATCGCATACAAAAAGTTCGAAAACCCCATCAAGAGGACCATCACCGACAATGCCATATTGGTTATTTCCGAATGGATCCACAAAGCCAAACCAACAATTACCACTCCTATAACCGAATACACCACCTGCCCCGCAGGAGATAAGGTGCGGACAGTCATCCCCCGTAAATCATCAGCCGAAATCGTCGTACCTTTCATGCGAATACGATCTTCGCATAATTCTATTCCCGACTTAACAATTCGACGCTCAAGATAGGTTTTAGCCATAAAAACCACCCAAAACAATTTACTCCCCCAAGTCAACGCGACACCAAGAATCTCCCTCACCTTCCTTGTCACGGCGTAGAGTAACGAAGCCAAATCCCTACCACATGGTCTGTTCTATCTTAGAAGCGGCATCCCTACCGCTTTCCAGAGCAATAATCATCCTCCAAAACATAACCCTATCACCCTCCTTCTCTTCCCCAATCACCCCATCTAAATTCCCAAACTCGCCTTAACCCATTTCATCCGTTCATCGTCCTTTAGTCCATCCAGTTTCGGCAAAGCCATACACGCGTCCAATCTCTCCACAACTCCACGAGCCACATCAGCCATCGCGGAATCAACGCATCCTCTACCGCCCTCAACCCCACGATTCCGAGCCTCCGCATACGCACCCATGGCATCAACCACCAAACTCTTAGTACGTGGATAAAAACTACACATCAAATTCCAGGGTTGCTCATTTCGATCTCCCCCTCGCCGAAAATCAGTTCGCAACAAAACACTAGGAATATCCGCAAACTTCGCCGCCATAAATTCAGCGACCGTCCCAGAATCAAGGTCGCACCCATCGAATTGAAAGATCGCCGCATCACAGTCCAACAAAGCCTTAAAGTCCTCATCGCGAATCGTCTTCGGTTCCATCGAAGGCAATTCCAAATCCTGTGGCAACACCACTCGAAAACGTCCATTTGACTCCGCCTCGATCGCCTCAGCTAATAGAACATTACCTGCCAAATGCTTCGCATCAAACAATTCACCCGCCAAGTACACTCTGTATCCATTATCCGAACTCATTAAACAAAGCTACAAAGCACCTAAAAAAACACAAGCCCACGTTTCTCCCTCTCTCCCTTCCCTCGTAGAGCGTAACAGTCGCACTCTTCGTAACTTCACGCACAGTATGGAGCCAGCACGCATCACAGGATCAAGACCACATCGACCTTATCACTTTACACGCAAAAAACTGACACAAATCATAACAAACCCTAATGCACAATATTTGTCACCCTCACCTCAAACAAAACAGTTTACTCCACTTGATAGCTTTGAACAGATCTCAAAAAAAACAAACGGCCCCTCTAAAAAGAGGGACCGTTAGGCTAGATTCGAATCGACTTCGCTATAGCGTTTATAACTGTCGGTAATCCGTTAGTTTCATTGTAGAAGGCTTTCGAACCTGACACCTTATTTATCGCCAATAAGCCCAATATCTTTATGAATTTCGATACAAATATTGATACGTTTTAGTCCCTAAGCGACTTACTTCTTGCCCTGTGAGTACATTAGCTCACACCATCAAAACCGAACTCTCTATTGCAACCAATATCCATCCATTCCCAACCGTGAAACAAGCACTTTTCAATTGGCTCGACCAAAGAGCAAGCGGCGTCCTCCTACACCCTTCGTCCCTCCCCGGCGAATTCGGAATCGGAACACTCAACGACCATTGCCTCGAATTTATCGACTTCCTCTCAGAAGCTGGTCTCAAATATTGGCAGATCTGTCCACTCGGTCCCACCGGCTACGGAAACTCCCCCTACCAATCATTCTCCGCTTTCGCTGGAAACCCTTACCTTATATCCCTCCGAGAACTCCAGGCGGGTAAACTCCTCGATCCAAAGATACTCGACGACCTTGCCCACCTCCCACAGACCTTCGTCGACTACGGCGGACTCTACATGTCGAAATGGGCCGTCCTCGACTCCGTCTACGAAGTATTCGTACAAGGCGATCAACAAATCCGGCCCTACGGCAGCTTTACAGAATTCAAAGCCAAACACAAAAGCTGGCTCGAACCCTTCGCCTACTTCCAAGCCCTCAAGGCACACTTCGACGGGAAACCATGGTATGAATGGTCAAAAAACCTCAGATCCTACAAAGACGCCAAATCGAACCCACTGCGCAAAGAACTGGAACGCGATATCGATGCCCAAAAGTTCTTCCAATACCTGTTCTACGGACAATGGGAAAACGTCCGGGCTCACGCGAAAACCCGTGGCGTAGAAATCATTGGCGATCTCCCCATCTTCGTAGCTCTCGACAGTGCCGACATCTGGCAAAACCCAGAACAATTTCAACTCGACCCTAAAACCGGACTCCCAACGGCAGTCGCCGGTTGCCCTCCCGACTACTTCGCCGAAGACGGCCAACTCTGGGGCAACCCACTCTACGATTGGGCCGCCATGAAAAAAGACGGTTTCAAATGGTGGGTCGAACGTCTCAACGCCAGCTTCGATATGTACGACATCGTACGCATCGACCACTTCCGTGGCTTCGACACCTACTGGTCCATTCCCTACGGTTCCCCCACTGCACGAATTGGCGAGTGGACCAAAGGACCCGGAATAGACTTCTTCAAGGCTATCCAAAAAGGCGTACGCAATTGCAAACTCATCGCCGAAGACCTCGGCGAACTCTGCGACACGGTCGACCAACTCCGTGCCGATACAGGTTTGCCAGGAATGTCCGTCCTTCAATTTGCATTCGACGAAGACTCATCCAACATTTACCTACCGCATAACCTAGACCCAAACACGGTTATTTATTCCGGTACCCACGATAATGATACAACAATTGGTTGGTACGCCAACGCACCTACAAAAACAAAGGACTCCGTGCGACGCTACTACGAAGTTTCCGGCGAAAACATTGGCTGGGATTTCATCCGCTCTTGCTTCCAATCAGTAGCCAAACTTGCGATATTCCCTTTACAAGATCTCTTTAGCCTCGGAAGCGAAGCTCGCTTCAATACTCCCGGAGCAGCGGAAAACAACTGGGAATGGCGCTACGAAGTCGACGATCTCCAACAACTCCGCGACGGCTCCACTCAATATCTCAGAGATCTAGGTGACCGCTACAACCGCACAACTCATAAAGATCCAACAGCTCCCATTTAGCCAAAAATGGAAGTCCGGATGTTATCGAGACAATTCAGAAGTTCAAAAGTCTCAGAAACTCCAATCCAAATTCTTAAAAGGTATTGCCGTACCCAATCCTTTCGTCTATTTCGGATTCAAACATTATAGATAATTCGTCTCCAAATTCACATAATATCTATTCAACCCAACCAACCCCAAAAAGGAACCCTCGTATGAAATTAAGATCAATCATAACACTCTGCGCCACATTCGGCCTATTAGCTCAGCATATCCATGCCTTGAACAATGATGAACTCATTAAACTAAATAACGCTGGATTGGGGGAAGAGACGATTCTCCTCAAAATGGATCAAGAGAAAGCCGAGTACGACCTATCTACAGACGGATTGATCGCTCTAAAAGAAGCGGGCATTTCAGATGCGATCGTTAAGAAAGCTCTCATGCTTAATACTAACGTAACTCCGTCAACTGCACCAGCACCCTCAAGCTACACTACCAGCCGCCCAACCGGTGAATTTTCCACGATGGAACTTCCATCAATTGCAGTACCCAAAGTAAGAGGAGAAGTGGGAGGCAAGTATTTTACACGCGTTTCATTTTTTCAGGAAAAAAACAAACACTCCGCGACAAACTATGGCCGCGGAATCGTAGTCCCCGTCAACACAGAGGTCGAAGTCGTCGCTCTCAAAAAGAAGCTCTTTACCCTACGCATTATTGAAACCGGTCAAGAAATTAGCATAATAAATATACCCAATTTCACTGGCCACACCACCGAATCCCTAACTGAAAACTATCTGTCATCTGAAAAGACTCCCCTTGAAAAGCTCCCAGAAGGACTGAGAGCATCCGTACTCGCCGGTCAACTACGGCTTGGAATGACCAAAGAAATCGCTATCGCTGCCCGCGGGTATCCCCCAGTACACGTAACCCCTAGCACAGACGGAGACCGTTGGGTCTATTGGTCAAATCGCTTTGCCCAACAGACTGTGGTATTCAGCGACGACCGCATTACCGAAGGACGAGGAATCTACTAGTAAAAAGAAACTTAGTTCAACATTCCCAAACGAGCAGATCGAAAACCTGCTAGCTTTTCTAAAATGGAGGTCCGGATAGCCTGCCGGTCGTAGCCTTGGCGTAGTCCGGTTATCCGAACAACCCCTCTTCTCACAAAAAAAAGCCGAGCATCACTGCTCGGCTTTTTCATTTTTAAAGTTCTATCGGAATAACGACTTAGTCGCGACCAAACCGGCCACCACTACCACCACGATCTCCGCGATCACGGTCACGATTGAAGCCACCACCGACTGCTCCGCGAGGACCTCTCGGTCCGCGTGGGCCACTACTACGAGGACCTCTTGGTCCACGTGATCCACCACGAGGGCCACTTGGAGCCTTTCCGGTATCTTCAGAAATATCCATAGTCTTACCCGCAACACGGGTATTCTTAAGGATCTTCATGATCTCACGCGGCATTCCTTCTGGAAGATCAACCGTGCTATAATCATCATAAATTGCCACACGTCCAATGTGCTCACCGTCGAGACCTGCCTCGTTAGCGATCGCACCCACAACACTACCAGGACGCACATCGTCGTTACGTCCGACTTCGATACGATAACGAGCCATGCCATCTTCAACGGGATCTGGGGCACGTTGTGGGCGAGGAGCACGCTCAGGACGATCTCCACGGTCTCCGAAACGTCCACCACGATCACCACGGTCTCCACGATCTCCGAAACGTCCACCGCGATCTCCACGGTCTCCGCGATCTCCACGACCTTGCTGAACATCTCCGCCATCAAGACGTTCTTTTCTAGGCTTCTTATCGAGCAACAAGGGCTCATCACCTTGGAACATTTTAGCCAAAGCAGCCGCAATTTCCAATGAAGGTATATTATGCTCCTGACGGTAATCATCCACAATTTTACTGTAGAGATCCAATCCTTCTAGAGCTAATGTATCCGTGATTTTCTGCTTAAATTTTCCGATACGGATATTATTAATCGCCTCGTTAGTAGGCATATCCATAAGTGGGATACGAGAATTTGTAGCACGCTCGATCGCTCCCAACATGCGCTTTTCACGGGGAGCTACAAACAAGATTGCATCTCCCTTACGGCCGGCACGGCCCGTACGGCCGATACGGTGAACGTAAGATTCTACATCGTAAGGAATGTCGTAATTTACAACGTGACTAATACGGTCCACATCAAGACCACGTGCCGCAACATCCGTTGCCACCAAGATATCTAGCTTACCCGATTTGAGCTGCTCGATTGTCTTTTCACGCTTTGCTTGAGCGATATCGCCATTCAACGGCGTGGCTGCGAAGCCCCTTGCTTGCAAACGTTCTGCAAGCTCGGTCGTCGCACTCTTCGTACGAACGAAGATAATCATACCATCCGTTTCCTCGCACTCGAGAACACGTGTCAAAGCATCCAATTTGTGATGCCCGCTTACCATCCAGTGACGCTGACGAATCGTATCCGCTGTACGCGCCTTGGACTCGATAGTGATTTCCTTTGGATTGTTAAGGTGCTTCTGAGCAATACGGCGAATAACCGACGGCATAGTAGCAGAGAACAATGCAACCTGACGCTCAGAAGGCGTCTGCTCCAAAATCCACTCAACATCATCGATGAAGCCCATGCGGAGCATTTCATCCGCCTCGTCCAAGACGAGACACTTCAACTTAGAAAGATCCAACGACTCGCGACGGATATGATCCATAACACGACCAGGAGTTCCCACGATAACGTGAGCTCCACGCTTCAATTGACGGAACTGTGCCCCGTAATCCGAACCACCATAGATAGGCAGAACGTGAAAGCCATTAACTTCCTTAGCATAACCTTGGAATGCTTCCGCAACCTGGATCGCCAATTCACGTGTTGGTGCCAAGACCAAGACCTGCGGCTCCTTCTGCTTCATGTCGAGGCTACTCAACAAGGGCAAAGCAAACGCAGCCGTCTTACCAGTACCCGTCTGGGCCTGGCCAATCACATCGCGTCCTTCTAAGACGTAAGGAATGATCCGCGCCTGAATAGGCGTGGGTGATTCATATCCAATTTTGTCCAACGCCTTCATGACAGAAGCCGACAGACCCATTTCGCTGAACTTAGGCAGCTCTTCGTTATTTTCTTCAGTACTCATTGTATTATCCCCTGTTTAAACAGCCGGACAATACACACTCTGCCTAGCCGTCATTAACGGTGCTCTTTGGCACCTCTCTTGGAAAAAGCGGCGGATTACGCCTCTCCCCCCTAGGAATTGCAAGCTATTTAACATAACTAGTCTTTACCCTTAGGGTGGGTTTAGGAATGAGCTCAAAGCTGGAAGGAACCCATTTAGTCGAGAACAAGGCGGCCAAATGGTGGCTGGGACGAGTCCCTGTCCCATTTGGTGAACGCAATTCCCGACCAATGAGACCTTTCGCACACCCGCCCATCACCGCCCCCTTCGATGTCGTAAACGGAGCCTTCCAAGCTAGAACCGCCACCAACACCGCGCCACCGATTCCTATGGCACTTGGCATACAACCCAATTCTCAGGAACCAAGGCCCAACTCAACAGACCCTATTTCCTCCAAAATAAAGAAGCAGCATCCTAGCGCTTTCCGCACTCAAAAAAAGCGATTACTTGTCCTGGTCAAACGCCGCATCGAAGGCCACGTCACTCGGTGCAAAATCGAGACTACGCGTAAAGGCACACGCCTCTGCCCCGCCATGCAGACGATTCATTCGAATATCCTCCCACTCGATCGAGAGCGGGCCCTTGTAACTGATGTCGTTCAGAGCCACGATAATCTCCTCGAAGTTAATATCGCCACGGCCCGGAGAACGGAAATCCCAAAAACGACGCGAATCCCCAAATTCAGTATGTCCGCCAAATACGCCGACATCCCCATTCCCGTGACCCCACCACGCATCCTTCACATGCACGTGGAAAATATAGGTCTCGAAATCGCGGATAAACTTAACGTAGTCCACACCTTGATAGCCAAGGTGACTCGGATCATAGTTAAACCCAAAACGAGGGTGATAGTTAATCGCCTCAATCGCCCGATCCGCACTCGCACAGTCAAAAGCGATTTCCGTCGGATGCACTTCCAAGGCGAAATAAGCGTCCTCTTCTTCGAACACATCTAGAATCGGCTTCCAACGACGAGCAAAATCCCTGTACCCCGCATCGATCTGCCCCGGAACAATCGGGGGAAACGAATACAACAGGTGCCAAATCGAAGAGCCGGTAAACCCATTCACGACGACACGTTTTGGTGCACCGCCCGGTCGTGCATCGAAAAACTTTCGTGCCGCACGGGCCGTAATCTTCATTTCCTCAGCCGCACGCTCACGTACACCCTCTGGATCACCATCGCCCCACACATGAGGAGGCAAAATCGCTTCGTGACGCTCATCGATCAAATCGCAAACCGCCTGCCCTACCAAGTGACTACTAATCGCATAACAAGTCAGACCATGCTCCTCGAGCAAAGCCCACTTCTGAGCAATATAGTCAGGATCGTTCAACGCTGCATTCACATCGAAGTGATCTCCCCAACAAGCGAGTTCAACCCCATCGTAGCCCATCTCCTTAACCTTAGGAGCAAGTTCGGCGAGTGAAAGATCGGCCCATTGGCCGGTGAATAGTGTAACTGGACGTGCCATGAATTCTTAAAAATTAAATACGATTAAAACCAAATAAATTACTATAACAACGCAGCGTTAACTGAAATCAAGGATAGCCTTCACGACTTCAGAGACATCTGGATCATCCAGCAAGGGTTTGAAAACAGATTTGATACTCTCCTTCTCCCACCTCAAAAGCGTCCCCTCGTAACAACTAAGAATGGCTAGCTTAAAATCAACGGACGGAGCATTTTGCACCGCACGTAGTGCGAGGTTCAATTTAACGACAGCCTTCCCATCAATATCCTTGTTGGTCAAAGCTCGCTTGATTGCTCTCTCTCCCATAGAAATCTCCTTCGCACTGGCACCCTCTGCCGATACAATCTCCACCCACACATCAGCCGACTCAATATATGGCCAACGCATCAAGGTGCTCTGAGCAGATGATTCAAGTCCCGATGACGGATCCATGACAACCTCTTTCAAATACGCCAAAGACTCCTCGCCCGCAATCCCATCCAAAATCAATACCAGCCCCGCTCGAGCGTCACTATCCACAGCACCATCCAAGGCTGGCTTGTAGACTTCAGTCCAAAGATAGTCCGCCGCCCCAAAGTTCGTGGAGAGCCGTTTCAAACTACGTTGTGCAGGACGCGTCAATTCACCCTTAGATAAAACGACACTAGAAAGAACCTTCAAACTTTCCACATCACCAATCGTTTCCAGTGCCGTAAACGCCGCTTTCCTCAACGTCCCATCAACCGAATCACGGGCAATAGCATTCAACAACGCTGTACCTCCATCACTATTTCGAAGAGCAAGAATCCTAATTGCCTCAACCTGAGTCGCGGTATCAGGACCGCTTTGAGCAACATCTAAAAAACGCTTATCGGCTGATTCAGTACGTAGCCGTGCCATCGCGGAAACGATCCCATCAGTTTTCGGATTTAAACGATAAATACGATTCAAGGGCCCAAAACTCGCTTCTCCCCCAACAACGCCGAGAGTCTCAATAACACGCGCCTGTACTACTCCTTCAGTATCCGCCAATAACGCAAGAGTCTGAGGCTCAAATTCAGATAAACCAAGGTCACCAATTGCGGTAACAATCACCAGTCGATCCACATCCGAAGCGTCTTCTAGACCTTCCACCAATGACAGACGATCTGCCTCAGAACCATTCACCATAACCTCACGCAAAAACAAAGCTCGCCCTGAATAAGCGGGATTGCTGAGCACTCCACGCAATACTCGGTCCGCACGTTTAGCATCCAACTCTTTTAGTTGCTGGTAGGCAACTAAACGAGTCGCCGCAAAACGACCCTTCTTAACGAGTTTGACGGCGACATCAACATCGACTCCGATATTCAACAGAGAGGCCTCGATTGCCAATAAGGTATCCGCTTTCGCCGCTTTATGTGCCGCTAACAAGTCAGAAACAACATCCTTATTGCCTAAAACTCCCAGAGCTTGTGCAACTGCAACCACAACCTCAGCTACATCAGACTTAAGCTCGTTCGCAATTACAGGTGCCGTTGCCGGATCTCCACGATAAGCCAAAGCGGCGATGTAATGAACTTTCTCCGCAGGGGCACTCTTCTCCAGTCCTGAGATAAGATACGTGCCCGCACGATCTCCAGGAATAGTCGACAGAGCACGACGAACGCTGTCGCGCACTTTCTCATCAGAGTTTTCGAGCAGCGGATACAATACATCCACCGAACGAGCACTTCCGAAGAGTTCGAACATACCGATTAGATAGAGGCGAGACGCGAGCGGAAGCTCCCCATCAAGATACGGTCCGAGGCCATCCTCTAGCATCCGAAGCTCCTCAGAATCGACTCCAGGGGCCGTTGCCTCGGCTAAGGTCTGCATCAGATCATTCCGAGCGTCTTGCCTTTCCGAATAATCGGCCGACCCAAGTTTTGCCATAACGCCATCGATATCGAGTGCCGCCGCAGTCGAGACCACCCAGCAGGCGAAGAGTGTAATTAGAAATTTGTACATAATGATAAATAGTTTAGATTATTCTAACTCACACAGGGAGCTCATACCCTGCACGACGAGGACGATCCTGCATCCGCTTTGCCTCTGAATCTCCAACGATTTGCTCTAAGTCAGGATTCCATCCAACGGGACGCCCCAAACGCTCTGCAATTCCTCCGAGTTGACAGATCGTAGCAGTTCGATGCCCAATGGCTGCAGTACAGATCGGCGTCTTTCTCGATCGGATACAATCCAGCCAATTCTGTTTATGGTCCGGCGAATCGTAAAGATGAGTATCAAACGCAGCTAACGGACGCCCCACGAGTGCTGAAGGTGTAGTATCAATCTTTCCATTGCGACTCACACGCACTTCTCCTTCACTTCCGATAAAGCGAATCATATGACCCTTCATATCTTCATGGTCTCTCACTACTTTTATCCCATCTGCATATTCAAAAGAATGATGCTTGGCACCCTGGTACCCCTTGGGAGTAAACAGGACTGGGCCAGTATGATCGCGACCGAGAGCCCATTGCGTAATATCAAAGTGATGCGCACCCCAATCACCATTTTTACGGGATCCATAATTCCAAAAACGACGCCAACCGCCACCATAGCTACCACTCACACGCTCCGCTGAATACGGTTCATACGGAGTCTGCCCCAACCACTTATCGTAATTGAACCCAGCTGGTATCGCCTCCTCTGGCTCAACCGTATTTGGTGGGAAAGTTCCGAGTTTCGCATAGACTTCCTTAATTTCGCCAATCCAACCGTTACGTACGATTTCGGCCGCCTTACGAAAAGTGTTGTCCGAACGCTGCTGAGACCCGACCTGAACGATCGAGCCATACTTCTTTTCTGCTGCGACCATCGCCTTACCCTCGGCGATCGTTAACGTCATTGGCTTTTCAACATACACGTCCTTACCAGCACGCATCGCAGCGATCGCTATAGAAGCGTGCCAGTGATCAGGCGTTACCACCATTACCGCATCAACCGCCGGATCGTTGATCACATCCTCGTAATTCGGAGTCGCGATAACATCCGGAAACCCACGCTCAGCCATAGTCTCTTTCGCTGCCTTCAACTTGTCGGGCTTCAAATCGCAAACATAGAGCGGATAAACACCCTCTCGCCCAACAATACTAAGATGAGAACGCATCTGATTACCATGACCGATCAATCCAAGATTGATCCTGCTATTAGGTCCAGTTCGCCCATTCAGCCCGAGAGTTTCAGCACGGAGAATCATGGGAGCCGCAAACAGCGAAGCTCCGAGAGCCGCACCTTGCTTTAAAAAGGAACGACGCGAGGACTTTGAGTGTTCTTTCATGGTAATAAGATTTTTAATAAGATTCTAGAATACAAAAAACGAAATTTGAAAAAGAGACCGGAAAACCGTACCTCTGCTATTTAGAGTCAAGCGAGGTCCACTGCCCATCATTGGCACTAGACTCAACCGCAGCTTCGATAAACGCCAAGCCGATACGTCCGTCATCGACATTCGCATACTTGGAACCATCGCAAGTCACCGACGCTCCAGAATTAAACGCACGCACATCAACTTCGAAGTCGCGATGCAAACGACCAAGGGCATCATGAAACGCCTCACCATGACCAGACGGAAGCGTCATCTGCCCCATCAGATCATCAGGCAAGTCGCCCAGAAAACCGTCATTCGCAGCGACTTCGCCGCGCCAATACACGCGATCCGGTTGCCCAGGAAGCATGATTTTCACGGCCTCAGACTCCTCTTGACGCCAGATCAAACTCCCCTTGCTACCGTTTACTTCGATACTCATATCGTTCTTGTGACCAATACAAATCTGAGACGCCCGTACCAAGGCTTTCGCTCCATTAGAGAGTTCGCAATACGTCGTAAAGTGATCGTCCAAGGAACGCCCTTCGACCAATACCTCCAGACGAGCCGAAACCCGAGAAACATCAAGACCCGTCACATAACGCAACTGCATCAATGCGTGTGTCCCGATGTCACCACCACAGTTTGAACTTCCGGTCCGCTTCGGATCGGTACGCCATTCTGCTTGTTGCACGCCCGACTCCTCAGCCTTGCCCGCAAGCCAACCTTGGATATAGGACGAATCCACCCAACGCACATCGCCGATCAATCCGCTCTGTACGATATGACGACTCAAACGCGTACTCCAGTGACCGAGATAAGTATGAGCCACCGCAAACGGAACCCCACTCTTCTCAACCGCAGCCGCCAATTGCTCGGCCTCCGCAAGGGTGAGCGTCAGAGGCTTTTCACAAAACACAGGGATCCCCGCAGCGATCGCCTTCATCGCTGGATCAAAGTGAGCGTGATTCGGCGTTACGATCACGACGTAGTCCAAACGCTCCTCTTCGGGAAGATCCTTCTGAGCCGCAAACATCTCGTCATAACTCGCATACCCTTTAATCGGATACGCCCAAGACGCCGCATCTTCGAGTGCCGCCTCTGGGTTACTACGAAGAGCCGCCGCCACAACGCGGCGGGTCCCGTCAAAATGAATCGCCTTCTGGTGAGGATGGGCAAAAAATGCACCACCCCCGCCGCCGATCAAACCAACATTCAATACTCTAGGAGTCGTCATATAAACTTATGATCAAATAATTACTAGGTTAGTGAGCATCGCCTCCGATGACCTTCGGCTTATAACCGCCCTTCGACTTAAAGTAGAGGATCAAACCGACAAAGCACACAAACATGAATGCGGGAAACATTGCCATCTTTCCGAGAGCTCCCTGAGTTTCACGCTCTTGAATCACAGTCGCCTTCGCCTTCACTTCTTCAGGCAATTCCTGAACAGCAGCCGTATTCAATGCAGTATACTTACCCAAGAGGTAGTCACTCTCCTGCGTCACCTGCTCATACACTGCAGGCAACTCCTCTTCGAGGGCACCAGTTACAGAACTCTCCTGGAGATAGCCGATAAACGGACCACCCAAAATACCGACCGTCAACATTCCAATACCACCAATCGCATTGATCGTAAGGGCTCCACCGCGAGGCGTTTGCTCGGAAACCACACCCAACATCGTTGGCCAAAAATAGGTTTTCGCCACACCATAGATCGTAGCGGAAAAGAAGATAAATGCCACGCCGGAAGCAGTAGACAAAAGCTTCAAGCCAACAATCGCCAACAAGGAACAAATTGCAAGTAAGCCCAACGGTCCAAACTTCTTAATGACAGGACCCGCGTTAAAACGCAAAACCATCATAATCGCTGAGGTATACACGAGCACCCACGTTGGATCCCAACCGGCCGCATGCATCGGACGTTCCATCAAACCAGAAATCCAACCATCGGTACCAAGCTCGGTCGTCGCCATTGGCATCATAATCACAACCAAAACCAAGAGGAGCGGATTGCCAAAAGATTTACTATATAAGCCGTATCCGATTACCGATACCGCAATCAGCCCCCACGTTAAGGCAATAGGCCATGAAAGGTTTTGCCCCAACTGTGAGTAGATCAAATAGAACGCGATAAACGCACCCGCCGCTCCAAGCTCGGCCAACATCTCACGATAGCTCGACCCTGCCGCAACACGTTCATTCACAGGGAACTTTACTCCAGCCAATACGATCACATACACGATTGCCGGCAAAAACATAAGACCGATCAGGATACGCCAATCACTGGCAACGATACCACCAAGGCCAATCGCTACGATACCACCCAAGACAAGACCACCGGGCCAACCCGCGTGCAGAATATTGAGGGCCTTAGACTTTTCATCCTTAAAGAGAGTCGCCACTACTGGATTGATAAACGCTTCGACCGTACCATTACCCAAACCGAGAACCACAGACCCCCAGTACAAATAGTTCCATGCCTTAGCCTGTGCTGCCACAAGGTCAACCACCTCGCCATTCACCGTGCCATAAGCCAGTACCGCCAACAGGCCAAATACCACGTAGCAAAAGAAACTGAAATACATCGCGAACTTATAGCCCACCCGATCGATGATCAAACTGAACAAGATGATACTAATCGCAAACGGCCAAATACCCGCTCCAAATAGAACTCCACTCTGAACCTTATCGAGACCGAACTGCTCCGGCCAAATTCCGCTATTAATCAAAATAGCCCGGATAATAAAGGCCATCGCAGTGGTGACCAAGGCTATGAATGAGCCCCAAAAGACCCGCTTATCGTTTTTATCGTGTTTCACTATATATTGAGGTTTTGTGTTAGGGTTGTTCTTATAAATTCAATTGCTGCGAGGCCGTCACCTGTCCGCTCGTTCTATCTTACTTCGTATCGCTAAATCGGCGACGGTACTTCAAAGGGGTGATTTTTAATTCAAGTCGAAACGCACGGGTCATATTCGTCTGATCATTAAAGCCGCACTCAACGGCAATATCCGCCAGATCAACGGTCGTCCCACGCAGCATCGCACACGCCGCATTGAGCCGAGTTTTACGCAAGTACATCAAAGGCGTAAGCCCAAAGGTCTTCCGGAAAAGACGTTCCTGCGAACTCACAGAAACCCCGCCCACTTCCGCCATATCAGCCACCGAAATTTTCTCACGGTAATGCCCACGCACGAAATCTACGATCAGGTGCATCTCAGGATGATCCGCATAAACCGCATCCGTATCACGAATGATACGAGCCACCCCAGCCAAACCAATAATCACACCCGCCACATCAAAAAGTGGGATTTTACTCGTGCACAACCAAGCCAAAGATTCATCCGCCGCAGGAACTAATTCGATCTTATTAAAAATCGATTCGCCTGTCTTCATAACATGCTGATCATCCGCGTAAAACCCATCTGCTAAAAACTCGGGACTATAATCAAAATCAGTCTTCCCTAGTATCGCCTCGATCGAAGGTTCACCAAAGGCCTGTGCAAAGTCACGACTCCCCCCCATAAACCGGCTCTCCCTATCCTTCACAAAATAGTGAACCCCAGGGACAGCACCCCAAAGCGCGTCCATTAGCTGCCCTGGACGCAAACTTTCCCGGAAATCTCGCGACAACTCAGGGTACTCGGATTGTATTTCTTGGGGTAGGGTGATCATCAAAAGCACAAATCATCCATCTTTGACGCAATTTGACAAGAAATATATTATTCAAAACAACGAGAAAGAATAGAATTCGAAGATAATCCACAGTCAACAATCATCATAAAACACTAACCATAAGGCTTTTAAAAACAACAAAACCCTAACCACCCCATTTAGTCGATTTACATTAAAAGATTATTCATCAAAATTAAACTTGAACATATTATAGCTTTTTGCATATTTTAAGAATCACTTAAGGACACGATTCATAGTTATAATCAGTATAACATTCACTCACACTCCACCCCGAATATATTCATGAGCTCCCCAAACCTTTCTTCAGACGATCGCGGCCCCATGTTCGGCATGCTCCTCCTCCGAGCCTGGCTCGGCATCCGTGCCCTCCAAACCGGCCTTGAAAAATTCGCGGGTGCCAAGAGTAGCGACACAGCTGTCACTATAGACGGTGCGGCTAACAGCTACGGCTTGACTGAAACCACGACCGCCAAAGCGTACGAATTCAGTAACTACCACGGCGTCCCCGAAGCACTCTACGGGAAGCTCAGCAAAGAGCCTCTAATTCCAGATTTTTTCCTAACCATTTACGACTTCGTTCTAGGCCCGGCACTGCTAATACTCGGGATTACCGTTCTTCTTGGTATTGCCACCCGAACATCCCTCTTCGCGATGGGCCTTCTATATACGAGCCTAACATTTGGTCTTATTCTAATCAAACAAGATGCCGGCGTTGCCTGGCTCGGCATTCACGTTATCATGATCGTGATTGGCCTGGTCCTCGCAAAGCACAATCGATTCGAAATCCTCAAAAAATGGTAGCTGCACCAAAGTAATGAATAACCGCTACCCACTACTCTCACGAAGAGACTTCCTCACCAAGTCCACCCTCGGAGCAGGACTCATCCTCGGATCCCCCGCGATCCTAAGCTCCAAAACACCCGGTACCCCCGCGGACGACATCCGCGTTGGATTCGTCGGCTGCGGCAAACAGCATGAAGTTCTCTTCAATGCGATGGTCAATATTCCAGGTATCCGATTCGTCGCTGCCTGCGATATAATGAAGGCACGCGTCGGCCGCACGTTTTCTGCCATCAACTCACGCTTCAAGTACAAGATTAATCGATACTTAGAAGTTGAGGAAATGCTAGCAAAGGAAGAACTGGACGCCGTATTCGTCGCCACTCCTGACTTCTGGCACGCCCCACACACCATCATGGCACTCGAGGCGGGCTGTCACGTGTATTGCGAAAAGATGATGTCCAACACTCTCGAAGGCGCCCGCAGTATGGTAGCCGCGATGGACTCCACCGGAAAGCTCTGCCAAATCGGACACCAGCGTCGTAGCAACCCGCGCTACCAATACACGCTAAACGAGCTTATCAATAAGAACAAAATTTGCGGCCAGATCGTAAACATCAATGGCCAATGGAATCGCGCCCTGAGTGCCTCCCAAGATATCGTATCCAAACCTTCCATCCTACCGGACGCAGATACACTCATCAGAGCGGGCTTTAACCAAGGCAGCGATCGCAACCTTTCTCTCGAAGAGCTACGCCACCGCTTTCTCAATTGGCGCTTCTACACCGGCCTCTCAGGAGGACCGATCTCAGACCTCGGTGCCCACCAGATTGATAT
>CAWVWU010000070.1:0-17161 GCA_963933925.1 uncultured Puniceicoccaceae bacterium
CTTAAGCTTTTTCTACTAAATAATTTGCTTAAGTGAGTGCCATTCCGACCTGACCCCTTTTGCGAGCGCCATCGGCTCCGCTGACGTTGGTATCGATCGATTCTGAGTGATAAGCGAGGCCGTGCTTTCAAATGAATTCAAGGCTGGAAGGAATCCAACGTTGGTGGCTTTCGTGATTATTGCCTCAAAAACTTTCTCCTGTGCCGTGTCGTCATTATTTTTAAATACGACCATCCTGTTAGTTTTTTCATCAGGTTGCAGTCTTCCGATTTCGCCTCCTTGTATTGCCAAGGTATTGGATTGATCCCTTCTGCTTTTCATTCTGGCCAGGCCTAAGGCTCGGAGTAGTGGTCCGCTCGAGAATGCCTGGCAGGCTTGGCGTTGCATTCTCTTATAGGTTCCAAGCACGACTACGCGTCCACGAGTTGGTTTGCGATAGTTTGACGATATCTTCTGGATGATCGTAGAGGGTGGGATCGGGATATTTCTCTCCAAGTTTTGGAGGCCAAGACGGGGCACCGAGGTTGGCTTTTTGGATTACTTCTGTCGTTGGGTCGTATCACTGCGTCGGTATTTTTCGATACGGCCGTCCTTTATCGCTAGGATCAGATCGTCTTCGGATGTGATCGCCATGCCGTGTCCGCGTTTCAAATCCGGGGACCGGATAAAACCAATCATCTTGCCGTCTTTATCCACGCCGGTCAGCTGACCCGTATTCCCATCTAGAAAATAGAAATTGTGATCGCTGCTCTCTGCTAAATCGAATACCTGGCCGATGTGCGGCCAAAGCTTTAGCAGTTTCCCATCGGCATTGAAAACTTGTACCCGCCACGCGTCTCGGTCCGAGACATAGACTAGACCGTCTGATCCGATCAAGACATCATGAGGGACGGCGAATTGCCCAGGTTCGTCGCTTTTTGTGGCCCCCCATTGAGCGAGAAAATTGAAGTCCGCATCATACTTAAGAATCCGCTTGTTGACGCCGTAGCCATCGGCAACCAAGCAGCTTCCATCCGCGAAAAACTCGACGTCGGTCGGTTTGTCAAAGGTGTGTTGTCCGCTTCCGCTGACGCCTTTTTCTCCGAGTCGAAAGATGATCTCGCCTTGATCGTTCAGCTTGTAGATCTGGTGCGTTCCCTGATCCGTCACCCAAATGTTGTCGTTGCTGTCACAGCATATCATGTGGGGGATAAGTAGTCCCTCTGTCTTCCATTGGTCGAGAAACTCGCCGTCGTTATTGACCACGATGATGGAGGCGGGTCCAGGATTTCCACGATCGGCAATGTATATCCTACCTTGTGAATCAATCGCTACGTCAGAGCCCGTTGGGTGCAGTACATCGTCCGGTAATTTTAGCCAGTTTTCCACCCGTTCGTATCCAATATCGCCGGGACTTACCGCTTCCTCCCAAAACTTAGTATCGGCACCTTCGGGCTCAATGAAATCGCAGGCCCAGCTTTGTAGGAGCCCCATCGTGAAAAATGTGATGGAGCAGAGTCGTTTGTAGGTGAGGGATATTGGGGTATTCATGATTTTAAATGCCTATGCTGCAATTGATAAGGAGGATGCTGAGACGCTTTCAATTAGCAAGAATGTTTCCCTCCTTGTTGGCGATGGCAGACAGTTCGTTACCCAGGACATCTTTCTTAGATTTAGTTGAGACGCTACGCCGGTGTACTGTATGTTTGGCGACTAGTCGGAGAATTCTGGTTAACTTCGTTCCCGGTCCGTTCTTTTCGGCCATTGCAAGCTTTAGGAGCCCACTGGAAATTCCAATAGTGCCAGTGCTCGCGATTAACTGTGGGGATGAGTTTTTATGTTAAAACATTACGACCCGACCCCTTTTTATTCGACTTACCAGCTCAAGGAGTTCGACAAGGTTGACGAGATCCTTGCCACCTGCGGTTTCTTAAGGGGGCCGATGATGATGGAACCCTTGGCGGCGGCCATGAGAATGGCACGCTGTTATAAGAACGATGATTTGGCGGGCGCGAAAAAGGTCTACAAGAGTCGGATTAGGTGGGCTAAGGGCGATCGCGGCACTTTGCTGTACGGCTTGATGTCGTGGATTTACGTTAAGGTTGGCGAGCCTGATGAAGCCCGTCGGGTCTTGGTGAAGGCCAAAGAGGCCACTGATGCCGATACCTTCATCCGGAACTGGGAGCACTTATCCAACGATCGTGTAAAGAATTTCTCCAATGCAGGATTGGGGGACGAGTGGTACAGCCTCTATTTGGAGACTCCGCCCCCGGTTAAGCAGCAGCGTATGCGCGGTAATGGACGGCATCAGCGTGGGTTTTAGGGCGCTTCTTCCTCGAGGCTCTTCCGGGGGCAATTGCCTCCTGACGTAGGGAGCCAAGCACGGTTACCATTGTTGGTTGAGAAATTGGAACGGATTGCTGGATTCGATTCGTAGAATTTTGGTGGGTGTGGGCCGGTGCTTCGTCCGTTGGACTACGCAGTTCTATGAAAAATGGAGCCTGTCGCGAAGCGATTGGGCCAAAATCGAAGTTCGCGGCGTTCGCCAAAGCCATACGACACTCGTGTCGCAAGGCTTTGGCAGCCTTGCGCTGCTTCTATTTCGGCTCGAACCAGCAAAGAGTTAATTTAAAGACACGCCCTAGGCAGAGGTCAGAAGAGTCGTTCCTAGAGTGATGTAGATGCTGAGGCCGAAATAGTAAGTGGGGTCGGTCGGTTCGGTTGCAAGGATGTCGGATACGATCTCAGAACTGACCTTGGAGGCTTTTAGTGTAACCAGTGAGTTCGGTGTAGCCGGAGCCGATTGGGTGGCCATTCGCGTCGTAGGCTTGGCTGGAACCTTCCCAGTATTGGAATTGGCCGATCTGTCCTTGGAGCTCTTGGGCGTCGGCGTTTGCTTTGACGAAAATCTCTCCCTTTTCGCCTGCGTCGTTCCAACTGAGGTGGTAATCGATTGGATAGTTGCCTCCTGAAGTGGGACTCTGCCAGAAGCGTTGGGGAGTCCATTCGAAGGCGTCGCTTGATAAGGCACGTTTTGAGCCATCGGCGGCGATCAGAGTGAGTGTGGAATGAGGGTCGGTTTTTCCGTCAGCTCGACGCATGACGTAGGCCATTAGCTCGGTGCCGTCGTCGAGAATGAGGCTCGTCCAGTTCCAGCCAATTTGGCCCGGCTCCAGTTGGCTGCTGCTGAATTCGTGGTCCATCCATGTTTGACCCGTTACGGAGTAGGACTCGCCGTTGAGTTCGAGCGTGCCCGTCGTTCCGAGGCGAGTGAAGGTGATGTAATGGCTGACTGATGACGGGTTCTTACCTTTTCGGGAGTAGCCGTCTTTGCCGAAGAGGGTTTTGGGTTTGAGAGGGATGAATTCCAGATGTACGATGGCTTCGCTTTGCACGGAGAATCGGGCTTTCATGGATTCGTCCTCGTTCATACTGAGTGACCAGTTACCGTTGAAAAGATCGAGATGACCTACGGCGGATTGGGCGTTCCAGCCTGCTCGATTGAGCCGCTCCTCGTGGAGGAATTGACCGGTGTTGAGGTTGGTAAGTGCGGCATGGGCCATGTGAATTTGCTGGGCGTTGGAGCCCGGTTCGCCTGCTGAGCGGAAGAACGTGAGTTGGAATCCGTAGCGTTGACTATTGTCTTCGCTGTTGAAGTGGCCGGTGAGGTACCACCATTCTGTCTTATAGAAAGGGTGGCTGCCGTGATCGCGAGGAAATGAGAGCTCGGCTTCGGGAACTGGATAGGCGAATCCGTCCTCGTCTAAGGCGTAGGCAAGTGGGTTCGCCTGAGCGGAAAGGAAGGTGCAGCAGAATATGAGGCTGCAGATGAGAGCAAATTTGAGAGTGTTTTTCATTCTTCTCGTTGGAGTGGCCAACCGCTAATGATGTATCCGATCGAATAGGATGTGAGAGCAGCACAGCCGATGACTGAGCTCGCGATGGTGGCAATTTGCCCCCAAGGAATTGAGACGTCCAGGGTCCAGCCAAAGGATTGTTTGTTGATTACGAAGACAAGGACAAGACCGAGAGCTCCACCGAGTATTGCACCGACTAGACTGCCCAGAGTGGCGAGAGCGACGCCTTCGGTGAGGGCGGCCCGGGCGATTTGGCGTCGACCCGTGCCCATGCGTCGGAGTGCGTCGAGGAGTGGTTTTCGCTCAAGTAGGGCGGTGAAGAGCATCGCACTGAGTCCTGAGACGGATATGAAGAGACCGATGCCTTGCAGGGCGTAGGTTATGGAGAATACGCTACGGAAGATTTTGAGAGTTTCATTTCTCAGGGATTGGTTGGCGTTGATTTGGAGACCGGGGTAGTCGGAGCGCCAGCGTTCGAGCACTTCGTTGAGAGCAGCACCAGGTCTGAGGTGAGCGGCGATATTCCGGATCCGAGTGTCGCCAGTGATTTTCTGGTAGAGGGCACCGTTTACGCCGATGCTACCTTGCTCGCTGCCGTAGTCGGCAAAAACTCCGAGTACGCTAACTTCCACGGGACCGTTGGAGGAGGCCAATGTGACGGTGTCGCCTTGGCTGACCGAGAAGCGTTGAGCGAAGCTTTCGTTGATCAGTGCGTTGGGGCCTCTGCTAAGGTTGGCTAGATTGTCTGGTTCTTCGAGCCAAATGAAATGCGAATGAGCTAAGAGGTATGGCGTGTCATAGCCATTGAACATTGTAGGATGTTCCTGAATGCGCGTGGTGGTGGATTGGAGGACGCCGCCTGCGATGATATCCGGATCCGCAAGAAGGGCTTGGGCTGTGTTGGGGTCGATGCGGGCGTTGGAGTAGAGCCCATTCATCGCTTTGGAGCCGACGAAAATATCGGCTTGGAGAACGCTGCCGATCCAGTTCCGGACCGTGCTTTCGAAACTGCTTATCAGAAAGGCCATTGAAAGGGTCATACCGACGGATACGATAACTCCACCCAGGGCGAGTCGATGGCGAGTCGCGGGGCGTCGGAAAGGGCTGAGGCCGAGACGCAGAGTGGCCGACCAATTGCCGATGAATCCGGTGATCCTCCCAAGAAAGTCCAGAGCAATGCAGGCGGAAGCCACCGCGAATCCGATGAGAGAAATTGCCATGAGGTAGCCTCCGATAGGGATGGCGTGCCCATTAGGGGCGTTGAAAGGCGGAGTGAGCCAGGCGGCGTAGCTTATGAACGCGAATCCAATTGCTGCGACGACGTAGCGAAATTTAGAATACGTAGAGGCGTAGGAGCCACGTCGCAGCATTTGGGCGGGTGGATTTCTGCTTGCTTCGGTGGCGGGATGCCATCCGGCGGCGAAGCAACAGACAATGGACAGTCCCCAAGCGGCGAAGGCTTCTCCGGGGAGAAAACTGACCGTGGCATTGTCCGTAAAATAGTAGAGCAGGTTTACGGTTTCGCTGACGGCCCCGATGGCGAAGCGAGCGACAAGACTGCTGAGAGCAATGCCGAGGGCACCGCCGACGCCACCCAGAAGGGCGGATTCCGCGAGCCAGAGAATACGGGTTTGACGTGGAGAGACGCCGAGAGCACGCAAAGTGGCGATTTCCTTGTGGCGGCGCGTGACCGCGGTTTCGAGTGCTTGGAAAACGAGAATGAGGGCTACGGCGAGAGCGAGGTAGGAGAGTGCCCGCAGGTTCATGCGGAGAGCAAGACTCATGGTGGAGCCGGTGCGTTGGCGGTCTTGATGGGACTCGACTATCCAGTGCCCGGGGTTGGCATTGTTGATATGAGAAATTGCTTGTTCAGTCCAGGTTTTTTGCTGTCCAGAAGTGTTGGGGACAACGATATCGACTCGATCAATTTCTCCTTGGCGACCGGTTAGGGCAGCGAGATCTTCCCAATCCATGACGAGAGAGCTGGATCCTCGGTCCGGTTGATTATCGGGCTTGGGGTAGCTTCCGGCCCAGGTAAGTTCAACGCGGCGTTCGCCTACGAAGAAGGTGACCTCGGGGGATTTGTCCCATGACTCGGTTTGGGCGATGAGACGTTCGCTAAAGAATGCATTGGGAGAGCGTAGGGTATCCCAGATCGTTTGGTCGGATTGGGAGTTGGCGTTCCAGTAGGTGGAGTTGGTTTGGTAGCGGGCGAGTAGGTTAGATAGAGCCAGCAGGTCGACACCGACAAGCGGGAAGTAGGATCGGTTTTCCAGTGACTCGCTTTGGCCTCGAGCGGCTACGGTTTCTATTATTGGTATGAGAAAGGCTTCCGTATCCGCGAGTGCACGGCGCAGGGCGATGAGGTCGTCTGTCTTGAGAGAGCCAGTGGAGGCGGATACGACTAGTTGGCTGCGACCTGAGATGGATTCGGTGAAGCTTTCGAACGAGCTGGTGGCCGCACGGTTAGCCAGAGAGATGGAGAGGTAGACGCAGGTGCCAATCGCGACGACGCTGATGAGGGCGAGTGTTTTGAGCCAGTGTTTGACCCAATGACGCAGGACGACCCGCCTGAGCAGGGAAATCGTCAACCAGACTAATTCTTGGAGAGGCATCGTTTAGGAGTGGTCGACGAGGCTTCCGTCTTCCAAGGTAAGGCGACGTTGGCAGATGCGGGCAGCTTGTTCGCTGTGCGTGACCATAAGGAGGGCGGTGCCTTCTTCGTGGCAAAGTTCTTCCAGGAGATCGAGAGCGTGTTCGCCGCTACTGCGGTCTAGGTTTCCGGTCGGTTCGTCGGCGAAGAGGATACTCGGACGGTGGGCAATAGCCCGGGCAATGGCGACGCGTTGCATTTCGCCGCCGCTCATTGTCTCCGGAAATGCAGTACGAAGGTGATTGAGTCCGAGGCGTTTAAGGAGTGTTTCGGTACGTTCTCGTCGATCTTTTGCCGAATGTCCTATGAGTTGGAGTGGGAGTTCGATGTTCTCGAATGCAGTGAGAGTTGGCAGGAGATGGAAGAATTGGAAAATGGTACCGATGTGGCGTCTTCGATGGGCATTGAGCTCGTTTGGCGTGAGTTGTCCAAGGTTTTGACCGGTGAGATGGATGGTTCCGGAATCCGGCTCCTCAACGCCGCTGAGGCAATGAAGTAAGGTGCTCTTGCCAGAGCCAGAAGGTCCAAGCAGGGCGACTCGTTCTCCTTTTTCGAGAGTCAGAGAGACGTTTTGAAAGAGGGAACGTTTTCCATATGACTTGGAGATTCCGGAAGATCGGAGCGGGAGAAGGGCTTCGTTGGAAAGTGAATCGGGAATGGATCTGTTTGGTTTGGCACGCATCGTATTTGTATCAGTTAATGTGCGTCGGTTTTGTTGAATTGTCCCGTCTTAACTAGGGGTTGGGTTGAGCTTAGGTTGTTCATATTAGGTTCATTTTGTCTATTGAACAGTTTTTGGGTCATTATATAGAGTGCGATGAACGGTTTTTTGAGATACAATGGAGCTGAATCGCGATTGTGTAGTGTGACGGACATTTCTTTGAGAGGGGAGGGTCCGTTTTCTTGCACAAAATGAAAGCGATAGAATCAGCGAGAGCGCGTTTGGGAGGTGTTGGCGGCAACGTTGCGGCGACCCCTACGTTGCCGGTTCGGGTGAAAGCCGGTTTTGGGCTGGCCGAGATCGGTCTCAGCGCGACCGAGCTGATGTTGCAGGTCTATCTATTGGAGTTGTATCTCCGTGCGGGGCTTTCGCCATTGTGGGCAGGGGTGGCATTGACGATTGCGGTGATTTGGGACGCAGTGAGTGATCCGTTGATGGGTGCTTTGGTGGATCGACCGGCGGCGAGTGGGACCCTAAATCGTCGGCGATTGTGGATTATTACAGCAGGATGTTTTTTGAGTGCCGGCGCGTTTGGTGCTCTGTTTTCGCCACAGGAGGGAGGCTCGCAGGAAGCACTTTTTATGCACTTGCTTGTGTGGTATTTAATATTGAATACGGCGTTGACCATGGTGGGTGTGCCTCATCTTGCCTTGGTTAATGATTTGGCACGGAGTCCTGAGGATCGAGCGGATTTATTTGGGTGGCGGCTTGTCATGGGTGGATTGGGTCTCTTGCTCGGACTCTCTCTGCCGGCGCTGGTAGCGCTATTTAACGAGGAGGCTACGGCCGAATCGGGGTTGTCTGGGTTTTTGCTCAATCGAAGTGGAGTGGGAGTCGTGTTGGGCGTCTTGACGGCTTGCGTGGGGTGGTTGTCAGTAGCGGCGGTATGGAGGCGATTGACAAGACCATCCAATGAACCGGTGAAAATGAAGGAGCGTGTATCCTTGTGGGAAGGTTTAAAGGGGGCGATGCGATTGCCGGCGTTTCGACTTCTTCTGTTAGGCTTTGGGGCGATTTCGGTAGGGCGAGCACTCAATGCGAGTTTGGCTCTTATTTTCTATAAAGTGAGTCTGGGGTTTGAGGAGATTCAGGTGAGCGCGATGTTGTTGACATTGGCAGTTTCGATTATGGTGGCCGCTCCGCTCTGGGTATTAGCAGCACGGCGGTATCCCAAAGGACGGGTGTGTGTGGGAGGTATTGCGGCTTTGACTGTGTTGACTTCGGTTGTGTATCCGCTTTTCCCTGAAGGCGTCTTATGGCCAGTGCTTGTGTTCGCGGTTGTGGGTGGAGCTTTGGTGGCGAGCGTTGTGTTGTTGGAGTCGTTGTTGTCGGACGTGGTGGAATTGAGTAGAGTGGAGAGCACTGCTGAGCTGTCAGGTTCTAGTTATGGTCTGTGGCGGATGGTTATTAAGGTTTCACGGGCTATAGGCATTGCCCTGTCGGCAGTCTTTCTGTGGTCGGTTGGCTATGAAAAGGGAGCGATCGAGCAGAGTTATTTTTTGGGAAGAGCAGTGGCGTGGGCTTATGGTCCAGGGGTTGCACTCTTCTTTGCAATCGGAGGGTGGTTGGTTTGGAAAGTGAATCGAAACCTGACTCAAGACATCTCAAAAAAGAGAGAATGAAGCCGATGGGGCGTGGTTAGTTAGTTAGTTAGTTAGTTAGTAGGAATGAGGTAAGAATTATTATGAATGGATATGTTATTATTGGAGGAGCCGGTGGAATTGGTTCGGCAACTTGTGCTTTGCTTGCGGAGCAGGGGAATCAAGTAGTCGCTGGAGTGCGGGATTTGGCCACGGTGCCTGAGAGTCGCCGCTTGAAAGGGATTCAATACCGGCAAGTGGACGCAGAGGATTGGGATAGCGTGGACCACTTTTTTGCGGATCTGGACAATGAGGATTTTCCTTTGGTTGGAGTGGCTTTGTGCGTGGGGTCGATCTTGTTAAAGCCGGCTCATCTAACACGTAAGGAGGAATTTGATGCGGTGATTGGTAAGAATTTGTCCACTGCGTTTGCAACGGTTCGTTCTGCGAGCAAGCGATTGAGCAAGAACGGAGGTTCGATTGTTTTGATTTCAACGGCTGCGGCACGCCATGGTTATGCGAATCATGAAGCCATTGCGGCGGCCAAAGGAGGTGTGCTCGGCTTGACGTTGTCAGCGGCGGCGACTTATGCCCCACGAGGGATTAGGGTGAACTGTGTGGCTCCTGGACTCGTTAACACTCCTTTGGCGGAGCGAATTACCAGCAACTCGAGTGCTTTGAATACATCGGAACGTCTGCATGCACTCGGTCGGATTGGTGAACCCAATGAGGTTGCTCGGGCGATTCAGTGGTTGTTGAGCCCTGAGCAGAGTTGGGTGACCGGGCAGACTATTGGAGTGGATGGAGGCTTATCGACAGTGCGTTCGATGGGATAGTTGAAAAATGGGAATGGCGAACGAATTTGATACGATTGTGATTGGGGCAGGGTATGGTGGCTTAGCGGGAGCGGCGTACCTTTCGAAAGCAGGTGAGAAAGTTGCGTTGTTGGAAGCTCATGCGACGATTGGCGGGTGTGCGGGCTATTTTCGCAAAGGCGAATTCAGTTTCGAAGCAGGTGCGACAACGCTCAATGGACTGGGTGAAGGTGGGCCATTGGCTCGGTTGGCCAGCGACTTTTCACTTCCAGTTCGATGGAAAAAGGTGGATCCGGCAATTGAAATTCATTTCTCCGGAAAAACGCTTAGGCGACTCGCCGCCCCCGATGACTTTGCGGATGAGCTCGGGCGAGTGTTCGGTGTAGCGGGTGCTTCTGAATTCTGCCATTGGATAGATACCTACAGCGATGAGTTGTGGCGATTTTCGCAACGCTACCCCATGCCTCCTCAGTCGATTATTGAATACGGTCAACACTTGAGAGCAGGAGTATCATTCTTGGCGAGAGTTGGTATTGATTTTATGCGACCTTTTTCATCGGTCTTGCCGCGTGACTGGTTGAGGAATGCGGCCTTGTGTTCGGTATTTGATGAACTCCTGTTGATCAGCGCTCAAGCTCGGTCAGGTTCCGCTCCTGCTGCGGTGGGAGTATTAGGTATGGGCTATCCAGCCGACATGTATTATCCAGTGGGAGGAATTAGTGCGATGGGTCACGACTTGGGGGACCGATTGGTCGCAGCGGGAGGTGAGTTGTCTCTGAATGATCGAGCTATAGAGATTCGTAAAAGTTCACTTGGTTATCAGGTACGCTCACGGAAAGGTATGCGGGAATGCCGTCGCTTGATTCTTGCCGTTCCGATTTGGAATTGCGTGGATTTGTTCGTCGATGATGAGGCAAAGGCGGTTTTGAGAAGAAGGGCTTTGCGGTTTGATGAGGGATGGGGGGCTGTTACGGCCTATTTTGGAGTGCGTTTTGATCGGCCTCCTGGAGGTTTGTATCATCAAATCCACTTCGATCGGCCAGCTCCTCGCGGAGTTGCCAGTGGTTCAGTATTTGTTTCGTTTTCTGCAGTTGATGATCGTTCTCGAGCCCCATCGGGCTATCAAGCTGTAACGATATCAACGCACGCTAATATTTCCGAAATATCTCGTGACCGTCATAGTAGCGAGTATGCGGAATTCAAACTGGAGGTCGGCGATTTTATAATGGATACATTTAGGCGGCAGTTTGGGAGGAATGGGATTGTGGAGATTGTGGAAGAGCGTGTAGGGACTCCGCTGAGTTTTGAGCGGTTCACTCGTCGACATCACGGTCGAGTTGGTGGAATCCCTTGGAAAGTCCGGCAATGGCCGATGCGGCGGATTCATTCTTACCTACCGTTGGATGAAGTTTACCTGCTGGGTGATACCGCATTGCCCGGTCAAGGGGTCGCGGGGGTTGTTATGGGCGCTCAACAATTGAGTGATCGACTGACGAGGTGATGGTTGAGTTGCGTGATTTTTGCACACTATTTCCAGAGGGTGTGTGTCCGTGTTCAATCTGTAGAATATTTTTAATAACTCGGACAAGCAATAAGGACTGCAAGGACGAAACCTGGGAAAGGGCTATGAAGGAACGGGGTGACTAGATATAGTGAAGCCCGTGCTTTTGTTAGAAGAAGTGGTTTTAAATCGCTAGATCGCCAGCTAGCTGGCTACAGGATCCAACTTTGTTGGGGCTCTTCCGGGGCAATTGCCTCCTGATGTGGGGAGCCAAGCGAGATTGCCTTCGCTGGTTGAAAAGTTGGAACGGATTGGAGGGTTGGACGATTGAGCGAGCGGGCTCGATTGAAGATTGGGGTTGTGTGCCCGTGTTGTTGCTATGCCATCTTCGCTACGCTACGTCTCGCTCCGCTCGTTGAGGTGTCGCTCTTCGAGCTCGGTACGATGCACTTCGTTTACTCAGGGTCTCGCTTTGCTCGAGGTTGTTGGACTGGTGAAGATCCTGGTGTCGTTTGCTACCGCAGTAGCGAATGGTAGTATTCCACTTTGTCTACGTATTGGATCGTCTCCTTCGAGTGGCGGCCTGTTACTTGTGGCAGGCCTTGCTTGATACATTCCCATCGATTGCCGTCGCATAGGCCTTTTTCTCGTACTATCTTCTGAGCTCGAGCGATGTTTCCCGGTCCTGCATTGTAGGAGGCGAACATCAGTTTGAGCTGGTCCAACCAGCTTCGTTTTTCCGTCCAAAAATTGAAGGCTTTCAGGTTATAGCGTATGCCGGCATGGATGTTGGATTTCGGATCGTAGGGAGTGGGAGGTAACCCGAGTTCTCGGGCGAGTTCCTTGTAAGTCCCTGGCATCAATTGCATCAATCCCATCGCTCCCGCGGAACTCTTCGCGTACGGGTCCAAGCGGCTTTCCTGGATGCTTTGGGCCTTAAACCATTTCCACGACATACGCCCGAAATAGGTGCGGGTGTATTTGCGAAACATCTCGTCGTAGCGCCGTGTGAGATCTTGGGTGAGCTGCTGATCCTGAGGTGGATTAGGGCGATTCTCGTTCTTTAGGACCAATAACTCAAGCGACTGGAAAAAGGACAGCAGGAGCGCGATCGCCAAAAGGCACAAGAAGTAGTTTCGCAGAGCCATCGAATCAGCGCATCGTGAAACTCAGGAGTAAGCACACTGAGAGCAGAAAGAATCCGGCAAATATGGCCGCGGCGATATTCCCTTTCTGGATTTCTCGGATGAAATCGATGTCTTTGAACACATATCGGTCTACTAGCCACAATACGCCGACTGCGAGAAGCGTAGTCAGGCACGCGTAGAACACGTTTACGATGAGTGAGAAAAAACTGCTGAAGAATATGTCCATGATCGTTGATTTTATGAGGCAGTCTAGGTTTGCGAGCGAACGACTCAAGATCGAATCGAGAGAGAGGATGAATTCGATCTATGACACAGGTGGACTGGTCTTTGTGATGGGGGTGGTTTTAGTTGGGCTGTGCTTTTTTTGGCCATCACCTCAGGCACGGGATAAACTACGGAGCACGAAGAAATTGTGAGAAGGAGGGAGAGTGAATTTGTAACCACAAGAAGCACAGAAGTCACAAAAGACTTGGTTGTGGGAATGAGCTGAGACCTAGAAGGGCGATGGATGACGATGAGGATGAGGATGAGGATGAGGATGAGGATGAGGATGAGGATGAAGGGGAGTTGCTTAACAGTGTAGCTAAAAAAGATGGTCTGTTTGGGGGATGGGGTGCTTGTTTGGGGGTGTGGATGATTGACAATGTTGGGGGGTGTGGGGATCTTATACTTCGTTTTATTATGAAGATACCCACTCACTTTTCGCAGTCGGCTTCGCGTCGAAATTTTATTAAGAAGGCTTCTTTGGTAGCGGGGGCAGCGTTTGTGCTCCCTCGATTTTCGATTGGCCAATCGGGCGGTTCGCCGAATGAGAAGCTGAATATTGCGTTTATCGGAGTGGGGTCACAGGGGCGCTCGAATCTGACTCAGATGACGGGTGAGAATGTCGTGGCGATTTGCGATATTGATCCAGTTGCGTTGGCAAAGACTCAGGAGGCGTTTCCTGGAGCGCGGGCTTTTATCGACTACCGCGAGATGCTGGACAAGATGGGCAATGAGATCGATGCGATCGGTGTGGCCACTGCGGATCACACTCACTTCGTTACGTCGATGGCTGCTGCGGATATGGGGAAGCATTTGTTTGTCCAGAAGCCGTTGGTTCACAATATCTATGAATTGAGAATGCTGTGCCAGAAGGCTCGTGATAATAAGCTGGTGACTCAGATGGGGAACCAGGGTCGGGCGTTTGAAGGGATGCGTCTGGTTAAGGAGTGGTTTGATGCGGGGGCTCTTGGAAATGTGCAGGAGGTGATCGCTTGGACGAACCGACCTGAACGTGGCGTTGGCTTTCGACCAGGACAACAGATGGCTTTTCCACCTGCGGAAGTTAAGCCTGAGGGGCTTAATTGGGACTTGTGGACGGGGCCTGCTCCGTTGACTGGATACAATAGCGAAATCCATCCGACGTTTTGGCGCGGTTGGTGGGACTATGGATGTGGGGGTCTCGGGGATATTGGTTGTCACACGATCGACATTCCGTTCTGGGCTTTGCAATTGGGGCATCCGACAAAGATCGAGGTGGAGCTTAATGAAGAGGCTAATTTGCTCTACACGCCGAGTGGAAGCGTGGTGACGTATCACTTCCCGGCTCGAGGCGAGTTACCGCCGGTAAAGCTTAAGTGGTATGAGGGGCCTACGGTTCCTAAAATGGCGGATGACTATGCCGCGTCTCAGGCTGCGTTGAATGTAGAGGGAGAAAAGAAGGGTAGAAAACCAGAAGGTGGTTTGTTCATGGTGGGGGATAAGCAAACGTTGTTTTCACCTGGAATGCGGCCAACGAGCCCGCGTCTTTATGATGAAGCGGCTTGGCAGGACTTTAGACGGAATCGTCCGGCGAAAACGTTGCCGCGAATCAAGGGCGGAAACATAAAGGAGTGGATACGGGCGGTGAAGGGCGAAGGACCTACGCCTGGTTCGAATTTCGATTACGCGGAGGGCTTAACGGAGTTAATCTTGCTGGGTGCTCTCGCTATTCGGACTGGAAAGTCCATCGAGTGGGACTCTAAGGCGATGAAGGTGACTAATGAGGCTTCCTTGAATCAATACATCAAACCGACTCCTCGTAAGGGATGGGAAGAGTATTATCGGGGATGATGGTAATGGGTGGAAGAGGATTGGGTTGTGCTTTTTTTTGAAACCGCGACAGAGCGAAGCGGAGATGGCGTAGCAATTAACGCTAATAGACGCGAATTATGATGTTATGAAGATGTCGCTGTGTGTTTCACTGCGTTCAAGTGTCGTCTCTCTGTTCCTCGGTACGGTACTTACTTCGTTGCGTTGAGGTGTCGCGCTGCTCGGTAGGGTTCCGGCTTCGTTTCTCTACGCCGTGACGCGTGTGCTTTTTTGTTTAACCGCTGAGGACGCAGAGGAAAGGGAGTTTGATTTGGTTGTGCGAGGGCTGACCACTACCGAGGACGAAGGACGGCACTTGAGGAGTGGAGCGACGAAACAATCTTACGAATAATTCGAATTAAAGTTACTCGTTTTTTTGATTTTATTGTTGAATGATGCGAGAGAGAGTTTCGATATATGGTTCTAAGATGATGCATAAACCGTGAACTGTAACGTTATAGTTTACGGTTTGTGGATTGGGAGTTCTGTTATGCTTCTGATTTTGTCTCGAAGTTTGGGGAGGCGTTCTTGACTGGCTGTATCGGCAGGTAAGTGACCAGCGAGGGCCTCTGAAAAGTCAGGTGAGGAGTGGAGGGCTTTGATGGCGTTGACGAGATAGTCTTTTAGGGGTGGAGGTGTCTGCTCGACTTCAGCGACGATTTGTTCTCTTCCGTCGATGACGGTAATGAAATCTTCTAGGTCGTGGCTTGCGTAGTAGTCGCTGTCGCCGCCTTCTGAAAACGCTAGATACTTTGTTACGAGGAATCCGACGGGTGAGACTATCTTTAGTTGGGTGTGGGCGTATTGTGTTTCGATCGAGCAATCTAGCACCTCTTTAAACCACTTTGTATTAAGTCCGAGCTGCTCTCCAATGGTCGGCATAATGTCGACTACGAGTTTCTCCAGTCTCCACCGACACATGGGGGCTCCTTCTGACATGTCGTGTTGGAAGCCTAAATCGCGAAGCGTTTGTTCGATGTCTGAATAGCGTGTTGAGCTTAGGAGTTCGATTATGACATCGACGTCGTTGGTTGGACGGGCGGGGGCGAAGTCTGGATCGTCTAGGAGTAGGTTGACGATGGACCCTCCTGTGAATGCATAAGTGAGGTGGGTTTTGTCGAGACGAGCCGCGACTGCACGAAGGGCTCCTATGTCAAGATGTGGCATAATTCTTAATACGTTTTCCGAGTTCTTCTTCGGCTCGTTTACGTTCGCGGGCACGACCGATTCTCAATGCATCGAGGAGTGCGAGTAAGTCATAAAGAGCGGGGATCTTTTGAACTATTTTTGGGATGCTGGAGTATAGTGGTTTGATGGCGACGCCTTGAACTTTTCCGTTTGGGTCGGGCCATACAGGAGGGCTTTGGTTAGAATCTGAGAATTCATTCTCTAAAACTGGGGCAGCCCAAGCGGTTGGGATGCCTCGAGTCATTTCCGCTGGAGCGACGGCAAATGCGAATGGAACGCCATTGACTAGAAAACGCAGAAAGGCGTCTCGGTTGATCTCATGTGAATTGGAGTCGAGTAAGCGGGCTGCTATGAGGCGTCGCTCTGCTGCATGGACTTCGGAAGCGCTCATTCCTAAGTCCTGGGCCTTCTTTGCGTAGGTGGATGGAATGTCTTTTAAACAGAGTCTTAGGGCTACTAAAACGTCTTGTGGCTTCATAATCATAGATATACGCTATTCGCGAATAGCGAATAGGCAAGTTTTAAAGCTTTCTTGGATTAACCACAGAGAAAAGGCATGGTGAAAAGTGGATTGATCCAAGAGGGGGCGATCGGTCTGGAGACTGATGGCTTGGGTGGGGGGCGTGGCGGAGTGGCCGGACACGTGGTTGTTCCGCTTTTACTAGGAAGGAAAGCTGTCGATGACAGCAGGGGAGGAAGTGTGCTGCTTTCTAGGCGTTGCCGAGGGTGCTCAATTGTTCATCGTCCAGTTGACGAAAGCTAATCTTGTAACCTTGGAAGATGGCGATGCCGTAGAATAGGAGATCGATTGGGGAGAAGGTCTCAGTATAGATGGTCTTCATTAATTCCATGTCCATGTTGAGTAGGATATCGATGTAACTTGCGTCGTATTCGGCACCGATGAATCCGACTTGGGTGAAGAGGTTTCCGAGTAGACAACCCACCAAGGCGAAAATGGCACCGATATATCCGAATGTAGGAGTGATTCCTTTTCCGAATGTACGCACCGCGTAACCGACGAGAAAGCCGACGCCCACTGCCATGAATCCGATTTGGTATTCAGTTATTACCGTAATGACTGCCCAAAGTAGTCCACCGATCACGCATGATGCGATGGCCGCGAAAAGAGCAAGGGGTAGATTCTGTTGTTTCGCCAGGTCGGTTAAGAGTGCTGATACGTCTTGGGGCTGACTTTGTTCAGAGGGAGCGTCTTCAGTGACTGCGTTTTCGGATGGGGTGTCTTGAGGAGGAGTTGAATCGGTCATATGTAGTTAATTTATAGGTAACAAAGATTGGGGTGTTCGCCGGAGACGACGGAATTAGGAATGATGAGGGGTGTACCGAGGATGGGACTGACGACATGTCTTGTCGTTACTCTCCTCGAGTGTCGATCCCGCATGCGGGATCTCGGTAGGAGGAGTGGGGCGACGAAACAATGAGATAGGGGGTATCTTGCTAGAGGTTAGGGAAATGCCAATACCAAAGATTTCTAATTGCTTCTCCTCAAATAAGCTTTGGGTAATGTGCTGAAGAACGGAGTGACGAAACAATGCGTTTGGGTTGTGCTTTTTTTGTTTAACCGCTGAGGACGCAGAGGAAAGGGAGTT
>CAWVWU010000071.1:0-17003 GCA_963933925.1 uncultured Puniceicoccaceae bacterium
ATTGCCAGATTATGGGTCCGTTTTTCCGAAAGGAGAGACGGACCCTTTTTTGTGCCCAAATTGCTCACAAGGATGCAGAGTATGGGTTCCTACATCCAGATTACACAATGCGTGGTCTACAGAAAATACGGGAATAGCGCTTATAGATTGCCAGGGTTGAAGCGAGACCCCATTTGTGACCTTTATTTGCTCTGAGATTCCGTTTTGGGGCGTCAATTGTTGCTGATATTCTTCTATTTTGAGAAGGAATCTGGCCTAACCTTCTTTGCTATTGGCATGAGCATTAAAGAGGGTTTGATGGGGATCTAATTTCTGGTCCGATTGTCGATGGGACAGGATCAAATTATGCCTCTGTATGGACTCTACTAAATACTTTCTTAATGACCGTAAATTAATTGATTGGGCAGGATTGTTGCCTGAGCGCATTGAATCGGAAATATCCGAAGCGTTGGAGATTGCTCAATCTGAGATTGATGTGATTTGTGACGTGTCAGTTGAGGATGCGCACTTTGAAAATACATATCTTGCTATTGAGGATGCTGGTCGTGGTCTCTCTTTAGCGTGGGGGAGGGTGGATCATTTGACTTCGGTTAAGGACTCGAAGGAGTTGCGCGAGGTTTATAATAAAATGCTTCCAAAAGTGTCCGAATTTTACTCGAGGATTCCTTTAAACGATCGTCTGTGGAAAGTTTTGAAAGCCTTTTGGGAAAAATCTGAAGCGAAGGATTTGCAAGGCATTCAAAAGCGTTTTTTGGATGAGACTGTTGTTGATTTCGTTAATGCGGGTGCTGAACTTGAAGGTGAGAAGAAGGCCCGTCTTCAAGAGATTAATAAGGATTTGGCCCAAAAAACGCAGAAGTATTCAGAGAATGTTTTGGATGCTACGAACGATTACCAATTACTCATTGATGATGAGGCTAAGTTAAAAGGACTTCCTGAATCTGCGAAGACTGCGGCTTTGCAAGCGGCCAAGCAAAAGGAACTGGGTTCTGACGAGGCTCCTGTATGGAGATTTACATTGCATGGTCCCTCGGTGATGCCGGTGTTACAGTATGTTGAAGATGAATCAGTCCGTAAGGAGATTTGGACAGCATCTTCGAAAATAGGGAAGGTTGATAAGTTTGATAATACACAGCTGATTCGTGACATATTGAAGTTACGTAATGAGAAGGCGGTGTTGCTCGGAAATCCTGATTTCCCGACTCAGGTTTTGAAACGCCGCATGGCGAAAGACGGCGCAACAGCTTTATCCTTTATCGAAGATCTTCATGAAAAGACCAAAGATGCCTTTAGTAAGGAGATCGGGGAGCTGGAATCTTATGTTTCTGAGGAGACGGGAAATTCAGTCGGGCACCTTGATCCTTGGAGCATTGGCTTTTGGGCCGAGAAGATGCGCAAGGAACGTTATGATTTTGATGAGGAGGAATTACGTCCTTACTTCTCGATTGATAAGGTTTTGAACGGGATGTTTCGCATCGCTGAAAATTTGTTTGGTTTGAAGATCAAAAATCATTCCGGTGAAGAAGCGAGCTGGCACGACGAGGTAAAGGTTTATGACCTTTTTGATGCTTCTGGTGAACTCTTGGGGCATTTCTATGCAGACTGGCATCCACGTGAAGAGAAGCGTGGGGGAGCATGGATGAATTATCTGGATACGGGAGGACCGTTAAATGACGGATCTCGTGATCCTCATGTGGGATTGATTTGCGGAAATATGACGGCCCCGGTTGGCGATAAGCCTGCATTGATCACTCATAGGGAAGTGGAAACTGTTTTTCACGAGTTTGGACATTTACTCCATCACCTACTCGGAAGAGTTGATATAAAATCTCTAAATGGTGTAAATGTAGCTTGGGATTTTGTGGAACTGCCATCGCAGATTTTGGAAAACTGGTGTTGGAATCGTGAGAGCTTGGATCAATTTGCTCGTCACTTCGAAACTGATGCACCTATCCCCGAGGCTCTTTTCGAGAAAATGGTAGCTGCTCGTAATTTCCAGTCTGCAATGGGAATGATGCGACAACTTTCTTTGGGTAAGATGGATTTAGAAATGCATTTGAATTCAGAGTCTTATTACGAAGGGGACCTTGAGGTTGCACTTCGTGCGGCAATTGATGGTTACCTTGTTCCAACGAGCATCCCATCTGGCATTATTGTTCATCGCTTTACTCATCTTTTCTCAAGTGCGGTGGGATATGCTTCTGGCTACTATTCGTACAAGTGGGCGGAAGTCTTAGATGCTGATGCGTTCACTCGTTTTGAAAAGGAAGGGATTAATAATCCTAAGACTGGTCGTGACTTTAGAGAGTGCATCTTGTCTAAGGGAAATTCCGAGGATCCTAGTGTGTTGTTTAAAAACTTCATGGGACGTGATCCTGATCCTATGGCTCTGCTGAAACGAAGCGGCTTAATTTAATAGATTATACAAAATGGAGTCTACGCGGATTCGTATCGTATTAAGGTGGCTTGGGCGTTGCGTTGTTTGGTGCGTTGCCCTCATTGCTGTGTTAATTGGAACTTTACCGTTTTGGTTAGGTTTCGCTTTGAAGAAAGGTCTCCCCGAGATGGTTCGGTTTGATCAGTACGAGAGGGATGGTTATACAGGGTTTTCTCTTCATGGAACAGTTATAGAAACGGAGTCTTTTGCGGGGAACGTGAATCGAGTCACTACCTTGTATCCATGGACTTGGCTTTATCGCTCTTTAAATGGCTTGAGTGAGTCCCCTTATGTTGCGATCGGAACGGGATCTTTTTCATTGTTGGCGACTGAAACAGAAGCGAGCGAGGGTGGAGTCGGAGAGCTTGTGTACTCAGATGTTTTCGCCGAATTGGAAAAAGGACTCTTACTTACAGATCGTTGGATGAGCCACTTCGTTGCTGAAAAACTATCTGTAGTTGCCTCGGAAAAAACGTTTACGATTGAGGAACTGAGGTGGAAGGACCGGCAACTCAGTCTGTCTGCGAATACTGATCTTATTTCGAAAAGTAAGACGACGGTAGCTGTGGATCTATCGCAATTTCCTTATCAAATTGAGATGGATAATGAGGGGCATCAGGTTGGTTTTGAGTTGTCGTTGATTGAAGATAATGCGTCTGCGTCATTTAGTGGGATATTTCGTTTTGTTGGAAATCAATTAAATTTTTCTGCACGAACGGGAGAATCAGGTCTTATGGTTTCCTCGGCTGACTGGAATGCTGAAGACTGGTCGATTAAGAAAGCCGATTTTGGTATCGATAGATCGGCATATGATAATGCGTTAGTCGATTTTTCGGGAAATTGGGATGGACGTTCTTATACGAGTAGCATCGAGGGGCAGTTGGTCGCAACTGAACTGGCTGAGCAGTGGCCGCCTATTGATTTTGAGTCTGTGGTTTCTGGGGATTTGAATGAAGCGAAATTGGAAGCTCTTAAGTTGAATGGACCTGGGATTAATGTGGTTTTGAGTGATGAGGTAACGTATGAATTTCTCTCACGTCAGGTATTGGGAGCTGTTGCTTTTTCTCTCAATTTGGATTTGTCACAGTTTGATATTGAAGGTTTGTCAGGGGAGGTCGCGGGTGATGCTCGTTTCGTCAGTATGGAAGGCGGGTCTCCGAGTGGTCAGTTCACGCTAGAAAGTCGTGGCTTCACTTGGAATGAGTATTCCTTAGAACGTACCGAATTGGCGGGTACATTAGAATGGCCTTTGCTCAGTATCGTGGAGAGTTCGGTTTATGTAGAGGAGGATGTGAAAGTATCTCTCAGTGGAGGGATTGATTTTTCAACCAATACGATCGTTGAGGGTCGATTTGAAGCAGATTTGAAATCAGCTGCCTTGAAACAGTATCTTCCAGAAGGATTGGCCTTTGATTCGTTAACGGGACGGGGACAAGTGTTGGGTCCTATTGAGAGTCCTATTCATAAAGGAGAGTTGGTTTTTAAGAACCTGTCTAATACCGGGATTTTGCCGGTTGACGGGGAAATCCTTTGGTATGGTGAGTCTGTGGACTCATTTGGATTTAGAGTTAATGTGGATGGCGAGGGAAGATCGCTCGGTATGGAAGTCGGCGGTTCTGTGAACGGGAAGTTGATTGCGGTGGATCTACATGGATTGAACTTGAAGACAGAGCACGGAGGGGAATTAAAATTGTCTACTCCAACGGCAGTCACGGTCGAAATGAAGGAAGAAGGAGGTGAGTCGTTGTATCGACTACTCATCGATGGGTTGGAGTTGAATTCTGAGGGGGCAGCCTCAATCGCGATTGATATCGATGCACTTTATCCTCGTCGCATGGATACATCCATAAAGGTTGGATCGCTACAACTCGCAGAATGGGTGAGTCCTTGGTTGTCGGATAGTAACGCAATTCCTGCATTGTCGATAAATGATGCGGCTTTTTCGTTGGAATGGGATGATAGTCCTGCTGTATTGAATGCTGATTTTGATGCGGCACTCGTGTTCGATAGTCGGGAATATCAGCTTACAGGAGATGTAGATTCAACTGCTGAGCATACCGTGATACGATCATTTAGCCTTGGTGTTGATGGTCAGAGTCTAATGGCGTTGGAGGGACAGGCTCCTGCTGTTTTCGATCCTCGTCGTTTAGAGCCCTTAAGACTGGATCCTACAGCGAGCTTCCGTTTGAAAATTGCTTCGGAGGATAGTCCATTACTCGCTTCGATTCTGAATGATGTTCTTCCGCTGGATGTTGAGGAATTTGTGGGAAATATCGAACTCGAAGGGCAACTTGCTAATCCATCTGGATCGCTAAAGGTTCATTTGATCGTTCCTCAGGAAGAAGGGGAGCATGGTCTGCCAGGCGCTAGAATTGAGCTCGAAGCAAGTGTCGAAGGTGAGCATCTCGCAGTCACGCGATTAAGTCTTACTTCTGGGGACAAAGTCTTTTCTGCGAATGGGGAAGTTGATCTTCCTCCAGGTGCTATTGAGAATTCTTTAGAGGGTCGGGTTGTTGAATGGAATAATACTCGCCTTAGTCTATTATTGCCACGTTCTGATATTTCTCCGATCAGCCGCTTAATTCCTCATTATTTGGCTCCGGATGGGAGTATCGAAGCGACGCTAACCGGAGATTCTTTGAGTGAACTCGTTGGGCAGGTCGATCTTCGTGATGTTAATACAAGATCTATTTTTCCGTTTGGTGCCCTTCGGGAAATCTCGACTCAGTTGGATTTTAAGAAGGGATTGCTTAAACTAAATTCTTTTAAAGGAACGATTGGTCGTGAATTGCTTACAATGAAAGGGGAATTCGACATGGGCAATGATAGCTTTGACTTGGTTGTTGCAGCGAAGAACGCTCCGTTGTTGAGGCAATCAGGAATGTTGATTAGGTCGGATTTGGATCTTCGGATCAACCAGTTGGCTGGTGAGATCGCGACGGTGAGTGGGACAATCCTTCTTCGAGAAGGATTGTTTATGATGGATACTTCAGTCTTGGCGGGTGGCGGCGGCGGTGGCCGTTCTGCTGATTCCCGCCCCCCGTACTTTTCGGTTGATGTCTCTCCGTTAAGTGAATGGAAACTTGATTTGGATATTGTTGGCGAGCGTTTTATGAGGGTCCGAACTCCTGCTATGGATGGTGAGTTGTCCATGGAGATGGAAATGAATGGAACCCTTGCAGAACCTTGGTTGAAGGGACGAGTGTCGTTTGATGAAGGAGATTTGATGTTTCCTTTTGCTGCGTTTGCATTGGAGATGGGGATTATTGATTTCCGTATCGAAGATCCCTATACGCCTGTGATTGAGATGACGGGGAGTACTCGTCGTTTCGGATATGATCTCAGTGTTGATATTTCGGGGGAGGCATTTGATCCTCAAGTTAGGTTCTCTTCGAGCCCTCCATTGTCTTCCGAACAGATTCTGTTAATGGTTATGGCAGGTGAAAATCCAGAAGGAAGAGGAGAGTATAGCTCGAGTAAACGTGCTTCAAAAATTGGAAGTTATTTGACCAAAGGATTGTTTTCTTCAGGGGACAGTTCAGGAGGTATAGGGAGTCGGTTGAGCATTGATTCAGGGGAGAATCTTTCACGGCAAGGGAAGGAAACCATGGATATCGAATTCAAAATCAAGGAATGGCTGCAGTTGGTCGGTGAATACGATGAGTACGATGCTTGGAATGGAGGGCTACGTTGGAATTTGTTAAAACAACGGATTCGATCCAATGGGACAAGCGACCCTAAGGAGGAGAGTAAGTGATGCGTAGCATAGTTTTTATATTAGTGTTTTGTAGTCTGCTGTTTGTCTCAGCGGCAAAGGATGAAGTTAAAGAAAAGCCTGCAAAATGGGGTGTAAGCGGTCAAGGATTCATCAAAAACCGTACATTGAAGAATCAATTGACGGCAGTCCTAAGTGAGGAGAAGACGAGCTTTGGAGCAGCTGATATTGAAGATGCTGCGTTGATCCTATTGTCTGATCTTCAGAGTAATGGTTTTTTGATGGGTAAGGTCGAAGCCAAGATTGAACTTGTTTCGGGGGATACTAAAGAGGTCGAATGGGATGTCTCGTTTTCTGTGTCTTTGCCCCGTGATATTCAAGCGACGAAGGTTAAGTTTCGCGTAATTCCTGGACCGATTTCCTATTATGAAGAGCTCGTGATTGAAAATGATTCCTCTTTAGAGGACGATGAGATTAGTGAATTCTTCTTTTCTGAAGGACTCCTTTTTCAGGGAAGTAAATCAAGGGTGTTTACTTCATCCTCTATGAAGTCGGGAGCAGGGAACTTGGAGAGCTTCCTCAGTCAGATGGGGTTTCAAGATGCCAGGGTTGAAGTACGTTTCGTAGAAGGAGAAGACGTTGGAGCAAAGGTGGTTTCGGTCTCAGTGGTGGCTGGTCCGCGACATCTTCTGGGTGAGGTTCAGGTTGAGGCTAATGAAGGTGCGTTTGTTCCGGAAGTTGTTGTCTCGGAGTTCTATGGATTAGCGTATTCCCGTTTTCTTGTGCAGGACATTGTCCGCGAGTTTCGGAACGGTTATTATAAGGCAGGATATCCGGATGTTGTCATTCGTAATGCGGTCGAATATTTGAGTGATTCGAAACGAGATGAAGTCGAGCTTAAGCTTCGTTTGATCATTGAGCCGGGGAGTGACTTTACCGTCAGTGCTATTTCCTATGATGGTCTTAAACATACTCGAGAGTCCTTAGTTCGTTCAAAAGTAACCTTGAAAGTGGGAGATCCACTCAATCCTATATTACTTGAAGAATCTCGTTTGGGAATTGCTCGAATTGGAGTGTTTGGAAAGGTTGATTATACTTTAACTGAAAGTGGAGAAGGGAGTAAGGTATTAGACTTTTCGATTGAGGAAAAGACGCCTTGGAACCTTGATTTCCTTACAGGGTGGGGGAGTTATGAACGACTTCGTGGAGGTGTCGTGGCCGAGAAAATCAATGTACTTGGATTGGGGCATCGTTTTCGTGTAAAAGGGCTTGTGTCAATGAAGAGCACTTTTGGAGAAGCTCGTTATTCATTGCCTCAGTTTCTGAATACGTCCTCTGTTGTTTCGACAAAGGTATATAGTCTGGAACGAGAGGAACAGTCGTTTGACCGGAGGGAGTTAGGAGTCGATGTTGGGCTTTCACGCTATAGTACGATATTCGATGTTAATACGGATTTTATTTATTCTTTCGAATCCCTAGAATCTCTTAATAGCACCTTGGGCAATGAGGAATCGATTGACGAAGATTCTCTCGTGGGGAGCTTGGGTCTAAGAATTGGACGTGATCGACGTGACAATCCGATTAACCCACGAGCCGGCTACCGCTTCTTCGGGAAAGTGGAATGGGCGTCCGATTGGTTTGGAGGGAATACCAATTATGAGCTTGGTGAATTTGGATACTCTCATCACGGTGACTTTGGGCATGGTTTAAATTGGCACTTTGGAATAACGGGTGGGACCATTGGCTCCTATATTGAAGATGATGCTCAGATTCCAACTGGAAAGTTGTTTTATATGGGCGGTGAGAATTCTATTAGAGGATACCGTCGTGGAGAGGCCGCTCTTATAGGAGCTGATGACAGGTTCCAGGGTGCAAGTTCGTATCTCATTTCCAATATTGAAATTGAACAGATGTTGAGTGAATCGTTTTCAGTGGTCCTTTTCTTGGATTCACTTGGTCAAGAGTCTGATTTAGGAGGTGAGTCGTTGAAGTCTGAATTACATAGTCTTGGCCTTGGACTGCGTTTTAAAACGTTTATGGGACCGATACGGTTTGAATATGGTCATAATTTGACGCCACGTCCTTCGGACTCGGATGGAGCATTTCATTTTTCGATTGGGTATCCGTTTTAGACAGATTGAATTCGGGGATGAATGCTTATTCTTTATTTTCGAATGAGTTGTATTATGAGATTGCTGAGAAATAGTCTAATCGTTTTCACCCTTTGTGGGATTAGCATTCTCTATTCAGCTGAATACGAAGACGTTGCAATGAGTGAGCTTTATGCGGAGGCCATTCAGGTATTTGATAGTCCAGAGGCCGATCGAAATTATAGAGAAGCAAGTCGAAAACTAAGAATCGCTGCGACGGCGGGACATGTTCCAAGTCAGAGCTTAATGGGGTGGTTTTTTTCTGAAGGACACGGTGTCAGAAGGAATGTACAACGTGCCGCTAAATGGTGGAAATTGGCGGCTGACGCTATGGATCCAATTTCAATGTTTGAATTGGCAAAATTGTACCAAATAGGAAACGGCGTAGATGAAGATCGTAGCAAAGCACAGGGTCTCCTAGAGAAATTAGTCGATCAGGATGTTCAGTTTGATCTGTCGGCGGTCGATTTCGGACAATTGAGGTGGATTAAAGTACAGTCTCTCTTTTTGTTGGGTTCTATCTTACTAGAGGATGAGAGCGAAGACCTTGATTCTCTGGCTCGAGCGATTAAACTTTACGAAAGAGCGGCCGAGTCTGGAAATGCAGATGCCACATTATTTTTAGCACTCGATTTCATTGAAGGGAAGTATGTTGAAACTGATGTTGAGCGATCAAAGCATTATTTTGATCGCTATAAATTGATGATGTCGGATTCAATTCGTCGACAGTACAAGTTCGCTGTCCAAGGACTAGAAGCTGATTCGGTAGATCGTGTCCGGGATGATTATTCGAAAAAAGAGAAAGAGGCCAATTGGTGGCTCGACCAAAAAATAGTGTACTTTGTGCAAGGGCAACTTGAGAAAGATAGTGATGATCGAGAGTTGAGTAATGAGGACATCTTGAACCTGTTGGAGACAGCAGCGGAGGGTGGCTTAGGAATCGCACAGTTTGAGCTAGCACTCTTATTGAGTAGAAACACTAGTGATCGTGAAAGTTTAGAGAAGGCATATGCTTATATGGTGAAAGCTGCTGATGGGGATCAGTTGTTGGCGAAGCACAATCTAGGAATTATGCACGTTGAAGGGATTGGGACTGGGAAGAATATAGAGGAAGGAAGGGTATTGATTAATAGGTCGGCGGATTGGGGACTGTATGTGTCTCGTGCTTACCTTGATGGCGACTTGGAAGGGCGTTTACTTCGATATACTGAAGCTCTTGATATCTGTCTCAGTGCAAAAAATCGAAATGATCGTCGAGCGGAGTATTCCCATATTAGACGACGTCATTTGGGATACGGAGTTGAAAAAGAGAATGATTCAAAAGTCCTTTTCAAATTGTATTTGAAGGTCGCTGAAAAAGGAAATGCGGATGCTCAATGTGAAATTGGCAATTGTTATGAATATGGGGTCGGTGTAGAGCAGGATAGAAATAAGTCGTTAGAGTGGTTGTTGTTGGCTTTGGAAGGTGGCAGTCGATCCGCAATATTTCATTTGGCCTATAAGTATGAGAATGGAATAGGCGTCACCAAGGACCTTAAGAAGGCGTTCGAATTATATTCTGAAATTTTCGATGATCATCATCTTGCTATGAATAATTTGGCGAATTTCTACTATAATGGAGTTGTTGTGAAGTTAGACCGTTCGAAAGCATATCAACTCTATTTTGAATCCGCTCTATCAGGAGATCAATACGGTATGATCAATCTCGGGAGGTGTTTCCGGATCGGTAGTGGTATTCAAAAGGATATAGATCGCTCAATTGAATGGTATTCTAAAGCGGCCGAACTTGGAGTTAAGGATGCTGCGTTGGCTTTGATCGATATATATCGAGAAGAGCGGATCGATCTTGCTGAGGAAAATTATTGGCGAGAGGTTGCAGCGAGTAATGGGCACTTGAAGTCAATGTATATTGTCGCAGAGCAATATTTCGGCGGAATTGGGTTTTCAAAAAACTGTTCGAGATCCTATTTTTGGTTATCTCAATATTTGTCAGAGTGGCCCGAAGGATTGTGGTCTGAGTATAAACCTGCTCGAAAAGCGATGGATTTGATGGCTCAATGTCTGTCTCAACCAGGTTGGGACGGGTACGATCCCGAAGGCGCTAAATCAATTTTTCTAGAACTTGGAGATTTCGATTCAAAGTTGAAACTCGGGCGTTTGCACGAAGATGGTGTATTGAAAAAATCAAGTCGGCGTACTGCTTTTGGACTCTATAAAAAATGCTATACTCAAAGTGAAAGCTATGAAAAGGAAGTGAAGGGACGTTCTTCCTATTCACTCGCTCGATGCTATGCAGAGGGGATTGGTGTCAAAGCGAACGAGAGACGACGAATCGAATGGATAGGCCTATCCGTAGATGCTGGATATGTACCCGCTATGTTTGAGTTGGCAAATCTTCATCTGTCAGGAGCATTTGATTCGGCTAATCGTAAGGAAGGTGGTCGGCTCATGTCAAAAGCCGCTAAGGCGAAGTATGTTCCGGCTTTATTTTGGTTCGCTCGATATCATCTAGAAAATGATAAGCCTAACGAGGCGGTGTTCGATTGGTTGAAGGAACAGGCTCGAGATGGTAACGTCAAAGCTCGTGAATTAATGCGTTCACATGATATCCCGTATTGGGAAATTTCTCCGGAGTCTGAAGAGTCCGACGATGAGGAAGAATCGGTGATAATTGATATGGGGATTGCTGGCTTAGGCCATGACGCCGAATTCGATCATGATGGGTTGAACGAGGTCTTCGAAGTCGTGGTATTGGAGTTTGATCAACTCGGTGTGTGTGCCGGCGTTGAAGGCGATTGTGTCGTCTAGGGCGAGCTCTGCGTCGACGAAGACCTTCATTCCATAGAGATTTCCGAAGGGAGGCATCGCTCCCACTTCGCAGCCTTCGAAGAGGTGCATGAATTCGTCTTCGGTGGCGAGTTCCGCGACGGTGGAACCGGTGACCTCGGCGAGGTGATCGAAGTCGATGATTTCGCAGGCTGAGAGAACGGCCATTGCGAGGGTGTCGTCGAGTTTTACAATGATCGTTTTGGCAATTTCATATCCGGGGATATGTGAGAGTTCGGCGATTTCTTGAGCGGTGTATGCAGGTAAGTGACGAATTGTTGTGTAGGGGACGTGGTTGTTGTTCAGGTAGGTGAGTAGAGATTCTATAGGCATGGGTTTTAGTGGATGGGTAGGTTTGAAACAGGATGCACTCCGAGTGGATTTAGCAGGGATATGCGATTGGTCCAATTCTACTCGGAAGCAGGGAAAAGTCGAATGGGTGAGTTCTTTTTACCTGAACCCTTTGTGATTCTTTACTTTTGTTAGCGGGAGGAGAGAGGCCTGGTAGCTCATCGAATGATTCAGAGGTGTATCGAACCCCATATCTTGTTGCGGTCAGATGCCTCTGTGGTGCGTTGGCTGAGTGAGGTGAATTGGGTGATTAATTTGAAATCGATAAGGAAAAAGATTCGAAATTGTCTGACTATTTTGTGCGTGGGGTGTCTCGTGGTTTTTGGTTTTTCAGCTGGGTTCTCGGGATGCATGAGTTTTCGGACGGAGCCGGAGGTATTGAAAACGGAATTTCTAGAGGAGGGATTAGTGGCTCCTAAGTTTGATATTGTGACCAGTGACGACGATTGGTCTATTCACATGGCGACAGTCGAGGGAGAGTTTGATTGGACGGTGGTGTTTGTGCATGGATCTCCGGGGAGTCTGGATGCCTTTATTTCCTTCCTTAAGAATGATGAGCTGAGGTCTCGGGTTCGCCTTGTTTCGGTGGATCGTCCTGGTTTTGGTTTGAGTGATCCGGGGGAGGCGGTCCCATCGATTGAGGAACAGGCTTTTAGGATTCGTCATGCATTGGTGCAGAAAGGCATCGAGGGAAATGTTATTTTAGTGGGACATTCTCTGGGGGGAGCGGTGGTTGCCAGAATTGCCGTAGATTATCCGGAGTTGGCTCGCGGTTTGATTTTGGTGGCTCCGTCGGTTGATCCCGATTTGGTGGGGCGTCGTTGGTACAACTATCTGGCGAAGTTTCCGTTGGTGTATTGGGGCCTTTCTCGGGATTGGAAAAATAGTAATGACGAAATCTATCCATTGAGGGAGCAGATGGAGTTATTGAAGAATCGATTGGATACCTTGTCTGAATCAGTAATTGTGATACAGGGTATGAAAGATCGTTTGGTTCACCCTGAGAATGCAGACTTTATTGAACGTGAGCTTCGTGGAGCTGAGCGCTTGGATGTGTGGCGGATTGAGGATATGAATCACTTCGTTCCGTGGACTCATCCGGAGCTGATTGAGAGAGCTATTTATCAGTTGCTTGAGGAAGTCGAGAGGTAGGACTCGAACGACGACGGAGAATGCGATTTTCTCTTCAAAAGAGAGTCGTATTTTGGGGAAAAGTGGTTATGTTTTTTGAATATCCTTTGAGGTCTCTGAGTGCCCTTGAATTCTGTGTGTTTACACCCCTCAACCCCTTGACCTCTCAATGACATATACTGCTAGAACTATTCGCAACTTCGCTTTGGTTGGAAATCAAGCCACTGGTAAAACTCTCCTTTCGGAAGCTATGCTTGCCTGTGCGGGCGAGATCAATCGGATTGGTTCGATTGAGGCGGGAAATACGATCAGTGATTATCATGCGACTGAGAAGGAACGGGGGATCTCCGTCCATGCGTCTTTGTTAAATTGTTCCTGGGCTGGGCAGACTTTTAATATTATTGATACACCGGGTTCACTCGATTTTATCAGCGAGGCACTTGGTGCGTTGAGAGTGGGGGACTTCGCGGCGTTGGTCGTGAACGCTGGTGATGGAAAGGGGATCGCGATGGACCAAGTCTGGGATTATGCGAGCCGATTCGGATTGCCTAAGATCATTATCGTTAATGGTCTCGATAAGGAAAATGTTGATTTTGACCTAACTTTAGAATCTCTGGCACTTCATTTTGATCGTAAGTTGTTTCCAATGACGTTGCCGATAAATCCGGGAAAAAACTTTTGTCGTGTCTTGGATGTGATGCGTTCTGAGGAGGTAGTTTATAATAGAAATCGATCAGGTGAGTACGAGGAGTTACCTCTCGAGGGGGAATGGCGTGATCGGGTGAAGCGATTACACGGTGAATTGATCGAACTGGTCGCAGAGTCTGATGACTCGTTGCTAGAAACTTTTTTCGAACAAGGAAGTTTGACGGAGGATCAACTGAGAAGTGGTGTACACTCGGCTATTCAAGCGGAGACTTTTATACCGGTGTTTGCGGTGTCTGCGATTAATAATGTAGGAGTTGCTCGCTTGATGGATATGATCGCAAAATATGGGAGTTCGCCATTGGACCGCATGAAAGTGTCTGCGGTAGATGAAGATGGAATTATGAGTAGTGTTTCCTTGATGGACTCTGATCCTTGTTGCTACGTTTGGAAGACCATTAGTGAACTTCACGTTGGAGAACTCTCGTTTTGTCGAATGATTTCTGGGGAGCTGCATTCTGGAATGGAATTATATAACTCGAATCGAGCTATGACTGAGAGGGTGGGGCAGGTCTTTAAGCTACAAGGACACGAACGTTTGGCTGTAGATGGAGTGGGGCCGGGTGATATTGCGGTTATTGCGAAATTGCATGATACTCATACTGGTAATACGTTGACGAGTTTGGAGCGGAAATTGCATCTTCCGATGATTGTTTACCCTAAACCATGTATCCATGGTGCATTACGTTGCCTTCGAGATGGTGATGAAGATAAGTTGGCGGAGGGTCTGGCGACGCTGCATGAAGAGGATCCTACGTTTTTGTTCGAGAATTGCGAGGAGACGGGAGAGTTGGTTGTTAGTGGGCAGGGTGAGTTGCATCTTGAGGTTTTGCAGTCGCGTTTAAGAAATCGTTTCGGTGTTGAGGTCGAGTTTGTTGAACCTCGGATTGCCTTTCGAGAAACGATTACCCTAGAAGCGGAGGGCAAATATCGTCATAAAAAGCAGTCAGGAGGATCGGGTCAATTTGGTGAGGTTAGTCTAAGAATTCGACCTGGAGAAAAGGATAGTGGCGTTGTGTTTAAGCAGTCTCTGGCGGGAAATAATGTGGACCGTGTTTTTGTTCAATCAGTGGAGAAGGGAGTGCTCGCGGCATGCCAAGAGGGGGTGGCGTTCGGGTATCGGGTTACTGACCTGGAGGTTGATTTCTTCGACGGGAAGATGCATCCAGTGGATTCAAAGGATATTGCCTTTCAGGTGGCAGGTAAAGAAGCCTTCAAACTAGCTTTTCTTGAAGCGTCACCCTGTTTGTTGGAGCCGATCTTGGCTCTTGAGGTGAAGGTTCCTGAAGTTCGGTTAGGGGATGTCCTGAGTGACCTTTCTAGCCGTAGAGGAGAGATCCACGGAGTGAATGTCGAAGGTGCTCAAAGCGTCATCGAGGCACAGGTCCCTCAGACGGAGCTGTATCGATATGCGACGACCTTACGTTCGCTTACTGGGGGTGCTGGGATACATTCCGAAGCGTTTTCTCACTACCAGAGACTTCCCGATGAGCTTGTGGAACGTGCAGTTGGAGGCAGTCGAGTGCGTAGTCGTTAGTCGTAAATGGGCAACAAAAAGCCCCGGACTTGGGGTTCGGTCCAGGGCTTCGTATTTTGAAAGAATAGGAATTCTGTTTTTATCCGCCGGTAATATATTGGTGTAGGACGTCAATGCTTGCCTGTTGGTGTGCGATAACATCTTTGACAACGTCTCCAATACTAATGAGGCCGACGAGTTCTTCTTCATCCATTACGGCGACATACCGGAATCGGGTATCGGTCATTAATTGCATGCAATCTTCGATTGATGCGGTAGGGGCGACCTTGGGCACATCCGCATTCATGGTTTCGCTCACTGGGGTAATGCGCGAAGTTTTGCCATGGAGGACGATTTTTCGGGCGTACTCTCGCTCGGTAAGGATGCCGAGGAGTTTGCCATTTTCCATTACTGGAATAGCTCCGATGTCCTTATCGGCCATCAGTTGCAAGGCCTCGTAAGTAGATTTTTCAGGCGTGATGGAGATTAGTGAATGGATTCTCTTCGATTCTAATAGTCGGATTGCTGTTGTCATAGGATTTTTAGTAAAATTTTATCATTTACGATCGGTATATTCTGTCAACCATAAATTTAATACGTACAATTAGCTTAGCTTATGCATTAAATTGGGTGAAGTTCTTTTTGGCTATCGTTTATAGGGTGAAAAGTAAGAGCGAATGGGGAGACTACAATTTCGATAGGGTGTGATTGTTGACTTTGGGATCTAACGTAGTCGTCTGATCTTTTCTTTTGCTGAGAGTCGGATGCCATCTTTCTTCTCTTGTTTGGCCATTTGTTTTAGTTGGCGTCCGGCGGGTTTCACTTTCTGGAAGGGGCCGAAAAAGCAGAGGTATACGATGTAGAGTGCGAGTAGGATGAGTATTGGAATCATTGTAAGATTTAGGGATGTAATATGCTACTGATCTCGCTTATTTGCAAGTCCTGCTGAGCATATAACAGATGGGCTTTTCAACGAGGGGAGATGGCTATAAGTAGAGCACTATTCTAGGGTGTACCTAAATGATTCAAAAAAATGAGAAGTTTTGGACCACGAATAACTCGAATCTACACGAATGGATAGAGAGGCTCCTAAGATATTCGTGAGTATTCGCATCATTCGTGATTGAAAATATGTTACATTTAACAACCTAACTACAAGTGATATAGGTGTATCTCTAATATGTTGGTATTCAGTTGATTACGCGTAGGATGTTTCAAATTCATTAAATTGATGAGTGTACGTATTCTTTATACAGTAAGTTACGTTTGGGTCGGATTGGAGAGACAAAAAAGCCCGGTTGTTAACCGGGCTGAGGTAAAGTAACTGGACGAAGAAACCTTAGTCTTGGTCGGTGCTTAGGATCTTGTCGTTTTCGAAGACGAGGTGACCTGCAACGAAGGTCTTTTTGACCTTTCCTGTGAGTTCACGTCCGAGCCATGGCGAATTGGATGACTTGGAGAAGAAGGCTTTGTCCTTCGGGGTCCATTTTTCGGTGAGGTCGAATAGAGTGACGTCGGCCTCGGTGCCGACATCCAGTGTACCTTTGTTTAGATTTAGGATTTCGGAAGCTCGGTGTGTGAGGAGCGAGAGGGTGCCAGATAGGGAAAGGCGCTTGGTGAAGTGGAGTTCTTCGAGAACAACGCTGAGGGCCGTTTCTAAACCAATGACGCCATACGGTGCGCGGTCGAATTCGACGTCTTTTTCGTAGTCGATATGTGGAGCGTGTCCGGTCGCTATGCAGTCGATGGTACCGTCTTCAAGCCCTTTTATTATGGCGAGTCGGTCTTCATCAGATCGCAGAGGAGGATTGACTTTGAAGTTCGGGTTGAAGCTCTCGACTTCCTCTTCGGTCAGGGAAATGTGGTGTGGTGTTGCTTCCGCGGTGATGTTTATCCCACGGGCTTTCGCTCTGCGGATGATTTCGACGGCCGTTCCTGAGCTGATGTGTTGGAGGTGGATGTGGGCTCCTGTGCTGGATGCGAAGATGACGTTGCGCGAGACGACGATGTCTTCTGCTGCATTTGGTACGCCTCGGAGTCCTAGCTTAGTAGATACGAATCCTTCGTTCATTACGCTTCCCTCTGATAGGGCGTAGTCTTCGCAGTGGTCGATGACTGTGATGCCAAACATTTTCGCGTACTGGACGGCGCGGAGCATGAGGCTGTTATTCT
>CAWVWU010000072.1:0-16983 GCA_963933925.1 uncultured Puniceicoccaceae bacterium
ATAAACGTAAATGTTGGACTATTATTCCCCATTTGATCGGGAAATGTACTCTTCGCGATTGACCGTTTAGGGATTTATATTGAGAAATAGTTAGTTGTTATTCCCTGTTTTCGTTGAAAACCCCTTCACGTGTCTTCGCTTTTATCTATACCCCCTCAGTTATGTCAGATCACAAGAGTCGTTCTGATTGTTGTGTTTTGCTGTATTAGCAGCGGAGGTGCTTTGTCGAAACCAAATCGCAGTAAGCTGGATCAAATGTCTCCAGAGGAGCAGGTCGTACATTTTCGTTCACTGATTATGTTGCGTTTAGCGAAAATGGTGGAGTGGCCTGAGGAGAAGTTTGCTGGCGAAAGTACGCCTGTTCGCATTGGTGTGCTTGGTGAGCGGTCAACTGAAAATGTTGCGGCATTCGAGCGAAACATTCGAGGGCTGGAATCTAAGAGTAGTGGATCGTATGAGATTCAAGGACGGGATGTGGAAGTTATGGCTTTTTCTTCGGATGTGCTTCGTAGTGAAGCTGCAGGGCTTAGGAATTTGCTGGATAGCCATTTGGTGCTCGTGTTGGATGACTCGGCTGGTTCGGATTTGAGTAAATTGGAAGTCTTTAAGAACTCGCATGTAATGACGGTTGGCGAGACCGTGAATTTTGCGAGCAAGGGTGGGATGGTTAGTCTGTTTTATGGCAGAGATGGGAAGCCTGACATTTATGTGAATCACGAATTCATCAAACATGAGCACATCGCGGTTAGTGCCGAGTTTTTGCGTCATGCTGAGAAAATAGTAACAGGCGGATGGAGGGATGAGGAGTAATGGCTGCCGACCGTATTTGGTATGAGCGCCTTTTGAAGCCGAAATCGTTTCGGTCGAGAACTCTCTATTTTTCGGGCGTAGTTAGTTTTATGGCGTTGTTGGTAGCGTGTGCTGCCTTCGTTGCTAACGATTTGATTTCTCAGAAAGAATCATTGAGACGTTCAGTGGAGCGAGATGTGGAAATCTTTATTCAGTCAGGTGCATCCTCTCTGGCATTTCAGGATTCTGCCTTTGCGGATCGGTTGTTGAGTGGTCTCAGAGAAGTTAAAGGGGTTGAGGCTGCGAGTTTTCATTTGGACGATGGAAGTGTTTTTGCATCCTTTGGAAAATATGATGACGCTTCTGGGGGGGGCTGATATGACGAGGTACCCACGCTTTGATTACAAGGATGGTACGTTTGAAATATACCGAGAAGTCCATTTCTATGATGATTTGGTTGGGTATTTTTACTATAGACAGAGGACGGAGGGACTTACTCCCGGTTTGCTGAGGTATAGTGTAATCGCTATCTTTGTGTTTATCGTTTCCTTTGCAATTGCGATGTTGGTTTCTCGAAAACTTGAAAGCGGTATTACTAAGCCGGTTGTAGAGCTGTTGCGTACCGCGACTGCTGTTACGGAGGATGGGGATTATTCACGTCGGGCATTAAAAATAAATAACGATGAGCTAGGCCATTTGACCGATGCTGTTAATGCCATGTTGTCGAAGGTCGAAAGTTCCCGATCGGAATTAGTCGCTGCTAAAGAGACCGCGGAAGAAGGAACGCGTGCTAAGAGTGAGTTTCTTGCGTTGATGAGTCATGAAATTCGTACCCCGATGAATGCAATCATGGGATTCTCTCAGCTGTTGAGGCATGCTAAAACGAAGGCCGAAGCGGAAGAGTTCGTTGAACGGATTAATACGAGTGGCAAGCATCTCCTGGAGATTATCAACGACATTCTTGACTATTCGTCATGGAGTTCAGGGAAGTTAAGTTTAAGCTTAGATGTGTTTGATCCTCGGGAGACCATTGAAGGTGCGATGCTTGCATTGTCGTCCGGTATGGAGGCTAAAGGGATTGTTTATAATGTTGATATAGATTCAAGTGTTCCTGATCGCGTATTGGGAGACGGAGGACGATTTAGACAGGTCGCAGATAATCTCTGCGTGAATTCGTTAAAGTATACGGAAAGTGGTGAAATAAATGTTTTCGTAAGTGCGACGACTGTTGAAAATGAAGACAAATGGATTCTTTCTATTCGAATTGTAGATACGGGAATAGGTATTAGTGAGGAAGATCGCGAGCGCGTCTTTGAGCCATTTTATCAAGTAGATTCTCGTTTGTCCCGACATTACGAGGGAACAGGTTTGGGGCTTTCATTGTGTAAGCGTTTTGTGGAAGCGATGGGAGGAAAAATTGAATGTCTAAGCGAAGTTGGTAAGGGGACTGAATTTCGATTTACTGCAGTGTTTGGTCGAGATCAGTCGAATGCTCGAATCATTCCTTCAACTACATCCGAAGAAAATTTGGGACTGAGTGTTTTGTGTGCGGAAGATGACTCGTCGAATCGTTTTATTTTGCAGAAGCAACTCGAACGATTGGGAATTGAATCGACCTTCGTCCATAATGGTCGAGACGCTTTAGATCTTTTGAAGGAGAGATCTTTCAATGCGATCATCATGGATGCACGTATGCCTGAAATGGATGGTCTGGAAGCGACTCGTCAGATCCGTGGAGGAAAGGCGGGAGAGGCGGCTAAAAAAATCCGTATTATTGGCCTTACGGCTCATGCCATGCCGATTGCGGTGACTGCGTGTCTTAATTCCGGAATGGATGTGTGTTTGACTAAGCCTGTCGATCTCAATGATCTGAAGGATGTCTTGATGCGAGAAGGCGTGTAGTGAGAGAGGAAGCGGAGCGTTCCTGTACTTAGAGTAATTATCTGGGGCTGGTTTCACCAGAGAGATCAAATTGCTGTACTTCGAGATGGGGAACGAGTTCTGTGAGGTGAATTGATGTGGTCTTGGTGAATCGTTCCCGAGAACTGGGATTTTTCACGAGCTTCAAAACTTTTTTTATGTGAATGAGGCGACTGAGTTTTTCTGAGATCGCATTGGCTTGATCATTTGGAATTCAGTGATGGGGCTTCGGCAAAGAATTTACATTTTCTGAATATGTCCCAAAGGAGTCTTTTGTATCGTTCAGTGGGTAGGTCCCTGAAGTTCAGTGAGTTCTTTAACGCCAGGTCAAGGGTGTAGGGATGAGAGTTGGTGTGTATTGGACTGAGCTCAGAGGGCATGCAAAGTTCGGAATAGAATTGGATGGAAATTGTTATCCGGACTAAGGATTTATGTGAGTTCGGCCTATAGTGGAGAGAGTGGGAGCTTGACTCTCAATACAGTATTAAAGAGTAAGAACTCTTTAATTCAGGAGAGACATGCAAACGCTATCAGAAAATAATATAGAGGTACTCGCACCAGCGGGGTGTTGGGCGTCGTTGCAAGCAGCGATTGATGGAGGAGCGGATGCGGTTTATTTTGGACTAGCCCAACTGAATATGAGGGCACGTTCGCGTCGGAGTTTTCAGTTGAAGGATTTGGGTGAGATTCTGAATCGTTGTCACTCGGCAGGTGTTCGAGGATATCTGACTCTAAATACTTTGCTCTATGATCATGATTTGAAGATGTGCCACAAGTTGTTGTTGGAGGCGGCTCGTCATGACGTGGATGCTGTGATTGCGGCAGACATGGCGTGTGTGCTTAAAGCACGTGAACTGGGGATTGAGACCCATTTGTCCACCCAGCTCTCTATATCGAATTTTGAGTCGTTTAAATTTTACGCACAATTTTGTGACCGGATCGTTTTGGCTCGAGAAGTTAATCTGTCGATGATTCGAAAGATTCGCGAGCAGGTGCTTGCTGCTGATTTAAGAGGTCCGAACGGGCGATTGGTTGAGATTGAGGCCTTTGCTCATGGGGCTCTGTGTATCGCAGTTTCTGGTCGTTGTGGGATGTCGCTCTTTACTGATAATGCGTCAGCAAATCGCGGAGCGTGTGTCCAGAATTGCCGTAAGGAGTACTTGGTTACCGATAAAGAGACGGGCAAGGTGTTGGAGATCGACAATAACTACATTATGTCTCCTAACGATATTTCGACCATTGAGTTTTTGGATCAGGTTGTTGAGGCGGGTGTTCATACTTTAAAGATCGAAGGGCGTGGACGTTCACCGGAATATGTGAAATTGGTGACACGTGCTTATCGTACTGCAGTCGATGCGGTGGTGGCTGGTGATTATGGTCCAAAGTTTGTAGAGGGGCTTCTCGAGGATCTTAAGAAGGTCTACAATCGCGGTCATTCATCGGGGTATTATCTTGGGCGTGAGCAGGGATGGTCTGGTGTTTATGGCTCGAAGGCGACGCGGCAAAAAATCCAGATTGGAAAAATAACGCACTACTATGGTAAGATTGGCGTAGCGGAGATCTCAGCTACGGGTGATTTTTCTGTGGGTGACGAGTATTCTATCGTCGGTTCGAGTACGGGCGTTGTGGATGGAGTTGCTGAAGGAATTCGTTTGGACGACGGTGATGTACAGCATGTGGGTAAGGGATCTGTGTTCTCTATCCGGGTTTCTCAAGCGGTCCGTTTGAACGATAAGGTTTATCGTATGGCTCCCGTGGGAGGAAAGGGGCAGGAGAAAGATGCTTAGCGTTCGTCACAAGAAGATTGAGTGCATCGGCTGCATGGTTTGCGTCGAGGCAGCACCGAATTATTGGCACATGGACGAGGATGGAATGGCCCAGCTCAACCAGGTTGTCTCCACACGTGGCCATTTTGAAATGGCTGATGGCTTCGAAGAAGATCTCAAGGTTCTAAAGGACGCCGAATCTGAGTGTCCGGTTGGGATCATTCAGATCAGCGGCTAAGCTTTTTTACTCGGCAACCTGTTTTTCGCGTCCTTGAATGTAGCCGTCCTTTATTCCTTCATAAGGTGCGATGGAAGCACTGAGGAAGCTTTCGTAAAATTCGATGAGCTGCGGGGATTCATTGATGACATCGAGGCTCGTGAGTGCGAGGCGTTCTTCCCATTCTGTTACGAGATCCCAGCGGCGGGAAGTTGGGTTGAGGTAACTTTCGCCGATGCGACCGAATCCGTCACGAAGCGTGGTAGGGCCGAGAAAAGGGACGACGATGTAGAATCCGTGACCAACTCCCCATTTCCCGAGGGCTTGGCCGAGATCTTCATTGGTGGTTTCGAGGGAGGGGATACCTTTTGATACGGCGATTGTTCCCCCGAGACCGACTGTGGTGTCGATGAGGAATTTGCCTGTTTCTTTACCCGCTTGCTTGAATTTTAATTGAAGGACGTTGCTGACGAGACGTCTGGGGTATTTTAGGTTTTCGAAGAAGTTGTGTATGCCTTTCTCTGCAATGTTGGGCATTACTTTTTCGTAACCCTTCGACACCGGTTTTAAGAGTTTAAGGTAGACGTAATCGTTGAACTTGAAGATCGCCTTATTAGCCCCCTTGAAGGGATCGGCGACGGGACGGGTTGTTTGTTCGAAGTCGTCGGCGAAGAGGTCGTCATCGCTGACAAATTCCTCTGCAAACGAGAGGGTTGAAACGAAGATAGCGGCTATGGCGAGTAGGGCGGGCGTTTTTCGGATCATTTGAATTCTACAAGTTTATTTCTCAGGCGTTGGAGGAGTTCTTCTGGACCCTTTTTTTGGAAGTGTTCGTCAAATTGTGTTCTGTAGTTGCTCACTATACTGCGTCCTTCGACAAGGATATCGTAGATTTGCCAGCCTTCTGTGGCTCGGTTGGCGAGGCGATAGCTGAGGTTGATCGAGAGATTGCTCAATTGAATCGTCGTGGGGATTTCTACTTTGGCAGTGGTGAGCTCAATCGGATCTAGGAAGGTCATTTGCGGGCGTTCCATATCGTTGAAATCTCGGGTATATATGTTGAGGATGAGATCGCTCGTAAGGGTGATGAGTTCCGTCTTTTGACCTTCGGTGAATTGTTTCCAGTTGCGGCCGAAAGCTCGCTGAACAATCACGTCTAGCGGAAAGTTTTCCTCGATGAGCGTGAGGATTTTGTTTCGTTTGGAAACAAGGTCAGGGACTTCTTGTTTTTCGAAGATGGCGTCGAGGACTTGATTGATGGTGCTCTCGAGTCTAACTTCGATCGGTTTGGGCTCGTCGGCATGAGCAGCTGTTGAGCAGAGGGCAAAAAGAAGGGATAGTAGAGTAGTTGCGCGTTTCATTGTCTGGTGTATTAGGCTTTGACGTTTATTCGATATCTCCGAATGCGAATTTACTAATGAGACCTTCGATATCTAGTGCGGATTCGGTATCGACGATGATTTCATTGGCAGCGAGTAGAATATCGGAGCTTCCTGGATCGAGGTCGATATACTTATCTCCAATGAGTCCGTTGGTTTTAATCGAAGCCCGGGCGTCATCGTAAACGACCAGTTCTTGTTTCTCTCCGTAGAAGGCTAGTTTCGGGTTTAGTTTTATTTCGACGATGGCGACCATGTTGCTGGCATCGAGTCGGATTTTCCCGATTTTCCCGATTTTGACCCCGGCACTCATCACGTTGCTGCCTTCTTTGAGGCCGCCGACGTTGCTGAAACGTGCCATTATGGTGGAGTCGTTATTGCCGAGGCTGGTTCCTCCTATTTTCACGGCGAGGTAGCTAATGGCTAGAATCCCGGCGAGGACGAAAATACCGACGGTGAATTCGATTTTCTTGCTGTTCATGATAAGTTAAGTCGTGGGAGCGTTTTGAAGCGTGGGGTTGATGAAAGGTTTAAGATTCTCTGGCGTGGACTCCAAAAGGGGTGCAGGAGGCCCCCAGTAGGCGATTTTTCCGGCGTCGAGCCAAGCAATTTGATCTGAGATTTCAAAGACTTCTGGTACGTCGTGGCTGACCATGAGGACTGTAAATCCGAAGGTCTGTCGATAGGTGCGGATCATGTCGAAGACGTCGTACTTGCGTTGAGGGTCGAGGCCAGTCGTGGGTTCGTCGAAGAGGATGATCTTTGGATTTGTGATAAGAGCACGTGCCAGGGCGACGCGTTTTTTCATGCCTCCAGAGATTTCGGCAGGGTATTTGTGGCTTGATTCGTTGAGTTCGAGTTTGCCGAGGAGGTCTTGAACTTGTTGTGCTATTTCGGTTTTTGAGAGTTTTGTTGTCTCCCGAAGAGGGAGGGCGACGTTGTCGAAAACGGTAAGGGAGTCGAACAGTGCATTTTGCTGAAACATGTAGCTGCACTGAGGGAGTGCGGATTCACTTTCACTGAGGCTGATCTTTCCGGCGTCTGCGGCGAGGAGGCCAGCGATGCATTTAAGGAGGACAGACTTGCCCATGCCGCTTTTTCCGATGACGGTCGTGTGCGAGCCAAGGGGAATATCCATATCGATCGCATCGAGGACGATTTGGCTCCCGAAGCGTTTGCTGAGACCGCGAATTTTAAGGTAGGATTGTTCCATCTTATCGGAGTAGGAATGAGGTGAGTAGGAAATCTGCGACGAGTATGACTATGCTTGAAATAACAACCGCTCGTGTCGTCGTCTCGGAAACCCCTCGTGATCCAGGCACGCTGGCTTTGATGTGGGTGTAGTAGCCTTGGAAAGAGCAGATGAGAGTGGTGAGGATGCCGAATACGAAGGCTTTGAGGAGCCCGTCAACGATGTTTTTGGTGGTAACGCTATCGAAGATACGTCCCCAGTAGGCCCCGCTGTCTACACCGAGCATGACGACTCCAGATAGGTGGCCTCCTAATATTCCGACGATGTCGAAAAAAGCTGTGAGAATCGGAAAACAGAGCACGGCGGCAAAGACGCGCGGTGAGACGAGAAAGCCAATTGGACGTATATCCATCGTCTGGAGCGCGTCGATTTGCTCGGCGTTGCGTTGGATACCGAGTTCCGCGGAGAGAGCCGAACCCGCTTGTCCCACAATCATTATCGCGGTGAAAACGGGGCCGATTTCCATGATAATGGAGAGGGCTACTGCCTGCCCTAGCAGACTTTCCGAGCCAAATTTAGTGAGGACGTAGAAGAGCTGTAGTCCTAGAACGAGCCCCGTGAATAGGCCTACAATCAAGGTTATTGGGACGCAGCGTACTCCAATCTCGTAGATGGCACGAATCAGTTTTTCCAGTCTGTTCCTCTGAGGGAATAGAGATACGAGAGAGGTTCCTCCGAATATGGCGAGTTCGCCGAGCTCGTTGACTAGGGAAATACTGCGGTTGCCAAGTTTTCTTATCATCGGATTCTGTTGGGACGGTGTGGGTTTTATACGGACAATCAAGGTTCATATTCGTAGAAACTGCATATTATTGGTTGAAGAAGGCCCGTTTTCTCTTGAGGGAAACTTTTGGGGAGTCGGGTAGGCGATCAGGTTAGCGATCTGAATTCCCTTTCCAACGGTTTTGACATTCAGGAAGAGCTTCAATAGTCGTCGTTTAATGAAAGCGTTCTATTTGTCTCTTTTGGTCGTATTTTTATCAAGTTTTTCCAGCTCTGTCGCGTTGGCTCAGGACGCTGGGGAGTCGCAGAGTCATTTCGGTGTCTATGAAGCGATCACAATGAATCGTTCGGTGGTAAACGATTTAAAAATCGATAAGGAAGGGAATGTTTTTCTTCAACTGGTGCCGGGGCATAAGGAAAAGGAAATCGTGGTAAAGATATCTAACGAGCGTTTTTCTGGATATAGAACATGGTGGCATGGTGAATTGGAGTTGGTATCACCAGCCAATGCAGGTAAAGCAGCCAACGGTTGGACGGATCGCGTGCAAACGCAGTCAAATTATGTGGAATATTGGATGGACGGGGTGGTTTTCCTCCACCTAAAGCGGTTGGACCGCGATCTATAGATTTGGTAATGTTATTTGGTTATTTGGTTTTGCTACTCAATCTAGCGGGAAACGGTTTTAAGAGGGGCATGTGGCAGTGCTTTAACATTTGTTATTTAGGTCGATGACACGGAATAAAAATGTCGAAGCATTAAAAGAGGGCGTTTCTATGGAGCGCTCTCGGGCGCGTTTACTCGTGGCGGCTGCGGGTTTGTTTGCCGTATTGCTAACGATCTTCTATTTCTATCGGTCGGGGCCTATCGAGAGGGTTTCTCGAAAACCGGTTACTTTGCCTGATTTTTCAAAAGTCGTCGATATAGCCGAACGAAAAAAGGCATTTTTTGATTTCTTAGTTCCATTTATTGAATCTTCAAATCGGGAGGTGTTGCGGCTTCGTGAAGAGGTCTTGGATTTGCAGGAGGTTTTTGAAAAAAAGGGAGCTTTGAGTAATAGGGAACTGGATCGATTGCGGGAAATAGAGTTGTCGTATAAGTTTAATCCCGATGATGGCGTCGACGCTCTTACTTTTAGAGATGTGTTGGCACGGGTGGATATTATACCCCCATCTTTAGCGTTGGCTCAGGCTGCCTTGGAGAGTGCTTGGGGGACGTCTCGTTTTGCTACGAAGGGCAATAATTTGTATGGGATTTGGTGTTATGAACCTGGGTGCGGGATGATCCCGAGGAGGCGACCGGCTGGGAAAACCTACGAGGTGCAGAGCTTTTCAAATCCGAGGGAGTGTTTTGATGCGTATATTTATAATTTAAATACAAATAGTGTTTATGGATCAATGCGAGCAATTCGGCGGGCATTGCGGCGAAGTGACGCAACGATTACTGGTTATGAATTGGCGGTAGGCATGACTCGTTATTCGCAAGAAGGCTATGTTTACGTTGGCAAGGTTCAGAGTTTGATCAGTTCCAATCGACTCGCTGAATATGACAAGTAGCTTTGAGTAGGGCTCTTTGAAACAACGATTCTACTTTATCGAACTCGGGTGGAGAGTGTCGCCATCGACCCATTGACCAGGCATAAAAAGTTCAGTGCGTTGTTTGGGAATTCCGCGTTCGTTGCGTTGTAGTTCGGCGACGACTTGGTCAATCGCTGCTGATCCGACCAGAGCTTGATTTTCGTTAACGTAGGCACAGTCTTGGGTGTAGAAAAAGGCATCTGAAATGCCGATTAAGCCAATGTCTTTGGGAATGCATAGTCCATGGCTTTCGATCCACTTTCGAATCGGTAGCATGCCACAGCCTATTATGACGTCGGGTCGATAGGTATCTAGCCAATGGCGAAATCCGGTGGCGTCCTTTCCGTTTATTAGGAGGATGCTTTCTTTCAGGTTTGTATCGCGGTTAAATTCGTAGCCGCAAAATGGAGACATCCAGCGACGTTCGTTGCGGTCATTGAGTTGAGCGTCGACAACCATACCTGGTCTCTGGTAACCACGACTGCGAAGCTGATCGATAGCGGTTTTCATCGCCCCGTATTGATCGGCAGATACGCGGTTGATTTTCGGTTCAGTAAGATTGTAGCCAATGGTGACTGAAGAAAAGTGTTCCCATGGTAGGTCGAGTTTTCCGGGTGGAAAAAAAGGGAAGACAATAATACCTTCGATATGGCGTGCCTTGAGAATATCTCCTAGGCGGGTTGCTGTCATTCCTTCGCGGTCTAAAGCAAACTCTTCGAGTTGGTAGCCTAATTGACGGGCTCGTTTCTTGGCTCCCTTCCAATTGGCGTGAAATGCGGGTTTGTGACGTCGTTTTTGATCAGCCAAATGACTGGTGATGGCGGCTATGGTAGCGTGTTGCTCGATTGGGCGATTGGCACGGATACGTGCCATCAGCGTGGAGATTGGGGCATTGGACTGGTAACCCATTTCCGACGCGGTCTTTGCGATACGCTCACGGGTAGCCTCTGGAATGCGTGGATGGTTGCGTAAGGCGAGTGATACCGTCGACTGACTGAGGCCTACGGCATCAGCGATATCTTGCATGGTAACTGGTATTATTTTGCCCATTTATGGGAGAAATGATTTCTGAAATTCAGACAAAACTTTATTTAGTCATACGATATTAGCAATCCTTTGCTTCAAAAACCTATTTGGGGGTAGTAGGGTCTCTTCTTACCAAAATGACGTCCTCTAAAACGTAGACTCTTTGGGTTTCTACTGTAGAGCATCGGAGCGAGAGTATCGATTCGATGATCTGCACAGCCAACATTCACCATCAGCCAAATTTGCCCTCTTTTTTTTGAGGGGGGCGATCCGTTTACATGGTTTCTCTTTCCATTCGATTAAATCGAATGGATTTCGTCTGAGTTACTAGCGACTCGGACTTGTCATCATTTCCCCCTTCATTCCGGCAGCATCAATGAGTGTTACCTGGAGGTTGATGATTTGGAAAGGCCGTTCGTTTAATCGATAAATTTAAAAATAATGACTAGTACAAATAAACAAACCGGGCTTCCGCCCATCACTGTATTTACAAAGCCTTGGAAAGGCCTAGATATTGAGGCGCTTGCCGATAAGGTGTTGGATCTAGGGTTTGACGGAGTAGAATTTCCCGTACGAAAAGGATTTCAAGTAGATCCGGAATCGATAGCAACCGACCTACCAGCGGCCGCTAAGGTCTTCGAAAGTCGTGGATTAAAAATCTATAGTGTTGCTACTGATCTGACTGCGGAAGCAATTCGAGCCTGTGGGGCGGCGGGTGTACCGGTGCTGAGAACGATGCTTCGTATTGATGCGGCTTTGGGGTATATGGAGAATGTGGAGCGTTTTCGTTCTCGATGTAGAGAACTTTCTCCCATTGCGAAGGAAGCGGGTGTTTCGATAGGTCTACAGAATCATTGTGACTCATTCGCGTGTAGTTCATTGAGTATTATACACGCTATCGAACCATTGGATTCCAAGGCAGTAAGTGCCGTGTTGGATGTTGGTCATACTGGCTTGGAAGGGGAGCGAGAGGATATTGCAATCGATATCGCATGGGAGCGTCTATCGATGCTAAACTTAAAGAATGGGCTGCGTTTTACTGTGGGAACGGACGGCGATGGTGTTGCGGTTTGGAATCGGACATGGGTGTCAGCTAAGGAAGGGTATACTTCGTGGACAACGGTTATATCGGAACTCGGAAAGCGTGGGTTCGATAAACCGATTTGCATCACAGCAGAGTATAAGAATGCGGATCAGAAAATGTGCGAAGGAGATGAAGTCGTACAGCCCCTTAGGGATGATCTAGGATATTTAAAGGAACTGATCGCAAAGCACTATTCTGTAGAGGCGTAAGGTTGATAATAGTTTAAAAAATAGATACAATGAAATTGGAAAAACGAAGAGTCGTCTCGATCATAGGAAACGGAACCTTTAAGGTCGTAGAATCTAAAATGCCGGAGCTTGAGGCCGGTATGGTGCTCATTGAGGTCAAAGCATCGCTGGTTAGCCCAGGTACTGAATTAAAGGGACCTGTCACAGCAGGAAATAAGGCTGCTGGAGGGTGGCGTGGATTCCGCGATCTGCAATCGACACCAGATGATAGTTTAAATCGTGAGGCTTTCGGCTATTCGAATACGGGTATCGTTAGTGCTGTGGGCGATGGAGTCACTACTGTGGCTGTTGGTGACAGAGTCGCCGCTGTCGGGGCACGCTACGCTCAGCACGCGAGTCATGCCGTAGTACCGCAGAATCTTGTGATCGCTCTTCCATCTGAAGTGAGTTTTGAGAAGGGTACTTATGCGATGTTGCTTGGAACAGCGATGCAGGCGGTTCGTCGAGCAGAACCCGAACTAGGGCAATATGTGGCAGTGGCTGGGCTTGGTATTGTTGGTCTACTTACCGCACGTCTTTTTCAATTGGCAGGTTGTTTTGTCGTTGGTTGGGATACGATACCTGCACGTTTAGAAGATGCGAAGCGGATGGGGATCGATGCGACTGTTCTTGTGGGCAAAGACGATCCAATCGAAGCAACGAAGGCGTTTACAAATGGAAAGGGTCTGGATTTGTGCTGTATCGCTTTGGGCGGTAGTGCAGAAAAACCAGCTCACGCCCTAGAGAAATGTATGAAGGTGTCCCCAGATGGGCACGCTATGGGCGTTATGGTTGTTGTGGGTGGAGCTGAGTTTCCGTTTACACGGAGTTTGACGAACTTGGATATACGGCGATCTTCGAGAACAGGTCCTGGTTATCACGACAAGGCGTGGGAACGTGGGGCAGACTATGGAGATGTATTCGTGCGTTGGAGCACACGTACCAATCTTGAGCTTTGCTTGAGGCTCGTTGCAGAGGGGAAGGTTGCTGTAGAGAATCTTACCACGCATGTCGTTCCTTTTGACGAAATTGATGACCGGACAGCTGAGATTACCAAAGATCCTGATTCTATTTTGGGAATGGTCTTTAAGATGGGTGATTGAGTTCGTTATAGATGTCTAAGGCTTTAAAGATCCGAGCGTGCTCATGACTGGGAGCTTGTTCGTGAAAGAATGGCTAGGGGGTGGTCGGGCGTAGCTTTGAAACCCTGTAAGACGCAAAGCAATGCGTTACTTATGCAAGCTTGGGCACGTTCTCATGCGACGCCTATTATGGTTCAGGACCTTACGAATCCTATGTTGGCTCAAATCCCACATGTTCAGTTGGCAGCACACTCTGGATCTATCATGGGTTTGGAGACGAATGCGATGCAGTATTATCCCGATGCATCGTCCCTAGAAGCGGACGTTCATCCGGGGCTCTATCAGAGAGTCGATGGAAAATTGAATACCAGCAGCTTTGGGGATACCGGGTTGGGTTATCGCGTCGAAGAGATTGGGCGTACGCTACCCACCGGTAGATCGCAATTTTGAATAGAGATCTTTATCCGCTGATTGGAATTTAGGTATATACGATCCTTGTTGATTGGATGAACTGATAGCGGAAGGTCGTTTCAAGTTTAACGATGGATCTCTTAGTCCCTCTGAAAGACTAGGTCCTGTCGTTACGCTTGATCATGAAGCGAGGGAAAGGTTGTGCTGGAATTACTTGAATTCTGTACTGACCTATCGTAATAACAAAGTGGAAATACAGAATGCGAACCCATTTGGGCTCGTTGAGTTTCTACTGTGTTAAGTGGTTGGTGAGCCTAATTAGATCGGTGTATACCAGAGAAAAGGATAATCTAGAATTACGAATACGAAGATGAGTAAGGGAAAAATTGGTTTTATTGGTGCGGGTGTAATGGGAGCGAGCATGATCCGAAATTTAATGAAAGCGGGTTATTATGTCAGTGTGTTTACGCGGACACAGTCTAAGGCGGATGCTTTGGTGGCCGAGGGTGCATCTTGGGCCTCTAGTGCGATGGAGGCCGCGACCGACGCGAATTTTGTCATTACCATCGTTGGCTTTCCGGTGGACGTTGAAGAAGTCTATTTAGGGGAAAGGGGCATTATAAGTGCTGCGAAATCCGGTGCGGTCCTTATTGATATGACCACTTCAAGTCCTGTCCTCGCCAAACGAATCAGTGACCTCGCTAAAGAGAGGGGAATCGAGGCCTTGGACGCTCCCGTTTCTGGAGGGGACAAAGGGGCTCGTGAAGGAGCGTTATCGATTATGGTTGGTGGTGACGAGCAGACTTTCAATAAGGCTCTGCCGGTTTTGGAAGCAATGGGTAAGAATATCGTGCATCAAGGCAAATCCGGTTCTGGTCAATATGCGAAGATGTCGAACCAAATTGTGATCGCGTCAGGAATGATCGGTGTGTGTGAGGCTATGTACTACGCGAAGAAGTCAGGTTTGGAACCTTTTACGGTTTTGAAGAGTATTGAAAGTGGAGCGGCGGGGAGCTGGGCGTTGACTAACCTGATACCCCGTGCTCTTAAGGATGATTTTGCCGCTGGGTTCTATGTGAAGCATTTTATAAAGGATATGCGGATTGCGTTGGAATCGGCAGAGGAGATGGGGATTACGCTGCCAGGACTGAGCTTAGCGAAGCGACTCTATGATGAGTTGGCGGCGTCGGGTAGCGAGGATTGCGGAACGCAGGCCCTCTTTGATTTGTATCAACGTGGGGATGTTTAAGTGAAGATGTTGAAGCGAAGGGGCCTAGAAGGGGGACCCAACTGCCGCGTTAATTCTGATCAGACTACTTTACGCGTCCTTCCTCTTATTAGCAAAAACGTCGCTGCGATTGCGAGTAGCAGATAGAAAGACGGTTCGGGAGTTTCGTCGAATTCGAGGGAGTTGTGAGAACTCAATTTTTGTTGTTCTTTCTCTTCGAGTATTTTCCATTGGGCGTCGTTTTCTAGTACGATGAATGCAGTGGATGAACCCAGTACGTTGAGTCGTTTTGATAGGGCGACGAGTTGATTTCTGAGGCTTTGCTTTGAAGCTGGGTTGAGGAGAGTGGAATGGTTTAAAATGTCGAATGAGGCGATCTGGCCTAATGCAGGCTTGTTGTGCGTGTGTGTTGAATCGTCCAGTCTAATCCAGTTTTCTTGGGTGGCGTCATAGATCTCGATTGAATCGTCAGCATTTGAGTTTGGAAAACGGAGCCATGAATTTGAAGTGTTCTTTGCTACAGTTCGAATAGAGTTTCCTACCTTAATTAGGTAGACTGGCTTCTGTTTTTTTGTGGAAGATGAAGAGGTTGTTATCTTTTTTGAGTGAGTGACGTAGACTGGTGAAGGGGAGTCAGGAAAACTCCTCTCAAAAGGCTCATAGCTTGATTCACTGGTGACTGGACTACCGTTGTTTAGTATTACCCAGACTGGGTAGCGAGAGACTGAGTTTTCAGTATTCAAGTTGTCCATAGCTAATTTCCCGAGAGCGTTTTCTAGAAGAAAACCGAATTGGAGTGGAAAAGCTTCTTCTATGTTTAGCTCTGTAAGCTTTTGGATGGCCTGTTCCCAAGGAAGAGGATCCTTGAAAATAGTCTGTGATTCTAAGTTTACCAGAGAGAGTCGAATATGGCTTATGTGAGAATAGCGTTCTCTCAATTCTCTTAGACTTTGATTAATCGCATCTGAGCTGAGTCCGTTGTTTGAGCGATCGATCAATATTTCGAGGAATGGCTGGCGTGTTGTGAGTAGATGTTCAGGCAAGTTGTCGGTATTTATCAGAAGTCCTGTGCCATTTTCTGTATCGATCCGTTCAGTCAGGTTAGCGTGTGGCGTACTGTCTGAGATTGAGAATGTAGTCCTTCTATTTTGACTATCGAGGGAACCTGTTGTCTTTCGCAGTGACGCGATATCGATTTCGGCACGGCGAACTTGCTCGGGACTGAAAGGGAATACTTGAAGGCTATAGTTGCCCTCTGAGTCGAGTGTGAGTGTAGCGGGATCTTTTAGAGGGCGTGAGCGGTCGTCGTCTCTGATCATACGATACACCCAGAGTGCGGAGGACTTTTCGAAAAGTCGGCCTTCGACTCGTTCGTCACCGATGTAGAGAGCGAAGCCCGTGATCCAAGTTCCTTCGGGAAGAGAAAGAGTGGCCTTGAATTCGCTTTCTAGGGAAGGTCCGCTTTGCATGTCGAGTTGTAGTCGAGTTACGGATAGGTCCTTCGATTCGTTGTAAACGACTTCTGTTTTAAGGCTCTGAAGCTTTGCTCGTGGAAGAGGCGGCGGGGTTCGGGCGCGGCGGAGAGAACGAATTGAACCGCTGCTCGTTCCTAGGAAGTTGTCCGAATTAGATGGCTTAGTACTCATTTTTTCGCCGGTGAATGCTTCGTAGAGCGGTTTTAGTTTTCTATCCGGTAGGATGAGTCCGTTGAAAAGGATGTTCATTCTCAGTGAGCTGATGATCGGGTAGTTGACTCCGTTCTTGAAATCATTGAGCCATTCAAAGCTTTTAGCGGCTAGAAAGGGGCTGCCAGAGTAGGACTGCTCTGTCGTGAAATCCGGATTAAGAACGAAGTCCATACTTCGGTCGAGTTCTCCCTTGATCAGATTTGCTTCTACGACGAAGAACCCTGGAATTATGCTCACTGCTAAGACCCCAGTAACCCAATACGAGGCGGGGTGGGTATCTGATGATTGGTAGGACTTGTAGAGCTTTTGGAGATGGAAGACAAAGAGAGCGGTAGGCGTTAGGATTAGGAATCCGGCACCGACGGCGATCATCGCTGGGATTGATAGTGGTAAGAAAGGAAGAAATACGATAAAGAAGTAGGCCGTGAAGGGGAATGTCAGGCATCTCGCAATCCAGAGTCCTTGATTCCAAGTACGCGAGATTCCAGTTGGGACGCAGAGTACGAGAGCGTTGATAACGGTCATCGCGTAGATCCAAGGATGTTGAAAATCTACTGGGAATTCGATTTCTGAATTCAGTGCTAAGCCAGCGAGGGGAAGCACGAGGGCGATTAGT
>CAWVWU010000073.1:0-16729 GCA_963933925.1 uncultured Puniceicoccaceae bacterium
CTTGGCTCGAATTGCTCTACGTCAACTTCTAGGATGATCGCGAGGTCATTGCGGATCCATGCTCCCTTGAGTTTTTCTCCGGTTGTGAGCTGGTTACTATCCTTAACGGCTGTCGCCAATGTGTGTAGAACGACAGCGAGTGTTTCGTGGAGTTCTGTTTTTTCCTTTGCTGTGTCGAGCAGTTGTTCTGCAAGAACGACGCGCCGCTTAGCAGACTGAGTACTGTTGTACTCTTCTATTACTTCTTCTTCGAAGCTAATAGGTTGGTCGCGAAGAACGTAGACACCGGTCTTGCGAGGGGGAACTGCGACGCGAGGGTCCTTTGCGAGGAGCTTCTTCGTAGCGGTCCACCATTTCTTAAATTTGATAGGGCCGATAACCCGGCTGAGAACGCTTTCGATTTCAGTAGTACTGGCCGCTTGGCTTTCGTACTGCTTGAGCAATTCTACAATAAGGTCAGTTGGGTGGTTGGCGACGAGATCGTCGAGACCTGCTGGATCTGTCTCCTTGCGCACCAAAAGGTGGTCGGGAGGAAGAACCTGCATCGTGGCAACGCAGAACCCAGGGTCCATACGGTGTCCTTCTTTTCCTTCGAAATCGATGATGAGCTTTGTATCAGCAGCATCGAAATCCTTAATTTGGCCAAATCCCCAGCTTTGGTGGATGCAAAAATTCCCAGGTTGCATCGATAGGAGCTTAGCCTTGGCTGCTTTAAGCTCGGGTTTGCGAGAAATGATTTCTTGTACGACTTCTTCGTTCATCTTCGGTAAATAGGTGTGCAAAGAACTAGAGAGAATTCTTTTTATGGAGTTGTCAATGAGTCACTAATAATCATGGTCCCTTGCTTCGCTATGAGTGAATCTTCTTGGGACTATGCGACCGATATGGTCCGACGATTTTTGGCGAAGCCGGCAAGGCTTCAACATCTAATGGAACGCCTTTCTGTCGAGGAAGATGGGGGTAAGAGGCGTGCTTGTCAGGCATTGTTGTATGGCACGGTGAGGCACCTCTCTTTGCTGGAAGCAGCCCTGGGGACTTTTTTGAAAAAAAAGCCGAAACCGCGTCTTTATGCCCGTCTTTTGGTGGCTAGTTTTGAGATTTTGCGTGATCCGGCGAAGAGTGCACAGGTGGTTGATCACGCTGTGGAGCAGATTAAGCGTAAGTGTAGTCGAGTGGAAGTTGGGTTGGCAAATGCGGTTTTACGTAAAGTAGGTCCACGTTTGGCGGAGTTGCAAGTCGGAGCACTTTCGACTGCTCGAGATCTTGCGGTTCGATATAGTCATCCGGAGTGGATGGTGGAGCGGTGGTTAAGGCAGTTCGAATTTTCGGAGGTGGAATCGTATTTGGAATGGAATCAGTCCGAGTCTGAATTGTTTGTTTTGGCCTTAGGTGAAGTTCAGGGGAAGGAATTGGAGAAGTTAGGTTTCGTTTTGAGGAAGGCTCCTTATTTTAAAGCACCGAGAAGAGATTGGTCTTTAATGCAGAAGGCATTGGATCACAAATTGTGTTACGTGCAGAATGCAGCAGCTGGCGGAGCGGTTTCGCTCGCGAGTTCTGTCCCGTCGAACGGGCGAATACTGGACTTGTGTGCGGCCCCAGGGGGGAAGTCGATTGCGATGGCGAAGCAAATCGACGCGATTGGTGGGACTGTTTTGTCGGTAGATCTTCCGGGGCCTCGTCTCGATAGGTTGAAGTCGAACTTAGAAAATTTCGAGATTTCGAATGTGTCTATTAAAGGAGCTGATGTTTTTGCCCTAGATCCTGAAGACATTGGAAGCTTCGATAGTGTTTTGCTAGATGCTCCTTGTAGTAACTCGGGGGTGATGCAGCGCAAAGTCGACGTGAAGTGGCGCTTGCAACCAAAGCAATACAAAGAGGTTCTGGCCTTGCAGAAGCAAATGCTAGTGGCGGCGTCGAAATTCGTCAAACGAGGCGGCAGTTTAGTCTATAGCACCTGCAGCATTGACCCGGAGGAAAATGCAGAGGTTGCGAAATGGTTCGTTGAACGAGAGAACGAGGGAATATTTACCCTTGAAGACTCGATCGTGAGCCAACCTTGGCGTGACGGTCAGGATGGAGCGGGAGCGTTTCGGTTTCGACGATCTGACGAACTCTAAGTAACTTTGTTTTTTGGAGCAGGCAGGCGGCTGCAGAAGTAGGCTGCGATCACGACGAGAACGGCCCCGCCTAGGTAGAGACTTTCTGAGCCGAACCACCAGAAGATCATTCCGGCAAATATTGGACTTATTGCTCTTCCGAGAGAACCGATTGCACGGAACGCCCCGAGGGCTTTTCCTTGGTCGTCCGAATGGGAGTAGAGAGAAACGAGTGCGGTGAGTGTTGGGCTACAGAGACCGGCTCCGAGAGCCATGAATGTGAGACCGATGTAAAGTTGGGTGATGCTCGGTGCTTGCGAGATCCAGACTAGTCCGATCGCGACAAATACGAGACCGATCGTTGCTGTTTTCTTTTCACCTATCTTGGGAGCCATGCGACGGACGATGCCTCCTTGGGTTAGGATGAGGATGAAGCCAATAAAGATCATCATCTTGGTGATCGCGGGAATGCCGAAGTTAAAGCGATCTGCACCCAGGAAGGTGAGAGTGAACTCCATTCCGCTAAAGGCTATGATGTAGATGAGGTAGGCGAAATTTGTTTTTCTAACCGGAGGTGTTTGCGTAGCCATCAGGCGCGAGAATGGATTCGCGGCACGGATTTGACGTTCTGTCCGTGGTGCGTAGGATTCTTTAAATTTTAGTGTGATCCAAACGATGTTTACGATTGATAGGACCGCGGCGATGAGGGCGACACTTGAGAATGGGTTAACGCCGAATTGAGCCCACTCAGGATTGGATTCGAGGAGGTTGAAGCCGGAGAAATAGCCGCCAAGTGCGGGTCCGAGCACGAACCCGAGGCCGAATGCTACCCCAATGAGACCCATTCCCTTGGATCTGTTTTTCTCAGTGGTAACGTCTGCCACTGCGGCGGTGGCGACTGACAAGTTACCGCTCATTGCCCCTCCAAAGAGACGAGCGACGATTAGAAGTGTGAAGGTGCCTGAGAAGAACCAGAGTATGTAGCTTAGACCGGTGCCGATGGTGGTTATGAGGAGGATTGGGCGGCGGCCATATTTGTCGGACAAGCTTCCCCATATCGGGGAAAAAATGAATTGAAACACCGCGTAGATAGAGCCGAGGGCTCCACCGAATAGAACTGGCGTAAAGCGGTCGCTCATCCCTGTTGAGGCTGCGAAGGTGTCTATCTTATCCGTTAGTTGAAGAAGAAGGCCGTCCTGTGCGTAGTGCTTTAGGATCTCGGGAAAGAGAGGGAAAATGATACTAAATCCGACTAGATCTATGAAGATGGTCAAGAAGATGACCCCGAGTGATAGGGGCTTATTACTTGAGGGGGAATTTGTATCGTTTGGTTTCAAGAGATTGGTTTATTGGCAGTGCTTTTTTTTTCAGGCAACAGCAAAAGGGTAGGGGGACGTTCAGATTGCTGATTTGTTACTACGAAAAAGCCTCGGAAGTGACTCCGAGGCTTCTTTGAAAAGAGATCGTAGGGATCGGTCTTGGCTTACTGGCCGCTGACCTGATGCATCCATACATCCTGTTGAGGGAATGGTATGGAGACGCCTTCCTTGTCCAAGCGTTGCTTGATGTTTTTCTGGAAATCGAAGAATACGCCCCAGTAGTCGGCTTTGTTAACCCATGGGCGATCACGACTGCAATCACAAGAGCGTAATAAAGCATGCTTGATCCGAAGCTGATGAGGGCTGGATCGACGTTACGCTTGGTCATTGTCTTTTTGACTCCATTGCGGATTAGACCCGCGATCCATTTTCCTATGACGAAAATCAAGAACGCTGCTACCAATTGGGGTGCGTAGGTGATTAGTGTGTCAAGAGCTTGGTCTGCATATCCGGCTACATCAACGCTTGACGAGCTGGATTCTGCTGCGATTGCCGCGTCGATTGCTTCTGTTGGTACTGTTTCGTTGGCCATAAGTGAACTGTGTGGTTTGGTTGGTGTGGTTATAATCTACAGCTTAGAATTAGAATTAGAAAAATGTGTAAAATCGAGACAATAGTTTAATTGGACTATTTGAATTTCGAGTCAGGAGGTATTAACTCATGCGATTTGCATTAATCCATGAAGGAAAAAGGTCGCTGAATAGAAGTCGTAGTACGCGAAATCAATGTCTCAGGAGATTTGGAATGTCTTGAGCTCGCTCCCTCTTGGCGGAGTGGTGTTTTGTATCAGCTAAGGTAGCAGCCGATTCTACTTCTATGGTGGAGTCGGTTTGGAATTGAAATTGACCGTGGACATCATTTTTATGTTAGTCCTACTTGTAGATCTATTTAGTGGCATTATTGTCTAACGACCTGAACTAAACCCTTGTGTAACCTCGCACCAATATCCTTCATGAAAGTAAAATCCATATATCTTGTCCTCGCGGCTTTTGCCGTTTCGATTTCCATTCCTTTTCCCGCTTCCGCTCAGTTTGGAAAAATGATGAAAAAAAAGACCGAGACGAAGGATTCGTCTGCGCAGTTGCGTGAAGAAATGGGGGAGTATAAAGGCGTAAAACATGCATTGGGTGTTAGTAAATTTGAGAACCAGGCTAATTGGAGGGGGCAGTGGGAACTCGGAGATAACATGGCACTTATGCTTGAGTCTGCATTGTTTGACTCTGGTCGATTTGTGGTCCTCGAACGGCAGGATTTGCAGACGGTATTTTCTGAACAGGATTTACAGGCGAGTGGTCGTGCGGCGGAGTCGAGTACAGTGGCTCAGACTGGTCTTATTCGCAGTGCAAAGTATATGGCGACAGGTGCGGTAACCCGAGTGGATCAGAATACTAGTGGAGATAGCGGGGGAATCGGTTTTCAGGGAGTTCGAATTGGTGGGAGTAAGAAAAAAGCGACGATTGAACTCGTAGTTAAATTGATCGATACAACGAGTGGTCAGGTCGTTGCGAGTCAGCGTGTCGAAGGAAAAGCGGGAAGTTCGAAACTGAAAGTTGGATTTTACAAAAGAGGTGTTTCCGGGAGTCTCGGTGGGTTTGAGAAAACGTCATTGGGCGAAGCTGCTCAAGATTGTATTGTGCAGGCTGTAATGTTTATCGCGAGTGAAATGGAGGATTTTAAGGTAACAGCCAACGTCGTAATGGCGAAATCTGAGAAGATGATCGTAATCAATCGCGGGGAAGATTACGGAGTGGAAGTAGGCAATAGCTTTTCAATACGAGAGAAGGGGGAGGTTTTGACTGATCCTGATACGGGAGAAATTCTAGATGTATTCGAAGGTGAAGTACTTGGGAAGGTAAAGGTGAATCGTGTATCCGAGAAAGTATCCTACTGTGAATTGATTGAAGGAGTTATGCCTAAGCGCGGCGATTCGCTCGAATTTGATAGCTGATTTGACTCTTGGTTGAATGCAAAAAAAAAAGGCTGCCAATCTTGGGCAGTTTTTTTTGTGAAATCAGTTGGCTGATTAATTCTCGTTAACTTCTACTTCGATCCGTGTATCTACTTTTTTTACTAAGTTAGCGGTGAATTTTAGGCCATCTTTAACCATGACTTTCTTTGCCCATATTTCGTACCCAGGTAAACTTACTTGAATTGTATTGAGCCCAACTGGGATCTCGAACGATGTCCCTGTATTACCGTAAAAGACGCCATCAATTTCTACATCAGCACTCTCTGGTGTGGATTCTATTGATACGGTAGCCATTTCAGCTGCTGAGTCGTTTTGGTTGAACACATCTTGCTTGGCGAGCTCACCAACGAGGTAGGAAGAGACGATCTCGGCTAGGCGTGAATCCATTGTCGTATCGGAGTGTCTATTGTTTTGGCTTTGTACCACTTTTTCCTCTGCAGTTCCGCTTTGCGAAAAGAGTATTCGTCCAGTTTCTACGTCTATTAGTCGTATACCTGCTTTGAGTCGGTAATAGACGGTTGTACTCCGGACATTGTACCCCGAAAATGTCTTCTTCTCTTGCCCATAGTCGGAGATTTGACCCGTTACTATGTACTGAATACCCATGAGCTTTCCGAGTGCGATTGAGCTCTGAGGATCAGTGAATCCTGATGACTGGAAGCCTTGTTCTTCCATTATGGACTCGAGCTTATTACGTTCATAAACATCGAACATACCAGTGTTTACAAGGTCTTCCGTTATTTGATTGGGAAGGCCGAAAGTTAGCTGAGTATGTACCTCGGATGTGAAATCGACTACAGCGATTTTGGGTAAGTCAGCTGAGAGTAAGTTTGTGAATATTAACGCGATGAACAGTTGGATTACTTGTTTCATAGTTGATGGAGTTGTGTGTCGTGGGACCAATAATCATCTCGATGGTAGGCCTAAGTAGACTTCTCGGTTTTCAGCGTGGATGGCGCTCTGGATTCATAAGACACGCTCACAAATCATAGATCTAAGTTCAAACCATTAAAGGTTTTTACAAGATGAAGGGTTGCTTGGTGTCAATTTGGGTGTGGATGGGGTAAAAAGGGCGAGAGAACTCCCTGCGTTCTCCCGCCAATTTGAACTTATGCTGTCGCTGCTTGGAGAGCTTGGTTGATGTCTTCGAGAATGTCGTCGGCGTGTTCGATACCGATAGAGAGGCGCACCATTTCGGGCGTGATTCCTCCTGCTCGTTGTTGTTCCTCGTTGAGCTGACTGTGAGTGGTGGTGGCAGGGTGGATGGCCAGAGTCTTTGCGTCTCCCACGTTTGCGAGATGGCTAACGAGTTTTAGGCTGTCGATGAACCGTGAGCCTGCTTGGGCGTCGCCTTTGATTCCGAAGACGACCATAGAACCCCCTTCGCCGTTGAGGTACTTTTTATTGAGCTCGTAGTTGGCGTTGTCTTGAAGTCCTGGATAGAGGACCCAATCGACGTTGGGGTTGTTTTGTAAGGCCTTGGCGATAGTGAGAGCATTTTCGCAATGGCGTTGCATGCGTAGGTGTAGGGTCTCGATTCCTTGAATGAAGAACCATGCATTGTCTGGACTGATGCAGGCACCGAGATTGCGGAGAGGAACCGTGCGCATCCTTAAAATATAGGCTAGAGGTGCGAGAGGCTCAGGGAGGTCGTGTCCCCAGCGCAGTCCATGGTAGGAATTATCGGGATTGTCGTAGAGTGGAAATTTGCCATTGGCCCAGTTGAATTTTCCTGAGTCTACTACGATTCCGCCGATTCCGACGCCGTGACCGCCGAACCATTTTGTCAGGGAGTGGACTACGATGTCAGCTCCGTGTTCGATGGGGCGTGTGAGATATGGGGTGGAGAAGGTCGCGTCGACGATAAGGGGGATGTTGTTCTTGTGGGCGATTTCTGCGAGGGCCTCAATGTCGGTGACGTCTAGAGCTGGGTTGCCGATGGTCTCGCAGAATACGGCTTTAGTGTTTTCGTCAATTGCGGCTGCGATGGCGGCGTGGTCGTTGGGGTCGACGAATTTTGTCGAGATTCCCATCTTCGGGAGGATGTCGTTAAACTGTGTATACGTACCTCCGTAGAGATTGTTGGCCGAGACGATGTTATCTCCTGCCTGGGCGAGGTTGATAATTGAATAGAAAATTCCACTCGTTCCAGAGGCTACGGCGAGAGCGGCGGCTCCGCCTTCGAGTTCCGCGACGCGCTTTTCGAGCACGTCTTGGGTTGGGTTCATAATGCGGCTGTAAATGTTGCCGAGTTCTTTGAGGGCAAAGAGATTGGCCGCGTGTTCGCTATTATCGAAAACATAGGCAGCAGTGCGGTAAACGGGGACTGCGCGTGAATTTGTTGAGGCGTCCGGTTCTTGTCCGGCGTGGAGGCATTTCGTTTCGAGTCTCATTGTGTAGGTATTTGTCTTACTGTTATTACTATGGGAAATTGTGGGAGTTTGTAGTGTGGAGAGGTGTTGGGGTCAATCGGGAAGCGTTGCTTATTGACCTGACGAGGACTGGATTGCCCAGTTCTTATCGGCTCTTGATACAAGACTGTTTTCAGTTTCTACCTCAGCCTCCTTGTTCCACTTCTTTAGTGTGTTGCCCCAGAAGGCATCATAATAGAGGTAGAGCTTTTGGTTTATGATCTTGAAGCGCTCTGGATTGATTTCGACTTGTTTGTCGTCGAGCATCGCGTATGCACACCATCCTCCGTACTGTGGTTCGAAGCTTTGAGAGGCGGCGGTGAAGCGATCGCGGTTGGAAGTGTTGCTAAATCTATAGTGGATGCCTTTGTATTCGATTTCTATGGATTCCATTCCGAGAGTAGGGGTGCCGTCAAAATATGAGACTGGATCGTAGCCCTGGATTGCGAGTTTATTGTCGTCGAGATTGTGTCGGCTTCGCACTTGGAGTTCCTCTTCCGCATGAAGCGGGAGAAGTAAGGCGTGTACAAGGAATAGGATGATCGAGGTAGCACGTATCATAGGGAGTCGGGAGAGGGAATGTAAACGGGGTACGTTTGAATGTGGTCGTGATTACTGAGGCTGCCAACTCTTTTGTCGGATATTTGTACTTGACCTCGCTTAGGCATTTGGGGAGAAGGGCGACAGTTAATTTATTAATTCCGTGAACAATACATCAATCAGTAAGAACGCTTTATCTCTTGTCAGCCTCGTGGTCGTCAACGTGGTGGTCGTCCTTGTGGTCGATTCGATCGTATCGTTACGGAGTTAACAGAAACACGAGTTTCTCGAAAAACCCCGCCGGTACGAACCGACGGGGTTTTTTGTTATCTGCCCTGAACGTTCAAATCCGGTGCTTCTAAGAATCCTTAAAAGAACCAAATCATTCAGATGAAATATACAGGCGCAGAAATCATAATAAAACTCCTTGAACGACAGGGCATTCGTCAACTCTCGGGAATCCCGGGTGGGGCGAACCTTCCAATGTACGACGCTCTTTCGCGTTCGGAATCGATTCGCCATATTCTTGCTCGTCATGAGCAGGGGGCGGGCTTTATTGCTCAGGGGCAAGCTAGAATCACAGGTAAACCGGCGGCATTCTTTGCGACATCCGGTCCTGGGGCAACGAACGCAATTACGGCAGTTGCGGATGCTAAGTTGGATTCGATTCCAGTTGTTTGTATTACTGGACAGGTTCCGCAGGCTTTGATTGGCACGGATGCGTTTCAGGAGATCGATACTTACGGTCTCAGTGTTCCGATTACGAAACACAACTATTTCGCCCGTTCCGCTCGGGAATTATTGGATATTATTCCCGATGCCTTTCGAGTTGCGGCTTCGGGGCGTCCGGGGCCGGTTTGGGTTGATGTTCCGAAGGATGTTCAGGACGAGTCGATTGAAATCGAGTCGTGGCCTGAGCCTGGTGGCCTTGATAAGGCTCCTGAGATCGATCCGGCGAAGATTGAAGCTATGGCAGCGATGATTGCGGGTGCGAAGCGACCGATTACCTATGTTGGTGGTGGGGCGATGCATTCCAATGCGTGTGAACTCGTTCGTAGTTTTATTGAGAAGTCAGATACACCTGCGGTAATGACCTTGATGGGATTGGGAGCAATTCCGATGGACGATGAACGTTCAATGGGAATGTTGGGGATGCATGCTTCTCGGTTTACGAACAAGGCATTGGAGGAGTGTGATCTGTTGATTGCCTTTGGAGCACGTTTTGATGATCGTGCGACAGGGAAGGTAGCGGAGTTTTGTCCCGATGCTAAGATCATTCATATTGATATTGATGCGAGCGAGTTGGGGAAGATCAAGAATCCTAATATTGGGATGAAAGCTGATTTAGGCGAAGCCTTGAGTTTCTTGAACGATGCGATTGAGAAGAGTGATCGATCGGAGTGGCGGAGCCGTGTTGCTGCGTTGAAGGCCGAGTACGTGGAGGAACCGCGTGATTCGGAAGATCCGATGTCTCCTTATGGCATCATTGAAACCGTTGGCCGAATGCTTAAGGGCGAGGGTGCGATCATCACGACAGATGTTGGGCAGCATCAGATGCGTGTTGCTCAGGCATATCCGTTTGAACGACCCCGTCAGTTCTTGACCTCTGGGGGATTGGGGACGATGGGCTTTGGATTGCCAGCGGCGATGGGGGCGGCTCTTGAGGATCCAGAGGCCACGGTCGTTTGTTTTTCCGGTGATGGAAGTATTTTGATGAATATCCAGGAGTTGGTTACTGCGGCCGAGGAGAATTTGAACGTTAAGATTATTATTTGTAATAATAATTCATTGGGGTTGGTTCACCAACAACAGGATTTGTTTTATGGGAAAAACATATTCGCGTCCAAATTTAGCAGTCACGTCGATTTTACGCAGATTGCATTGGGCTGTGGCGTTGCTGCCTATGATCTCTCCCTAGAAGAAGATCCGTTGGCTGCATTGACGGAGGGTCTACGGCGCAAGGGGCCGGTTCTAATCAATGTTCCGATTGATTTGCACCAACATGTATTCCCAATGGTTGCCCCGGGGGGGGCGAATAGTGAAATGCTTCACTCGAATATTTAATTTTGAAAGGTTCTGTTTATGAAAAATACGGTATTGGAATTAGTTGTGAGGAATCACCCGGGAGCGATGATGCATATTTGTAGTTTGTTCGCCCGTCGTGTGTTTAACTTGGATGGTATATTGTGTATGCCGGATGCGGATGAGGCGACGAGTCGCATGTGGTTGCGTGTATGCGAGGATGAGCGAATGCCGCAGGTTGTGCTACAGTTAGAGAAGTTGGAAGATGTGTATAAAGTGAGTGAGCACGGAGCATCCCACGAAGTTTTTTCTCAACTGGAGTGTTACTTTAGGAAGGCAGTAGATGGTTCTGTAGATCCGAGTTTATAGAACAAAGAGGGCGAGGGTGTATTGGGTTGTCCGTATGAGGATGCTGGATTACTCCCTCGCTTTTTAGAATATATTCCTATTTGTTTTGGTCCAATGAATATCCTAATTGTGAGTTCTAGCCTGAATCCAGAAAGCCGTAGCCGTGAATTGGCGAAAATGCTGGAAGCGAAGTACCGCGGAGAGGAGCTTGAGGTAACTTTGATAGACCTACAGGCTATTCAGTTGCCGTTCTGTGATGGTGGAGCGGCTTATGGTGACCCGGTTGTTCAGGCAACGAAGCAACTCGTAGAGGCGGCGGATGCGGTTGCGTTTGCGGGACCCATTTATGTATATGGTACGAATGCAGCCCAGAAGAACTTTGTAGAGTTGTTTGGGCGTACGATGGAGGGGAAATTGGCAGGTTTCCTCTGTGCAGCAGGAGGAGCTATGAGTTATATGGCGATCATGCCATTTGCGAATGCCTTGATGCTCGATTTTAGAATGATGATCCTTCCTCGTTTTGTATATGTGACGGGATCAGATTGGGATGGTGATGCGCTGAAGCCTGAAGTCGCGAAACGATTTGTGCAGTTCAGCGACGATTTTGTAGCGACGGCTAAGAAGTTGTTGGCATAGGTTGGTGAAGGCACGTATTAGTGTTAGATGGGTTTTATGACGTTTCGCCCCTCGCACTTGGGAAAATTAACCCGGTTGCGATTCAAATGAAACGAGATCCTTGCCTTTTTGGGGATACAGACTTTGTTGTTTTGTATGAGCTTTGTTCCATCTGCTGAGATCCTTGATAAGTATGCTAACGTATTGATTAATTTCGCTCTCAATGGAGGAGAGGGAGTTCGTAAAGGAGAGGTCGTTCAGATCCGAGTTTCGGAGGTAGCGAAGCCTTTGATGGTGGCATTGAGACGAGCAGTCTTAAAAGCAGGGGCTCACCCGATTCTTTTTTATACGCCTGATGATATGGCGGCTGAGTTTTATGATCTTGCGAGCGAGGATCAATTGTCCTTCTTTCCTGAAAAATACTATAAGGGGGTGATCGATGAGATCGATCACACGGTGGCTATTTTGTCGGAGAACGATAAGCATGAGCTCGATTCGGTTGATAGCCACAAGATTATGGCTCACCAAAAGGGTCTAAAGCCTTATATGGACTGGCGACGCAGTAAGGAGAGTTCAGGAAAATATAGCTGGACCTTGGCTTTGTACGGTACCCAGGCGATGGCAGATGAAGTCGGGATGACTTTGGAAGAGTACTGGGAGCAGATCATAAACGCGTGTTATTTGCGGGAAGAGGATCCGGCGGGGAAGTGGAACGAACTGTACACGGAACTTTATGCAGTGAAGGACAAACTCGATGCTCTGCCGGTAGAAAAACTTCATATCGAAGCACATGATACGGACCTATGGGTTCAGATTGGTCCTCAGAGGAAGTGGCTCGGTGGTTCGGGGCGAAATATTCCTAGCTTCGAATTATTTATTTCGCCGGATTGGCGCGGGACCCAGGGAAAGGTCCGTTTTACGGAACCGCTTTACCGTTATGGTAAGTTGATTGAGAATGCGTATTTGGAGTTTGAGGATGGCCTTGTTACAAAGGCGACGGCTTCTAAAGGAGAGACGATGCTCAATGAAATGATCGCAGTTGAGAACGCGAATAAGATAGGTGAGTTTTCTTTAACGGATCGTCGTTTTTCTCGGATAACCAAATTTATGGGAGAAACTCTCTACGACGAAAACGTCGGGGGCGAATGGGGGAATACCCACTTGGCTGTCGGTGCGGCGTATCGAGATTCTTATACAGGAGATCCGTCGAAGGTGAGCGAAGAAGAGTGGGAGTCAATGGGGTATAACAATTCTGTTGTCCACACTGACATCGTAGCCACTTCGAATCGAAAAGTGACCGCATACCTTGAGGATGGAAGTCAGCAGGTTATCTATGAGGACGGACAATTTACGGTTTGATGCTCGGATGCATTAAGATCTCTCAGTCTTACTGATAGACCGTATCGTTGTGTCTGAGGTATCCGGAAGGATGAATGTCATCGGGGTCTTTGTGGGTCCAGTGTAGGACACCGCCTTGTGGCGTCCATTCGTATTCGCCGGAGAACCCGATGTTGTCACCATTCTTTAGATGAAGTACTTTGGGTGCTATATCGATATTGTGGGCGACAAGGATGGTATGTCCGCTTTTTAGTTCAATGATGAAGCGTTGATGTTGAGAGCCGATGGTGTCGTCGCGGAGAAGTTGAAGGACGGTGCCGTCTCCTGATACTTGGGTATCGCTCTGTCTATTTCTGAAGAGGTGTTCAATCAAGGCTGTTTCGATTTTGGAGTGTTTAAAATTGTCCGTATAAAAATAATTCGAACCAATAAAATCACGGGCTAGGCCATCAGTGCACAAGTAAATTATAAAAATCTGTCTTCTTGAAATCTGTTTCTAGAGGGTACTGTTGAGCATATTTAGTATGGAACGTTCTCGGATTGCTTTGAATTAATATTTTTGATCGTTACTGGAGGCTATCTACCAGAGGGAGTAGGGACAGGGCTAATGACTTCGCACGATCTGAAGTTTGGTCATGCTCCAGATTATGGGATAAGCGAGGTCGAGTTCGTACCATTTGACCGCGAAATTAAGGCGGTTTGGGTGTTTATGGTGATTGTTTTGAAAGGTTTCTCCAACGAAGAATATATCCCAGAAAAAAGTGTTTCGTGATTTGTCGTTGGTGGCGTAGTTTCGATATCCATATTTGTGACCGCACCAATTAACAAATGCTCCATGGATTGGGCCCATTAGGAAGTGTATAGGGAGAAGGAGGTAGCACCACAGGTTTGGGGCGAAAGCCCAATATATAGCGGTATATGCGAAGCAAAATAGGAGTCGGATGAGAGGATTGTTCCCGAGGCGATCTACCAACGACCACGTTGGAAGACCTTCGATATAGGGCGAGCTGGAATGGCGATTTCCTGATTTGAAATCGAGGTATACTTTGGCGGTATTTACCATCATGGCAAAAACGTCTTTGAAAAAGTGGGGCGAATGGGGGTCTTCTTCGGTATCGCTGTGTTTGTGGTGTTCGAGATGGAGTTGGGCGTAAGACTTTGGATGCAGAAACGAAGATCCTTGGGTCGCGAAGGTGAATAAATAGAAAAACTTCTCCCAGAAGGGGTTCATCGTAAACATGCGATGAGCCATGTATCGGTGAAGAAAGAAGCTTTGAGCAAATACACTGGCGTACCAATGGACGACGAGAAAGCTAAAGATTATTAACATGATTTTGAGTGAAACCTTGTGAGCTAAGCCTGCTTACGGAGGATGTAGTGGGATACACCCCACTCGGATCCATTCTTGTATCCAAAGAGCTCGGCACATGATAGGAAAAATAGGCGCCATCTCCACATCCAACGTGTGGCGTTATCACTCCCATAGGTTTCCTTGAAGAGTTCTCGGATTTCGTCTTGGTGTGCGTTCATGTTATCTAGCCATGCGTTGGATGTTTTTTGGTAGTGAGTACCGTCGAGTAGCCAGGATTTTTCCATCTTGAGGTGATTGTCGAAGCTAGGCAGTAGGGCGTGAGAGGGCATGATGCCTCCGGTAAAGAAGTATTTAGCCATCCATTCATTTGGATTATCAGCGTCGTATGCGTAGGCGAACTTTCGGTGGGAGAACACATGAACAAACATTTTGGTGTCTTGGTGCATCCATGAGGCGATGCGAGCGAAGAGAGACTCGTAGTTGCGCACGTGTTCTAGCATTTCGACTGATACGATTCTGTCGAACTGTTGCTGCGGGTTGAATGCGTTGATATCTTGAGTGACAACGACAAGGTTTTCGATCCCTCGCTTTGTTGCCTCTTCTCGTATGAAGGTCGCTTGGGTGTGAGAGTTGGACACGGCTAGGAATGTCGACTGGGGAAAGCGGGGAGCTGCCCAGAGAGAGAAAGATCCCCACCCGCAGCCGAGGTCGAGTACGGACTGTCCATTGGAGAGTTCGACGCGCTTTTCGATTAACTCGAGGGCGGCTTGTTCGGCATCGGCTAGAGTTGTGCAGCCTTCGGGCCAGTAGGCGGAACTGTATTTCAGGTGGGGTCCGAGAGCGTACTGGTAAAAGACGGTGGGGACTTCGTAGTGTTGGGTGTTGGCGGCTTCGGTGTCTTGAGCGATTGGACTGGAGGCGAGACGTTTGGTGAAATTGAGTTGATCCTCCGTCGATTTCGATTGTTCGATGGAAAGTTTGTTTCCGACGCGTTTGCGGATGCCCATGCGGAGTAGCCAGTATGGAAGGAGTCCGTTTTCTGCTAGTTCTATTGCTTTCATGTTATGTTTTTGGTGGTTGAGTTGTGTTTTTGTAAAACCATGGGAAAAAGGCACTGGTTTCCTTTTGATAGGATTTGTAGTCGTCTCCACGTTTGAGGATTGCCTGTGCTTCGGTTGGAGGAATTCCGGTTACTTTCAGAATGAGGTAGAGCAGAGCGATTGGGCTAATTAGTGCTAGCATCCAAGAACTCGACCCATAAGCGAGGAGGGGAAAACTCCACCAGTAGAGCCATTCAAAAAAATAGTTGGGATGGCGTGAGTACCGCCATAGTCCGTTTCGACAGGTCTTTCCCTTGTTTTCTGACTTTGTTCTAAAGGAGTGTAGTTGTTTATCGGAGATGCTCTCCCCAATGATTGCTATCAAGGCAATGGCTATTCCGGCGTAATCTGTGAATGATCCAAAAGGAGAGGGATTTAGGATTGCTATAAGGATAGCTATACTGAGTAAGCTGTCGGCTATCGCTTGCATTTGGAAGAATATGAAAAGCTTCTTCTTCAAATTGTCTTTCCATGCGTTTTTAAGGGATTTGTAGCGTCCGTCTTCCTCTTCGTTGGCTATTCGTATCCAAAGGTAGGCTCCAAGTCGAATCGACCAAAAGAGAACGAGTAGCAGTACGACGGTTTGCCTTATGCCGAATCCGAGTGGCCCCGCTAGGGCGTAGTAGATTCCTAGTATCCCTATAGAGTAGGTCCATACAACATCGACGATGCCTGCGTTGTTTCGCAACCAGGCAAACCGAAACGTTATGGTCATTATCATGGCGATTGAGAACCATCCACTAATGAAAAGGATCCAAGGATTCATGATGCGTTTAGTATAGCGACTTCTCCTTGGGAGTTCTTTTCGCTATTGGAAATGGTTTCGTAGGCATAGGCGGTCTCGTCGGCTCTACCGAAAATTAACTGGCAAACGTTTACATGGCGTTGGAGGAAACCCGCTTCGCAATAGGCGAGATAGTACTCCCACTTGCGTTTGAATGCTTCGTCGAATCCTTGTGGTTCAATTTTGGTCCATTGATCCATGAAGCGAATTCTCCATTCACGTAGTGTTCGTGCATAGTGTAGACCAAACGATTCCATGTGGTAGGTTTCTAGATTTCCCCTCGTTTGGGCGTTTTCGATGAGGGCATGGGAGGAGGGAAGGTGTGAACCTGGGAAAATGTGTTTTTGTATCCAATCAACTCTTCCACTGAAAGTATCGTAAAGCGGGTTAGGACAGGTGATGACTTGTACTCCTGCGAGTCCGTCTGGTTCGAGAAGGTTTTCGACCTGCTCGAAGTATTCTCCGAGGAACTCCTGGCCGACGGCTTCTAGCATTTCGATGGAGGCAATTCGGTCAAATTTCCCCTCCAATTTACGGTAGTCCGTCATGGTGATGTGGACGCGGTTTTGTAGTCCTGCTTCGTTTACGCGACGTGTCGCCTCGATGTATTGCTCTTTTGAGATAGTAGTGGCTGTCACGCAGCAGTTGTAGTTCTTGGCGGCGTGGATGGCGAAGCCTCCCCAACCGCAGCCGATTTCGAGTACGTGGTGGAGAGAGTTTATGCCCAGTTTACGGCATAGACGGTCGTATTTTTCAGACTGTGCTTCTTCGAGAGTTTCGGTCTCATGTGAGAAGTAGGCCGAGGAATAGGTCAT
>CAWVWU010000074.1:0-16689 GCA_963933925.1 uncultured Puniceicoccaceae bacterium
ATAAACCAACTAACAACTCGGCTACCCCTGTCTCACTAATGGGGTCCACTTCATTACCTCAGTACCGGAATTTGCATCGCGCCCACTTAGACTAACATAAATGTCTGCTGCCATACCCGCCGAGCACAGCATCAATCCACCCGACAACACAATAGAATTAGCAATTCGATTAATTAGGTTCATAAAAATTCTAAATTAATTTAAAGGGGTTACGACATTCCACGAATCGCGAAAACGACTTCCATGGGATAATTCAATATCTTAAGCTACAATCCCCGCACAATCGCAACAGACAGTTAGCTTACTCTGGATAACAACCGCAGCAACGAACACTGGTCACAAAAAAAAGACCTCCTTACATCAAGGAGGTCTTTCAAAAATGAAATGGAATCGACTTACAACTACGCGTAAATTTCCGAATCAGCAAAGAAGCGCTTGAGCTCCGCAGCGGCACTCTCAGGAGCGTCCGAAGCGTGAACCATGTTACGCATCATGTCCGTACCGAAGTCGCCACGAATCGTCCCCTTAGGAGCCTTAGTGGAATCAGTTGGACCGAGAAGATCACGAACACGCTGGATCACGTTGTCACCTTGCAAGGCCACGAAGATCACAGGGCAAGAGCTCATAAATGCCTCGATCTCTGGAAAGAACGGCTTATCTGCAACGTGAGCATAATGCTCGCGCAATATCGCTGACTCAAGACGTGACATCTTAGACGCCACGATCGAGAAACCTTCTTTTTCAAAGCGTTGTAGAACTTCGCCTGCGAGGCCTTTTTCCATGCAGTCAGGCTTAAGAATGATGAATGTTTTTTCCATCTGTATATCTATTTTATGGTACTAAACCGACCGCGGTCGGCATCTTAATTAGAAAAATGAAAGACTCTTACTTGAAAGTCTTAAAAACCAAAGAGGCGTTTTGACCACCGAATCCAAGACTATTGCTCATCGCTACACTAATCTTGGCATCGCGAGCTTCATTGGGAACGTAGTCCAAATCGCAATCAGGATCAGGAGTCGTGTAGTTGATAGTCGGAGCAATTTTATCCGTCTGCAGCATCTTAACACAGGCAACAGTTTCAACACCACCTGCAGCACCCAAAAGATGACCAGTCATGGACTTGGTAGAACTCATCATCAACTTATGAGCGTGATCACCGAACATGTTCTTCACTGCCTTAGTTTCGAACTTGTCGTTGTAAGGAGTCGAAGTGCCGTGAGCGTTAATATACTCAATTTCCTCGGGGTTAATATGACCGGACTTAAGTGCTCGTGCCATCGCACTCTTCAAGCCTAAGCCTTCAGGATGCGGTGCTGTAATATGATTGGCATCGCAAGACGCTCCATACCCAACGATTTCCGCCAAAATGTTTGCACCACGCTTTTTTGCGTGCTCCAAGGTTTCCATAACAATAACCCCAGCACCCTCTCCCATAACGAAGCCTTCACGGGCCGCATCAAACGGGCGACTCGCCCCTTGAGGATCATCATTGTTAGTAGACATTGCCTTCATCGAGCAGAAGCCCGCGTAGCTCAATGCAGTGATCGTTGCTTCCGCACCTCCTGCCACCATAACATCAGCCTCACCGAGACGCAAAGTCTTGAGAGATTCACCAATCGCATGAGCACCTGTTGCACAGGCACTAACGATCGAAAAGTTTGGCCCCATAGCACCGAGATCGATCGCGATTACTCCGGATGCCATATTCGATATCAAAGACGGAATCATAAACGGAGACACCTTACGGGGGCCTCCAGCAAGAAGCTTGTTATGATTATCCTCGATAGTCTGCATTCCACCGATTCCCGAACCGACGAAAACGCCGACTCGATCAGGATCCTCCTGACTCATATCAAGCCCAGAATCAGCAACCGCTTGCTTTGCCGCAGCAAAAGCGAAATGCACGAAACGGTCATTACGACGCGCCTCCTTAGGATCCATGTAGGTCTTCGCATCGAAGTCCTTGATCTCTCCACCAATCTTACTGGTGAACAGAGTCGTGTCGAAAGCCTCGACGTGACTTACGCCACTTCGGCCATCAATCAGCCCTTGAAAGAATGAATCGACATCCAAACCGAGGGGCGTGATCGCTCCCAGTCCTGTGATTACGACGCGTTGGCTATCAGACAATTCAGCCATATGAAGATATATTTATACAGAGATGCCGCTAGGAGTAAATCCAAGCGGCGTTAAAAGTGTTAAAGAGCTGAGAGCGAATTACTACGCTCCCGCTTTTTCCGTGATGTACTTAATAACGTCACCAACTGATTGAAGCGTTTCCGCGTCAGACTCAGGGATTTCTCCGTTGATTTCGTCCTTAAACTCTTCTTCGAAAGCCATGATCAACTCAACTGTGTCAAGTGAATCGGCACCTAGATCGTCGAGGAAAGACGCCTCTGGTGTGATTTGCTCTTCATTTACGTTGAGCTGGTTAACGATGATCTCGGAGACTCTTTGTTCGATGGTTTTTTCGTCAGACATTTTGAGCGTATTTAAATAAATTCTAGTTGAAAAAAGGAGGGATCACATCGACATGCCGCCGTCAACGGTAAAAACCTGACCTGTGATATAATTAGCTTCTTCAGAAGCGAGATAAGTAACCATATTTGCGATATCAGCCGCAGCCCCCATTCGCTTTAAAGGAATCAATGGCAACACCTTATCCAAAGCAGCATCTGCGACCTTCGCGGTCATATCTGTTGCAATAAACCCCGGAGCCACAGCATTAGAGGTCACATTGCGTGACGCGAGCTCCTTAGCCAAACTCTTGGTAAAACCAATCATACCCGCCTTGGCAGCCGCATAATTAGTCTGGCCCGCATTACCCATGATTCCTGAAACAGAAGTGATATTGATAACACGCCCCCAACGCTTACGCGTCATCGGACGAGCCAAGCCCTTCACCCAGTAAAAACAGCTGTTCAAATTGGTATTAACCACATCAGTCCAATCATCTTCGCTCATGCGAAACAACAAATTGTCCTTAGTGATACCGGCATTGTTTACCAAAATATCGATATTCGGGAATTCCTTAAGAAGCTCCTCGCTCGCCTGTGCAACCGCGGCCGCATCCGCAACATCAACCGCTCTAGCAATCGCTTTTCCACCTGCCGCATTGATCGCATCCGCAGCGGAGGAACATGATGACTCGGAACGCGAAACACAGATAACTGTAACGCCATTTCTTCCAAGTTCCTCAGCGATAGCTCTTCCGATGCCACGCCCCGCTCCCGTTACTAATGCAACTTTATTGTCGAATGTTAGACCCATTTTAAAGAAGTGATATGTAAATAATCCGAAATCCATGCCGGAGACAACCGACAGGCTTAAAAACAAAAGCATCAGCAGGAATACAAAGGCTTGGCAATGATAGTTTTATTTACATTTAGGCTTAAAACCTCTCCAAGCTGCAGGAATCCGCAAATTAGTTAGCTCAGCCGAAAAGAAACAATTGCATGGGACGGAGGAGTTTGCACAAACTACCTGTTTCAAGATGCAGACTAACAGTAAAGCGATTCGCATACAAAAATACCTAGCAGACCAAGGCATCTGCTCGCGCAGAGTCGCGGAAGGTCATATTAAGGAAGGTATGGTATCCGTAAACGGTAAGACCGCCGAACTCGGAGCCAAAATCGAACCGGGGGTGGATCGAGTCAGTTTTAACGGAAAACCCGTCCATTTTCGAACTCCCGCAAAACTCACCGTCTGCATCAACAAGCCCAAGGGCTTCATCTGTAGCAACGACGACCCACACAACGACCGCACGGTATTCGACCTTCTTCCCAAAGAATTCGCTAACCAACGCCTCTTTTGTGCAGGACGGCTCGACAAAGACAGCGAAGGACTCGTCATCCTAACCAATGACGGCGACCTCGCCAACCAACTCATGCACCCCTCCGGCCTCGTCGTAAAACGCTACCGAGTCTCCCTCAAACAATCTTTTCCACACGGCAAACTTCAGCTTCTCGTCAAAGGACTGACCTATGAAAGTGAACGCCTCAAAGTAGAAACCGCCCATTTCGTAGGGAACCGCGACAAGGAAACCGAGTCGGAACTCGATCTCTCCATGCATCACGGGAAAAAGCGTGAAATCCGAAGGCTTTTCACAGCTCTCGGGTACGACGTTAAAACTCTAAAGCGGTACCAGATTGGCGAATACGCTATGAAAGGCCTCCCCAAGGGTGCTGGAATTCCGCTGAACGATTCAGATATCAAAAAACTTTTTAAAATAGCAAAGGACAGAAAATGAATACGAACTGGACCACCAAACTCCTACTCTCTTTTATCGTCGCATGCAGTGCGACCCTTGCCACCTTCGGGCAAGAAGCACTCGATATCCGAATCAACCCCCAAAGCGATGCCACGATCATCGGACAAATAGAGTCCGCATCACTTGCGGTAAACGCACCGTGGAAAGAAGGCCAAGGCCCCGTCGATGGCTGGCAGCCAATATTCTTTCGCGGAACATTTGAAGTGTATCTAAATAATAGCGACATAGCGAAAGACCTAACCCCTACTCCCGGCTCCAAATATTTCCTAGCACCAGGACGCGGAACGGAAGTTCTCTCGACAGCAACAAAGGAAGACAAGTCAGAAGTCATTAGCGTAGACAGCCGCTACTGCCGGATGAAAGTCGAAACAATCCTTATCGGCTACATCGAATACTCAGCTCCGGCACCTCTAGTCACCCCGGAAGAAATCACAGTTCCTTCCGAAGTTTCTAAAGCTAAAGACACGACATCTGATAAAAACTCAAAGGAAGAAACCAAGACTGCAGCATTTACTACAGCCCCCATCGAAGAGGCTCCAAGCGTCATGCCAATCGCAGATGCCCAAGCGGTTCTTCCAATCGTCGAAGAAGTTGAGGTCGCAGCCATCAACCCAGCACGCACCCTGTATGGTACACTTCAAAACATTTCATCATCAAAACAACGCAAATTCGATAGTGATTACCAACTCGTCGACTCTAGCGGAAAAACCATCAGCTTCATCAATACACAAGGCTTACCCAGGTACCTAATCCTTTCGGAACTCATCAACCAAAGAGTCATAGTAACGGGCCACCTCTCTGAAATCAACGATTCCAACACGCTCCGCCTCGTAGCAACTGCGATCAAGCAAACACGATAAACTCACAGAGCCTTCTCCTTCCCCAAGCCATCCCCACATATTAAACGGCAAAACAACAATAGTCCTCAACAATGATTCCACCTCTTCAAAGATCAGTTCTGGTAGTCGACGACGAACCGATAAACATCCAGCTGCTTCAAAAGAAATTGGAATGGGATGGCATCCACGTCCTAACTGCAAATAGCGGTCAAGAATGCTTGGACGTCTGTAAACGAGAAAAACCAGATCTTATTCTTCTCGACGTGATGATGCCCGGTATGGATGGCTTCGAAGTTTGCCAAAAACTACAAGAGGATGAATCGACGCACGGAATCCCCGTCATTTTCGTAACGGCTCACAATTCAAAACAAAACAAACTAGCCGGATTAAAAGTGGGTGCGGTCGACTACATAACAAAGCCGATCGACCTCGAAGAAACGTTAGCCCGCGTTCGCACGCAGCTCAACTACCTGGCCATCAACCAAGCCAACGTAGATTTGACCCAGCACCTCGGCGAAGCACGACGCGCCGCCGCAATCGGAGCACTCACGCAAGGAATCGCTCACAATCTCAACAACCTCCTTGGAGTTGTCATGGGCTATCTCGAGCTCGCCAAAGTGAATCACAAGGACGCTGAAAAGGTATTGGAAAACCTTACACGAGTTGAGAACGCAGGCAACCGCATCGTTGGCATTATAAAACAATTGAGCACGATCGCCTTTACCAACCGACTCCCACTCAACGAAATTTCAATTCAAAAACTCGTTGCGAGTAGCGTAGAACGTGCTCGCGAAGATTCCGGATTCGACATCGACGTCGAACTCACCTCCGAAATAGGCAGCCAGTTCGTAAAAACGAATATTGAAGCCTTTGAGGATTCCCTTTCAAAACTCATCGTCAACGCGTGGGAAAGCTACGATGAACTAGATCCAGAGACGCGCCCAATTTCCCTAACGATCAAAGCCACAAATGATCTGCAAGAGGCCGAATTCATAATCAAAGACCAAGGCAATGGCATCGACTCCAAAGTCGAAGACCATATGTTCGAACCTTTTATCAGCAGCAAAAGCACCGTGGGCGTCGGCATGGGCCTAACAGTAGCACGACACGCTATCCGAACCCTCGGTGGCGAAATCTACATCAAGCCAAACAAAAACGGAACCGGCGTCACCGCTAGTTTCACTCACCCATTAGAAATAGAATAATGAAGATCGGATTTATCGGAGCAGGAAATATGGCAAGTGCCATAATCAAAGGACTAATAAACAACAAAACCTGCGCCCCAAAAGACATTCTTTGTGTCAGTGGTTCTGGAACATCTGCCAAAATACTTTCGGATACCACAGGAATCCAACTCGCAGAAAGTCGCAAACAAGTCATAGCCGAATCTGAAATCATCGTGCTCGCATTTAAGCCGCAGCACCTTGAAACAATCACCGAAGACGAAGCCAAGGCAGCCACAGGCAAGCCAGTCATATCCGTCTTAGCCGGACGCACTCTTGAATCACTCTCCACCGCTTTTCCAGACTCTGCTAATCTCGTACGAGTCATGCCCAACACCCCTTCCAAGATAGGAAAGGGAGTAAGCACCTACTGCTTCGCGAAAGCCCCAAGTACACAAGAGAGCAATCAACTTGAAACTCTCCTCACTGCACTGGGCACCGCCCACATCGTAAAAGAGGAACAACTACACATCGCCACCGCAATCAATGGCTGTGGCCCTGCCGTCTTCTTCCAATTCATAGACTTCATGGCTCAGGCTGCCGAAAAACGCGGCCTCGATCGAGAACTCGCCACACAACTAGCAGTAGAAACCGGCATCGGGTCTCTGGAACTAATGCTTCAGTCGTCGAGCACTCCTGCAGAACTCGTCAAAGAAGTGGTCTCTCCCAACGGAGTCACCCATGCCCTCCTCGAAGGACTCAAAAGACAATCATGGAGCACAGTCATCGACACTGCGATCGACGACGCAGTAAACCGCTCCATCGAACTCTCTAACAGCTAAGACAAAACCGGACTGGCTCGTCATTTGAGCCACGCAAGAACAGTCCACCCTACTCAAGTAATAAAGCACTTTTTGCTTAGACTGTTGCGGGTAGGCCGTGATCCCGCATTCGGCGGGAGCACGCAGCAGAGCCTATCGTCCGAAAAGACCAACTCAATAGACGCGTCTAATCAAAAGATAAGGCCCTAGCCTTGTCACAAAACAAGGCAGCCAGAGTTGACTGCCCTCACCACAACACAAAAAAGGCGCCCTCACAATCGAGGACGCCTTTCGTATAAAAGAATTTAAGTGTGTGTATGCGTAGTAGCAAACGGCTTACATCATGCCGCCCATACCACCCATACCGCCCATGCCACCCATATCAGGCATACCACCACCAGCACTCTTCTCTTCAGGAAGGTCTGTGATCATACATTCTGTGGTCAAAAGGAGACTAGAGATAGAAGCAGCATTCTGAAGTGCAGAGCGTGTAACCTTAGTTGGGTCAACAACACCTGCCTTGAGAAGATCTTCGTACACATCAGTTGAAACATTGTACCCAATATTTCCTTCACCAGCGAGGACTTCCCGAATAACAACAGAACCTTCAACACCGGCATTCGCACAAAGTTGACGAAGGGGACCTTCGATCGCTCTTTTAACGATTTCTGCACCGATTTTTTCGTCACCGACGAGACCTAAGTCACAAAGAGCCTTAGTCGCACGAATCAAAGCAACACCGCCACCAGGAACGATACCTTCTTCAACCGCAGCACGTGTCGCATGCAATGCATCTTCAACACGAGCCTTCTTCTCCTTCATTTCTGGTTCAGTAGCCGCACCAACATTGATTACTGCGATACCACCAGCCAACTTAGCGAGACGCTCTTGAAGTTTTTCACGATCGTAGTCCGAAGATGTTTCTTCGATTTGACGACGGATCTGCTTAACGCGGCCCTGGATGTCAGATGCTGAACCAGCACCTTCAACGATTGTTGTGTTTTCCTTGTCAACTGTAACGCGCTTCGCTTGACCGAGATCGCTAAGTTCAACCTTTTCGAGCTTGATACCTAAGTCTTCAGTGATGCAACGACCACCAGTAAGAACAGCAATGTCTTCGAGAATCGCTTTACGACGATCACCAAAACCAGGAGCCTTAACCGCACATACATTAAGAGTACCACGGATCTTGTTAACAACAAGTGCCGCCAATGCTTCACCTTCGATGTCTTCAGCGATAATGAGGAATGGCTTACCACTCTTCGCTACAGTTTGTAGCAAAGGAAGAAGGTCAGCGAGGTTAGAGATCTTCTTTTCGAAAATGAGGATATACGCATCTTCGAGAGCAACTTCCATAGACTCGTTATCAGTAACGAAGTAGGGAGAAAGGTAACCCTTGTCGAACTGCATACCTTCAACAACATCTAGAGTTGTTTCGATAGACTTTGCTTCTTCAACAGTAATGGTTCCGTCCTTACCGACCTTGTCCATCGCATCAGCGATGATCGTACCGATCGTTTCGTCCCAATTAGCAGAAACCGTCGCCACTTGCTTAACTTCTTCGCGAGACTCAACTGGCTTAGAAATCTTAGCGAGCTCCAAAACAGCAGCTTGAACAGCCTTGTCGATACCGCGCTTCAAGTAGATTGGGTTAGAACCTGCAGTTACGTTCTTAAGACCTGCACGATAGATCGATTCAGCAAGAACCGTAGCAGTCGTAGTACCATCACCCGCAGCATCAGAAGTCTTAGAGGCTACTTCGCGCACCATCTGAGCACCCATATTCTCATAAGGATCTGGCAATTCGATTTCCTTAGCAACTGTTACGCCATCCTTAGTAACGGTTGGAGAACCGAACTTCTTGTCGATAACTACGTTACGTCCCTTAGGACCGAGTGTTACCTTTACTGCTCTAGCAAGTGTTTCAACTCCCTTTAGAAGTTTCTGGCGTGCTGCTTCGTCAAATATCAATTGTTTAGCCATAATTATATGTGTATTTAAATTATAATGATTGGTTACTTAAAAGACTATGCGTCGATGATACCGAGGATATCATCTTCACGAACGAGCAAGTAAGACTCGCCGTCGATCTTCACCTCTGTTCCGCCGTATTTGCTAGTCAATACGATGTCGCCAACTTTTACGTTGAACTCAATTGCCTTACCGTCGCTATCCTTAGCGCCAGTACCCAATGCAATCACTTCAGCCTCTTGTGGCTTTTCCTTAGCTGCGTCGGGGATAATGATTCCACCGCGAACTTGCTCAGATTCTTCAACATGCTTGATTAGCACGCGATCGCCTAATGGTCTTACTTTTACTGATGTGGATGTGCTCATAATAATATCTATCTAGTAATTTAGAATTATAAAAATTTCGGTTAGTTAAAAAAAGGCAACGACGCCCGATCCGAACGGCGTTGCCTCAAAATGTTATTCGCTTACTTCTTGTCGTCGTCGACAACTTCGAAATCAGCATCGACTACGTCAGCTTGCTTTGGCTCCCCCGGAGCTGCAGCAGGCTCACCAGCGTCGCCGCCTTGTGGTGGGGGAGCACCCGCTCCTGCACCTTGAGCATCAGCCGCAGCTGCTTGATAGAGTTCGCCACCAATCTTAGTAAGATTCTCAAGAGCAGCTTTCATCTTATCGAGGTCGCCACTTTCCAAAGCTTCTTTCGCTTCAGTGAGTCCCGCTTCGATTGGAGCCTTCTTGTCATCAGTCAACTTGTCACCAGCATCAGTCATCATCTTCTCCATCTGATAGATGGTCGTATCGAGTGAATTCTTAGCTTCGGCTTGTTCCTTGATCTTCTTATCCTCTTCGGCGTGAAGCTCAGCGTCCTTAGTCATCTGATCAACTTCGTCCTCCGAAAGACCGCCAGAACCAGTAATCGTGATCTTCTGATCCTTACCAGTACCCGTGTCCTTAGCGGAAACGTTAAGAATACCGTTCGCGTCGATATCGAAAGTTACTTCGACCTGTGGCACACCACGTGGAGCTGGAGCAATACCATCAAGGTGGAATGTACCCAAAACTTTATTGTCAGTCGCCATTGGGCGCTCACCTTGAAGAACCTTGATTTCAACCGAAGGTTGATTGTCCGAATAAGTCGAGAAAGTCTGTGACTTCTTAGCAGGGATCGTAGTGTTACGTGGGATCATCGCTGTGGATACGCCACCTGCTGTCTCGATACCGAGAGTCAAAGGCGTAACATCAAGCAAGAGAACGTCACGAACGTCTCCCTTAAGAACAGCACCCTGGATACCAGCACCGATCGCAACCACTTCATCAGGATTCACTCCTTGGTGAGGCTTCTTACCAGCGAGCTCTTCAGCAATCTCAAGAACCTTAGGCATACGGGTCATTCCGCCAACCAATACCAATTCGTCGATCTCAGAAGAACTGAGCTCAGAATCACGCAAGCAGCTTTGGAAAGGTGACTTACAGCGAGCAAACAATGAATCAGTAATTTGCTCGAGTTTCGCACGTGTCAACTGGATGTTAAGGTGCTTAGGACCAGAAGCATCTGCCGTAATGAACGGAAGATTGATATCGTAGCTTGTAGAAGATGAAAGTGCGATCTTAGACTTTTCGCCTTCTTCCTTCAAACGTTGAAGAGCCATAGGATCGCTCTTTAGGTCGATCCCGTTCTCTGTCTTAAATTCGTCAACCATCCAGTTAATGATGGCTTCATCCCAATTATCTCCACCCAACATGGTGTCGCCATTGGTTGCTTTTACTTCGAATACGCCATCACCGATTTCTAGAATAGAAACGTCAAACGTACCTCCACCCAAATCGAACACGGCAATCTTTTCGTCGCTCTTCTTGTCCAATCCATAAGCAAGCGATGCTGCCGTAGGCTCATTGATTATACGCAAGACATCAAGACCTGCGATTTTACCCGCATCCTTAGTCGCCTGACGTTGGCTATCATTAAAGTAAGCCGGAACAGTGATAACTGCTTCCGTAATTGACTCACCAAGATAAGACTCCGCATCGGACTTCAACTTAGCCAATACGAAAGAGGCTATTTGTTGAGGTGCGAATTGTTCGGTCTTGTCTCCGACTTGGCATTCGATGTACGCATCGCCATTATCGGCTTCTACGATCGAGTAAGGTATCGAAGACGCTTCTTCGCGCAATTCGCTAAACTTACGACCAATCAATCTCTTGGCAGAGAAAATTGTGTTTCTTGGATTGGTAACCGCTTGACGCTTCGCAGCCTGACCTACCAAGCGTTCGCCTGACTTGGTGAACGCCACGACGGATGGTGTTGTGCGTGCTCCTTCTGCATTGGGTATAACGGTAGGCTCATCGCCTTCCATAACAGCCATACAGGAGTTTGTGGTACCTAAATCTATTCCTAATACTCTTCCCATGCCAACGCATTAGCAATGCCCATACCAATTGACACACATTGAAACGAACCGACTCAACACCAACAACTTACACAAAATTATCACGTATAAAACACTAATAAGAACCCAAAAACAATGTCACAATGTCACACCAATGTCTCACTTTTACCTCAACTGTGACAGCGAAGTGGGACAAGGCACAGAATCCATGTTTCTCGGTGCTCCCATTGCGCATTCGAAGAATTCGGCTAGTCTAAAACATGCCCTCCCTCGAAATTTACATTCCCTACAAAATTCCCGTGATGACTCTAGGCGGCACCGTGCTTTTTCCACGCACGTTCATGCCGATCTACATCTTCGAACGACGCTATCGACGAATGCTTGCCGATGCCCTCTCAAGCCATCGAGTCTTCATAATCGCCAACCGGGCTGACGGAAAAACGAAATACATCGAACACGATTCAGCCCCCTGCTCCATTGCGACAATCGGTATAATCCGCATGTCCACCCTCAATGACGACGGAACCTCCAATGTCATCCTCCAAGGACTCAACCGCATCCGCATAAAAGACATTACCCAAGAGAAGCCCTATCGCATGGCAACTATCAGCGAAATTCCCAACGACCTCGACCAACCGAGCAAAGATCAAGGAATGCGGCAAAAAAAGCTTCTAGATATAATAAAGACGAGACAAGCGATTGGACTTCCCTCACCCGACGGCATCCTCGATCTCATCGATAGTCTAGACAACCTAAACTCAATCGCCGACTTAGCAGCCCACTCTCTCAGTAAAGGTGCCGCCCTCAAACAACGCGTTCTCGAGACCTTCGACACCAATAAACGCATGGACCTCTTAATCAAGTCCCTCAGCCAGGATATCGAGCACAAGAAACTCGACCTCGCAATCGAAGCCCTCGTGGGCCAAGACAAAGAGCCCCTCAACTAGAGCGTGTTCCCGAAGGCACGCCCTAAACAGCCAAGTGAGCTCGCTTCCGAGCGAGCACCTCCGTCACCCGCTCCAAGCTGTATGAGTTCACAACGCTCTCAGGAGTGAGCCAACCCTTGCGAGCCGAATTCACACCCGACTCAACAAACTCAAAATGCTCCACCGCGTGGGCATCGGGATTGATACTCGTCAACAAGCCCTTCTCCGACGCCTTACGCCAAAACCGCCAATCCATATCCAACCGACTCGGGTTCGCGTTCAACTCTATAATAACATCATTCGCAATCGCCGCATCGATCACCTTCGGAATATCCAAGCGATACGACTCGCGACGCAATAGAAGCCGCCCCGTCAGGTGCCCGATCATCGTCGTCGCCGGATGTTCGATCGCTCCAATGATCCGACGCGTCATCTCCTCTTCGGATTGATTAAACGAGATATGCACCGAGACGACCGCGTAATCGAGCTTCATCAAAACCTCATCCTCAAGGTCAAGACGCCCATCCGTCAGTAGATCACACTCGATTCCCGAAAAGACATGAGTCTTAAACTGACCGGACTCATTCAAAGCACGTACCGCATCAATTTGCTTCAAGACACGCTCTTCATTCAAACCATTCGCCTGAAAGCTCGCCTTCGAATGATCCGCTACACCCCAATAATCCCAACCGAGAGCCTCCGCAGCAGCCGTCATCTCCTCCAAAGAATTCCGTCCATCCGACGCAGTCGTGTGATTATGAAACACTCCGCGCAAATCAGACTCCTCCAATAAACGAGGGGGAAAGCTCTCCGTCTCCGCAGCCTCAATCTCCCCCATTCCCTCACGCAATTCAGGCGGAACGAACTTCAGATCAAGCAACCGAAAGATGTCCTCCTCCGTCTCCGCCACCAAACTATTCTCGAAGTCATCGTCCTCGACCTTCTTCAAACCCCACTCACTCAAACTTAACCCACGTGCCAACGCCCGCTGCCTCATCATCACATTATGATCCTTCGATCCAGTGAAATGATGCAGTGCGAAAGCAAACTGCTCCGGAGCCACGACACGCAAATCAGCCTGCAGTCCGCTCTCGAACCGCACACTCGCCTTCGTCTCCCCCTTAGCAGTCACTTCAACAACGTCCGCCTGAGCAACAAACCAATCCATAATCGGCCTGGGTTGAGTCGACCCAACGATAAAATCCAAATCCCCTACCGTATCACGCTTACGACGTAAACTTCCCGCATGGCTCGCCTTCTCAACCTCCGGCAATCCCTTCAGTCCATCCAAAATCGGCACAGCAACCGCCCGAGCCTTCCACCACAAATGACGCTTTCCATAAGCCTCCCGATTCGCAATCCCCACCAGAAGCTTCTCCGCAGTCTTCTTACCAAACCCTTTTAATTCCGCAACGCGACCATCCTCGCACGCAGCCTGTAAGCCATCAATCGTATCAATCCCCAGCTTCTCATGCATCGCCTTAATTTTCTTCGCGCCCAAGCCCGGTATCTCCAGCATCAATACGAGTCCAGGTTCAATAGACGCCTTCAACTCATCGTAAAACACCAAGCCACCCGTCTCATAGAGCTCAGTAATCTTCTGAACCAAAGCGACTCCAAAGCCCTTCAGCTTAGCCAACTCCCCAGATTCGATCAGCTCCCCTAAATCCGCATCCATGGTCTCCAAGGCCCGAGCCCCAGTCGAATAAGCTCTTGTCTTGAACGGATTAGCCCCCTGCAACTCCAACAAAGTAGCAATATCACTCAAAACATCCGCTATGTCCTTTTTCGTCATCCCCACAAACTAGAGCTCCCACCCGACGCCGCAAGTCCAAGCACAAAAAAGTCAGCCGTATCTACCAAACCGATGATCCGGGCCACCACTCACTTAGAGACTGTTAGACAATCACCCCTCAACTCATCGAGCTGATTTAACAGTCTCTCAAATACTGTGAACTCGTTGCGATACTCAAAAGCGGATTGGGAGACTGGTCCTGCTCAACATGACACTGGTCAACGCCCGTTTCACTAGCGACTTGGATAATCTTCGCTATATCCAGCTCTCCATTACCCAATTCCTTAAACGCCTCATGAGGCACTTCACCTTCGTCCCAAAGAATACCTGTTCCAGGCAGGAGGTCTTTTAAATGAACCTGAGCAACCCGTCCTTCTAACTCTTTGAGCAAAACCACCGGATCCAAACCTCCAATAGCCGCCCAGAAAACATCGATCTCAAACTTCACCAGATTCGGATCCAAACGATCCAACAAAACATCCCAACCAGTCTTACTCGACTCCGCCAAGGGTGCGAACTCGAAAGAATGGTGATGATAGCAAAGCGTAATCCCTCTCTCGAGACACTTTTCCCCAAACGCATTTGCTGACTCGGCATGAGCTGTCATTTGCTTCTCTGTCTCGCGAAATCCTTTTCCGAGATAGCCAAAAACAAGATATTTTAACCCAAAGTCCTTAGCTTTTTCTAAGATTTCGGCCTGACTAGGAACTCCGTCCGCAGTAGGGTCTGCGATTGTTCGCCAATCGATAAATGCTGAACTCACATTCAAACCAAGCTCACGCGCTTTCGCAAAAACATAATCCTCCCCAACAGTCCGCATCAACTCCACCTGAGCATAACCCGCATCTTTGATTGCCTTGAGCGTTCCTGGTAAATCCTCCGCCAATTGATTCCGTACAGTCCACAATTGTATACCGATATTATCGAGATAGCCTGTATTCATAACCTCTTCAGAATTCAACCAACGAGGAAGAGCAATTGACGCCAAAGACCCCGCAACAAGTGATTTAGTAAATCTACGCCTATTCATAATATAATTCTCCATCCCCATCGGTCCAGCATCATAAATCTACCATTTTGATTTCTCATTTCAAACTAATTCTGCCGCTTTCCACAACTCGAACTTCTAGTCGATCGAATCCATCAACAATTCATGTTGCATAGGAACGATTATGCCAACTGCACACGAAAAAGTAACAAACAAAAAAATCTTCGACACCCGCTAGATATACCGCGGCAGAAAGTCAGATTAGCCTTCAAACAACTCAGACCAACGTATAAATTAAACAAAATCCAACAAACGCTTCCGCAACACTTTGCCCGCCTCATTTCGCGGCAGCTCCTCAAGTCGTCTCCAGATTTTAGGGATTCGATACGTCGCCAATTCCCCCCGTAACGCAGTTTCAATCTCGCTTGCCTCACAGTTTGAACGCCACGGCACAAACGCTACCGCCAAGACCTCGCCCCATTCGGGATCCGCCACACCAAATGCAACCACCTCACTTACAAGTCCAGTCTCCTCAATCGCAGCTTCAACCAAGCCCAAATCAATTTTCTCGCCCCCAGAAATGATAACGCGATCAACACGCCCCAAAACCGACAAATAACCCCCTTCATCAAGAACACCGAAATCAGACGTCTCATAATATTCATCAGCAAAAGGCTCACTTCCCCAATACCCTCGAAACAAAGAGCTCGCCCGAACCTGAACCCTTCCGACCTCCCCCACACCCAGCATCTTACCCGACTCAGAGTCGCGGACCTCCACAGACGCGTGAGACAAACACCGCCCCGCCGACCGATTTCCTGCAAGAAATTCATTCGGCATCAAAGTAACCACCTGTGCCCCTGTCTCGGTCATTCCATAAGAAAATGCCAGAGGTAAACCCAATTTCGCCGCCCTATCCAACAAACGCTCCGAACACGGTCCACCCCCAATAAAAATCGCTCGATATTCCCTCAACAGCAGCAACACCGATTCATCCTCTAAAATCCGTTCCAATTGAGTCGGCACCAAAGAAAGAAAACAGTTCCCCACTTGAGATCTCATCAAACACGCATGGTTTTCGACAAACGACTCAACCTTCCCCAAGACCACACAACCGCCCGTAAAAACACCACGAACTAACTGCATAAATCCACTCACGTGATACAGAGGCAAAACACAATGAGCACTCAAAAGCTCCCCTTCAAATCGATCTTTCAGCCCATCAACTGCCGCTGACAAAGTCTCCCAGTCATGAATCGCAAACGTGACGCGACCACCCGTCCCACCAGTCGGGATCATAAGCCTCAAGCCCTTTGCCTCAATCCGTCCTTCATCACCGCCCAATCGCGAAACCGATGCATCCTCGATCAACCAATCCAGCGAACAGGCTTCAAAAGCTTCGCCACGTTCATTCTCACCCCAACCTGGATTCCACAAAAAGAGGTCAAGTTCTCGTGTCACCAAACTCAAAAAGCACGCAACAAACCGCCCCGGATCCTTACAACAAAGCCCCACTCGAACACGCCTTCC
>CAWVWU010000075.1:0-16540 GCA_963933925.1 uncultured Puniceicoccaceae bacterium
CCTTCTATCGCATAAGCCCGCACCGAGATTATCTTGGGCGGGCTTTTTAGTGCCCGGATCGATAGGCCATCGGTTGCACAGGGCAAACCTGATAGAGGTTGCCTCTATTTATTGGGGGGCTTCTGCGGCGAAAGCCATGTGGGAATTAAAGATGTTCTTTAGTCCGTTTAGCCAAGCCTCTGTGAGATCGTGAATGGTTTCGGTCTGAAGTTTTTCTTTGTTTAGGAGTTCGCGCAGTTTTAGAGTTATTTCCGATGCGATTGGGTTTGATTTTGAGTCTAAGTGGCTGAGGAGTTTGATCAGGTTGCTCATTTGTTTCAGTGTGCGTATGCGCATTGAGGGAAGGTTTTGAGCTTCCGCCTCTTTTATTAACTCTAGGCTCCTTGTATGGAATTCGAGGCCCTTGCTAAGCCATGTTTTCCTTTCTCCTTGAGGTATATCGCTTCCTGTACAGGCGGCGAGGAGCCCTGTTGATATGTCATTTGCTCCTTCGATATATTGAATGTGGGTTGAGTTTAAATCTCTTACTCTTTCGGTTTTGAGGGGTTGTATCTTGAGTCGATCGCCCTCTTTAACGTGAGACTCTTCACCGCTTAGCATGAGTGCACAGTGGATGAATTTTCCGTATTCAGAATTTAAGCTATAGAGAAGACAGAGGTTCGCTAGGGAGTAGTTTCCAAAATTACTTTTAGAGTTGGCTGCGACATTGTTCATTTGCTCCTCGGCATGCGTTGTGAGCTTTTTGACGAGTTCGTCTCGTTGGATGGGGATTCCGCTGAAAGTGCTTAGGCTTAGTGCTTGGTATGGGCCCTGTCTGAGTATCGCGGCAAGCCATATCATGGCATAAGCTCGGTTTCCGCTGCTGCGTCGAAGGGCGGAGGGTTCTTTGTTCTCTAGAGCAAAATTAATTGCTTTCGTGTATTCATCAACCGCTTTGGTATAGCTTTGGGTGAGTTGTTTCTTTTGCTCTGGGGTGCCTAGAGCGATGTGCTCCATGCAATGAAGCGAGAAGGCGTATTCGTGAGTCGCGAGTGGTGAATTTCCGAGTAGTTTGATCGCTTCTTTTGCCTTTACCTGATTTTGAGTGGCATAGGTTTTCGCAATCTCTTCGTCTTCGAATTTGCCGATCCGATGAAGCCATTGATTGGTCAAGTTGCAAAGGAGAGCGAGAGCCAGTCCTCGGATTTTAGATTTCGTATCCTTGCTCCCTTGGGTTTCGGGGTGCTTGCAGAGGTCGATAACTTGGTCGAAGTGTTTCTTTGATTGTTCGAAGTAGTAGGTGCTGCCGCTCCTTGTGGAATGCATGGCTGCGAGGTATAGGGCTGCTAGTAGGAAATGGGGATCCGCTTTTAGTGCGTTGTTAAATTGTTTGGAGACGGAGTCGTATTTCGCATCACTTTGCTCTTTGTCTCGGTGTGCATTTGACCATAACTCTAGTGCTTGGTTGTAGTGAGCGAATGCTTGGTAGCTCTGGCAGAGGTCTTTGCCATTGAGTTCGTAGAAAATGCGACCGGCAGCCTCATCTATACAGCCTTCGAGCGTTGGGTGGCTTACTAGGATGGGGGGTGTTCCATCGTTTTGGGAATTGGCATGAAGAAGGTAGTCGCCGTCCGATGCGATCGATAGGGATATTTTGAAAAAACGGTTTCCAGTGAATTTGTGTAGGTAATTTGTTATTACAGCGACCAGTATGTTTTGGAAGGGAAAGGCGAACTGTGCAAAATCGATGATTCGGTCTAAGCGGGTGGGGTCGGATTGGGCTGACTTGTCGATTTTTGTGAATTCTCGTGAGAACGATTGTAGAAAACCGATGGGGTAGCCTTGTGATAGGAGGTCGAGGCGCGTGCGAAATCGGCTTTTTGCTGGGTCGAACGATTCTTTGAGAATTTCTTGGGTGCCGAGTTCGAATTGAAAGGCAATTGTTTTTCTACCTCTGAGGGCACGAATGAAGAATAGGAGGAGGTAGAGAGATATGAGAACGTAGAAAAGGTATTGGAGAGGCTTATAGTCGAATATGAATTCGATCAGAATAAATCCGGTTATGAGTAGGGCATTGGCCACGTGCCCGATGATGCGGATACGTTTGTGGGAAGAGGCTTTCATTTTTGTTGAGTGGGGTGGCCTCTTTTATGAGAGGATACCTGACTCTTTTTCCCATTTTCGTACTGATGTTTTTCCGTCGCCGAGGTAGGTTGAGTCGAGGAAAGCGTCTAAAAAGGATTCCGAAACAGCTTTGGCTCCTTCTCGACAAATTTTGTAATAATCAGTTTGTGGAGGGATGTCGGTTGCGAAGGGATGATCCTTGGTGCTTCCGACTGGAGGGCAATCGAGTATGTAAACGATCCTGTGGGGGGCATCTATGTCTTCCCATTCGAATACGGGTATCGGCTTTAGGTCGTAAGCGTATTCGCGTTGGCGAAAGGCATCGAGGTCTTTTAGAAAGAGGCGTGTGAGAATACCATTTAGTAGATCGTCTGGGTTGTAAGTTACATCGCAATCGAGAGCGGAGTACTGTGTGCCGTCAGTTACTTTATAGCGTTCAGCGAGAAACTGTTGGGGAATTCGGTACGAGAAACGGCGACGAGCTCCGGGTGCAATGACTGGGAGTCTGAGTGCACGTTCGGAAGTTTCAATGGTTCGCGCGGCTGAAGCCTTCGATAGTAGGCTGCCATAACCAAGTACCCAGATGAATCCATCCTGCTTGTCCTCGGAAATGAGATCGAGCTGAGGCCAGGGATACTGGTAAGATGGATGGCGGTTTGGGTCTTTTGCTTCTGCGAGAGCAGCGGTGATCCTGTCTGAGCTTAAGTTGGGTAGCATCGTTTGGCTTGAGCGAATCCCTAAGGGGAGAAGGGAGGCAAATTGGGATCTAGTCGTTGTCGGGTGTTGCGTCGAATTCTTGTTTTCTCTCTTGCATCCAAGTTACCATAGCTTCGGGGGATTGCATGAGGGTGGCGATCTTGCCGATAGCTTCGAGGTGAGCAGGGTCTTGCTTTTGGAACATTTCCATTCCGTGTTGTTTACTCTGAGCAGCTAATTCCTCGAAAGTGTTGGCGTGGAATTCTAGATCGCAGGCTCCGCCCAATTGTTTGCAGGTCATTGTCTTCATAAGATGTGATGTAAAACGATAGGTTTGGTTCGGATGGTGTGTTGGTTGTTATTAATTACGAACACGGCCTAGTAATGGTTCGAGCCGCTTATAAAGCAAGGTTATGGGTGAGTGTCCTAGTTGAAACGGGGACGATTCGTAGTCGAATTGGGGGTTGTGTCCGTGGAATTCTATTAATCCATAGGCTGTGACTATAATTTATAGAGATTATAAGTATTTCCGTTTATGGGAGAATTGTCGTATATTGGTTTCAACGAAGGAAACAAAGATGAATACGACACAAATCATAGAAGCAACAATCGCCGGAGCAGCCGTTATCGGACTCGCAGTAGTCCTCCCTTTAACTGGAGTAATGGTTGCGGGATTGTTGATCATCGGAGCACTCGGCACACTGGCCGCTCTCGAAGCTAAGGGCCGCAGCTACTAAGCTGAGGTTTCTTTTTTAGACTTTTCATTATATCATTTAGGGTAACTAAGATATTGATAGAGACATAGGAGTTAGGGGTAGCTCCTTCTATCGTATAAGCCCGCACCGAGATTATCTTGGGCGGGCTTTTTAGTGTCTGAATGAATTGGTTGAAGGGAATTCGGGGTTACCGGCAGGATGTTGGCCGACAAATCAAAGATCCCTTATGGTAAATCTAGTGTGCCGTTGTATTGGTGATTCCCGGAATGTCGATCACTTGAAGGTGGATCGGCTGAGCACTTCCGGTCTTTTGCTCCATGAGGAAGTAATAAAGCTTTCCGTCTGCGATGTGGATGTTTCCGTGGCGGAAGCGTTTTCCTTTGTTTGCTTTGTAGAGAAGCGTCCAGTCGTTGGTTCCTTCTGGCGTGGAATAGATGAAGGGGCGTCCTTGTTCTAGTCCAATGAGATAGACGGTTTTTCCGATGGAGTGGAGATCACCACCGGGGAATTCTGTGGTGATCGAAAAGTCGGTGTCGTTCGCTTTTTTGAAGGCGTGTACGTTTTTAGAGGTCCCGTTGTTTTTGACTGTGGCGACAAAGTGGATCGCGTCGTTTTCGGTTACTGTCCAATCGGTTCCTTTTGAAATGCGGATTGAGTCTTTCTCTTTGGATTTGAATACGTCGAGGGTGAAATCTGCGTCGGGTACGTTTGCGAAATCTTTTTTGGAAACTTGGTATCGGAAGTAGTCGTTGGCGAGACTGCCGTTTGCGGGCGTTTCGCCGAGTAGGAGTGCATGTCGTAGAGGAGATGGACCGTGCCATCGATCGGTGAGACGCCGACAGCGATGGTGTTATGTGATTCTCCGATGTGTGGGCGATTTTGGAATTCTGTGTGGCTGTGTTCGAACTCTATGGCCGCATAAGTGCATGAGAATACGTTTCTGTACGCTTTTGGATAAGGGGTTCGTCTGCCATGTCTTGTGATCCCGTCATGTTCTGAAGATTTATTCTTAGAACGCATATATCCAATAACCCATTCTTAGAGTGCATAATGTTTATGAGGTCAAAATACCCTGTCCAAGTTGTTTTAATCCTTTCGATGGCGATTTGCGGCCTAATGAATCTGGCTGTTTATGGTCAGCTCATTGAACCTAATGCCGATGCGGTTTACTATGAGGAAAACGGCATCATTGTTATGGAAGCGGAGTCAGTCCCTCATAACACGACTTACTGGAGTCTTGAGACGAGTATCGCAGGATATAGGGGAACGGGCTATCTTGTTGGAAAATCGAATCACTATAATAGTGGTGGAAGAGGCACGCTTACTTACCCAATCGTAGTCGCGAATTCGGGGCGTTATCAGCTCGCTTGGAAGAGTCGAATTACCGAGGGAACATCTCATACTGATTTTAATGATAGTTTCGGTCGTATGCTTGATTCCTCGAAACAGTTTATTTATCCCGTTTCAAATCAGAATGTGAAGAAGGGTGGGGATTGGTTTAAGGTGTATATGAACCGCGTTGGTAGTTGGAGTTATGATGCCTCAAATAGGGACAATGACCCTCACTCGCTTTCTTGGGAATTGGAGGCAGGTAGGACCTACTATTTTGAAATGTCTGTTCGCTCGAAAGGTCATGGAGTAGATCGCATTTTTCTTTGGGATAGAGCAAAGTATTCATACGCAAATCTTGTAACAGCTAAGAGTGGCAACGGTACTGCTCTTGATGCCTATCCACAATCTCGTCGTGAGGGTGAGTCTGATGGCGATTTGGATAGTGATGGTCTCCCGGATGAGTGGGAGAGTGCGAATGGCACAAGTAATACGAGTATCGATCCCGACTCTGATGACGATAGGGATGGATTGCCGGCTGCGGTGGAATTTTCGATCGGGACTAGTCCCAAGCAGTTTACAAGTCTTCCAGAGGCGAGTCTTGTGAGTGAAGGCGGTGTGTTATATTACAACTACGATTTTACTGAGTCTGTTGAGGCGACAGAACTCTTTGACCTAGCGGTGCAGTATTCGAGTGATATGGGTGCCTGGTCGGAAGAAGGGCTTACTGAGAGTCGTCGATATCTTGGAGTCAACGAGTCCTTAGATCGTTCCCGTGTTCGTTTGGTGGCGTCAGTTGATCAACCGAAGGTTTTCTTCCGATTGAAGGCAGTAAAGAAGTAGGGCGATTGTTATGTCCATCGTGACGACGGGCATGTGGCCATCGGGGACGATGTGCCGCTACCATTGGGTTGTGAAGAGACGGACGTGATGGGTATAGCGGGGGAATAGTCCCAAAAAAAGAGCCTTAGTAGGCTCTCATTGTGGCGAAGGAGATTCGGGTGTGACGAATGTTCCTTGCGGAGTTTTGGGCCTTTTGTCGCCCGCCAGGTTGCGGGCGACGACGGCTTGCTGAATTAGAGTTTTGCTTTTTGCTTTAGGATTTCGGGGAAAGATTCGAGTGGGCGAATCTTGAGGTCTTTGTAGTAAAGTTCTGCGGCTTCGGACTGGATCTGAAGTTGTCCTCGGGTGAGGGGGTTGCCTTCTTTGTCGATCGCTCCCTTGATTGACATGACGATCTTACCGTTGACGACGTGTATCGCGGAATCGCCTACGACATAAATATCCAGGATGTTCCATTCGCCGTGGGGGGCATCGGGTTCGATGTTTGCGTGAAGGTACCCTTTTTGTTCTTCGAATTTTTGGGTAAGGTCGTAAACTTTACGCTCCCCGTCCATGCGTATGGGAGCCTGCACTTTGGGACCTGCAAGGGCGATGAAGTCGCCGAGGTCGGATTCCTGAACTTGGAACTCGAGAGAGCGTTTCCATACGTTCCAGAAATTACCGTGTTCGTCGTGGCAGTGGTAGAGGATGCCGCTATCGCGTTTGGCGTCGAGGCGTGGCTCCCATTTTTTGTCTCCCCAGCGCATTTTGGTTTGGAGATGAAAGTTTTCGTATTCGTTTTTAGAAGTGAGGCCTCCGTAGATTTCACCGGTAATGTAGAGAAGCGTTTCTCCGTCTTCTTGAATGGTGGAGAAGACATTCTTTGGGTCGTTTCCAAGTCCGAGGGGTTCCCCTTTTGTTACATTGTCGCTTTGTGGAGTGCCTTCGGGGAGGCCTTTCACGGTTGCGTGCGGGACGCCTATGAAGGTTTCCCATTGGCTGAGTTCTGGGTCGATGAGGTTGGTCCATCCTTCGGTTGGACCAGGGTGGATGCTCGTTTGGTAGGCATTTGGGAAATCGTCGGGTACTGGAATGGTAACCTCGCCCGTGGCTGTCCATTCGACTCCACGTTGAAGGGTGGTGATGAATCCTACGTTGTTTACGGAAGGAACATTGGCATCTTGTCTGGCACCGATGTGGCCGAGGGTGTTTTGGAATATGCGTCCTTTTCCGTATGCGATGGTAAAGAGAATTGGTTCATTGGTAGGGGAGGCGTTACGAACCTTAGGGTTGGCGAAAGCGGTTGCGAGGATGGTCATGTTTTTTGCGGGCCCTCTTAATCTCGTGTAGGCCTCGTCATGGCCTTGTAGCCACATTTCGGGAAGGTCTTTGGTGATTGGGTGTTCAAAATCGCGAACCGTCATGATGAAGTCGTGTCGAGCTGGGTGGTACGCTCCCCCCTTGGCTTCGTGGTCGTAGTGAGCCTGGCACCCGACCCAGTGGACTCTGGGTCCCCATGTTTCGTTGCGGCTACCGGCGGGGGTGGTCAGCTTGGGGTCGTAGAGACCTGCTCCGCCCCAGCCGCCGAGACCTGTCATTTCTAGAAACTCTGGCCAGTAGGCGAATGAGTTATTGGTCCCGTGCATGCATACGAGGCCTCCTCCGTTTTTAATGTACTCAACGAATGATTGTTTGGTTGCTTCTGGCCACTCTTCTCCATCGTAGTCGAGAACGACCGTCTGGTAGTCACTCCATTTTGGAGCAAATCCGCTAAAGTCTTCTCCGCCTGAAGGAGCGGTAACTGTATCGACTTCAAAGATTCCAGCGGCGTCTAGGTGGTGCAGGATGATTTCGCTATTGCCTTGCCAGCTGTGGTATTTGTTGGACTGGCCCGTTAGGAGCATGACCTTGATTTTTTCGTTGGCGAGGCCAACCGAAATAAATGACAGGAGGAGGCAGAGTGTGGCTGTAACTTTGATCATGATTTATGAATGCAATGGAGTAGAGTATGACGTTTGGATTGTGTTCCATACGTAAAATAAACTTGTGATGTACGAAAAGGTAAATTGAGGAGATTGTAAATAGGCTTGTTGTATACGTGGAATTGTTTTGGTGATCGCCAGAGGCTTCATCGACTGCAGGCGATGGGTTGTTTGGGTGTGATGGAGCGAATGTAAGGTTGTAGAGTGTAGCTGTGAATACGGTGAGGCGAAGTCAATTTTTGCTCTTTATATGGTATAATAAGCCGAATGAATGGTCATGGTGGATGTATATCGCGACTGGCTGTGATCAGTTATTGGATTTGACCTCAATCGAAGATTCGATGTGCTTGGGTTTCTCGTTTCTAGTGTGACGTAATGAAGTCTATCCTACTTGTTCTCTTTGTCTTTCTTCCGTGCGTTCTCTTTGCTCGGGAACCGGGTACTGTTTTGACTGAGTCAAAGTCGATTGCGGCTGAAATAAGGAAGAGCAACAAGGAGGAGGCTGCTTTGATCTACCATTGGTTGTCGAATACGTCAGAGACGAGGATTCATCAGCTTCGAGGAGCGGTGGATAATGTCGTGTATGTGCACAAAGATGGCCATACTGAAGCGGTATTTGATGGAGAGGGGAATATGGTTCGTGATGGAATTAATGACGGGTCGTATAACTATGCTCACCCCGAAGGGGATCCTATTAATCATTTTAATAAGGATATACTCCCTTGGATCTTTTGGGGATACAGCAGAGAGGATCCGACTTCTATTGAGGAGCGATTGATCGCTTATTCGGAAGCGTTGGGAGGAGGCCTCGTTTTGGCTCAGGAAAAGGAAATCGACCTGAGTAAAACTAGGAAACTTACGAAATCAGAGCGGAGTGGAATTGCTGTGTTTATGAGAGTTATTGAATCGGGCGAGGTTTCTGAAATTTATGATATTCTTAGGGACCCTTCTTATGAGTCGAAGGATCCTTTTTCTGTGGGCGACCGGTTGACTCGTGGGCTTGTGATCGTGATAAAGGGCGAGACGAATAAGTAGTATGAATGCTGTAGGTTGGCGTTTTAAATTGTTTCTTAGTAGTTATATGAGATGGAGGATGTAGTGGGCATCATAGCTTGGGTCTTTTTTGAGGTGGTGGCCTATTCGTTTTGCTACGCATCTGGGTGGGTGTTGATTAAGGTCTTCACCCTTGGTCGGTTGGCTGTTGCTCCGAAAAGGAAAAGTAAGCGCCGGATTCCTGGCTATGTTTATGACTTTGTGGGAGGAGGAGGGTTCTATGTATCAGATCGGGTTACTGCCGTTGTCGGTGGCGTGTTTTGGATTGGAATACTCCTCGCGTATGGCATTTTGAGTTAGGTGATCTTTAGATGGGGGAAGGTGAGCTTTTTATAGTGTCGAATGGGCTCGGATATTGATGAGATGAAGGAACTAGCAGTTGTATTTGGAGTATACTTGGTGGTTGGTCTTGTGGTCTGTGTGGTACTGGCTTTTCGCAAGGGAAAGAGTCCTCATTCAGTTAAGGCGATCGAGTTCTTTGATATGGGTGGTGGGCCGATTGGTCTTGGTTTGGGGATGTTGCTTTGGCCGTTTTGGGTTTTAATTCAGATCGTCGATCAAAATAATCTGGAACTTCCTAAGGAGAGGGAGGCGACGGTTAAAGAGGACCTTCGGTTATTGATCGGGTGTAGAGGTGTCGCGGTTACGCCGATGGTTCCTTCGGGGCGAATCAGGTTGAGGGATAGATACTACGAAGCGATTTCAGAAGGGCCTAAACTGGAGGAAGGCGATGAGGTGGAAGTACTCGCAATTTCGATGGGGATCCTCAGGGTGAGGGAAACCTGACGAAACGGGTGGCTGAAGATGAAAACGATTATACGACTTGTATCCAAAGAAGATGCTGAATCTTTGTTCGCCTTAGTTGAGGCGGGGCGTGAGCGGTTGAGGCCTTGGCTTCCGTGGGTCGATAAGACGACGACTTTGAGGGATGTAGAGGAATTTGTTTCTCGAGTTACTGAGGAGAGGGAACGGGGCGAGTCTGTCCATTTTGTAATTCTTGATGAAGGTGAAGTTTCGGGAGTTGTCGGTGCTCACCGGATTGATGAAAAAAAGAGGGTCGCTGAAATTGGGTATTGGTTGAGGATTGAGTCAGAGGGAAAGGGTGTGGTCACTCTTTCGTGCGAGCAGTTGATCAAGGTGTTGTTTGAGTCTTATAAAATTGATACGATTGAGATCCGAGCGATGACAGGGAACGAGAGAAGTCAGAACGTTGCTGCTGGTCTGGGGTTTGTTAAGAGGGGGATTGATTATTCGTCGCAGTATATTTTTACGATGAGTCGTGCGTGTTATTATGATAGGAATACGGCTTAGATTATTCGGAGTAAGTGATGTGATCGTATGGGGAGAGCTTTTTACCGCGAATAAATGCGAATTATTTGTGGAGACTTTTGTTGGGCTTATAAGGGGCCGGGTTTAATCTTTAAGTTGTGTAGCGTTCGTTGTGGGATGAGTTATGAAGAGTTTTATAAAAACAGGGACTTTGGGGGAGTTGTCGTTTGTGGTGACGGCGGAGCATTTGATCGATTTTGCAGATGAGGTGATGCCGGCGGTGTTGAGTACTCCTTGGTTGATCTGGTTTTTAGAGCATGCGGCGATTGAGGCCATGAAGGAGGTTCTAGAGCCTCATGAGAGGACGGTAGGGGTAGAATGTTAATCTTGACCATATCGCTCCGACCCCGGTGGGGCAGCGTGTGAGATGCGAGGCGAAGGTGTTATCGTCAGACAAGGGACTCGTTTTGTTTAGTCTTCGTGCATGGGATGAGGGTGAGCTCATTGCACGGGGGACTCATCGTCGCCAGGTGGTAGAGGCGTCTCGTATTGCGGCGAGGGTTAGGCGCAAGGTGGAGCAGAGTTGTGAGGCCAAGAGCTGATTAAATCCTCAGCTCGATTTATGAATGTCTTCGTGTTGGGCGGAGAGGGGTGTTGAGCGTGCTCGGGTTTGGAGTGCTCGTATCGTATTGAGGGTAGTCGTTCCTCTGTTCTCTATTTAGGGAGGTCTGGTTTCTTGAGAGGGAGTGTGCTTTATCGGATGAGTGAGAGCTAGGTTTCTTTCTTAGGGGTATTGTTAATGTGTGAGGAGTGTCAAATCCCTGCCAATGCTCTGTAAATTCTTTAAGGTACTTACGTGAAGGTGCGTTTCTGTTGACGCCCGTATTGTGAGATTATTTCGAGCGTCTGCTGGTCGTAGCTACCGAGAATGATCAATACATGCATCGTTTTGCTTAGTTTTGCAAAATATTATGTAATTATGCATTTATAATTATTAAGAATTGTCTCTATTGTGGGCTCCCCCAAGCAGCTATGTCTGGCAGCTTTGAGTTTTTTTTATAATCCCATCTGAACCTTATTATTTTATGGCTATCGATATCAAATCATCTGAATCCTGTGAATATGCATGCATCTCTCTCGGCGAGGTTATGTTGCGTCTTGATCCCGGTGAAGGCCGTGCTCATACGGCACGTCAATTTACTGCTTGGGAAGGCGGCGGCGAATATAACGTGGCTCGTGGGCTACGTCGTTGTTTCGGTCTGAAGACTGCGGTTGTTACAGCATTTGCGGATAATCCAGTCGGTCGTCTTGTTGAGGATTTCATCCTTCAGGGTGGTGTTGATACGGATTTGATCAAGTGGGTTGAGTATGACGGCATCGGTCGCACTGTCCGCAACGGTCTTAACTTTACTGAGCGCGGCTTTGGTATTCGTGGAGCGGTGGGTTGCCCAGACCGCGGTAATACTGCAGCGAGCCAACTCAAGGTCGGCGATATCGACTGGGAAGACATTTTTGGTAAGCGTGGCGTTCAGTGGTTTCACACCGGTGGTATCTACGCAGCTCTTAGTGGGACTACTCCTGATGTAGTGCTTGAAGCTGTGAAGTGTGCTAAGAAGCATGGTACGATCGTTAGTTACGACTTGAACTACCGTCCATCACTTTGGAAGGATTTCGGTGGGCTCGCTAAGTGTCAGGAAGTGAATCGCGAGATCGCTAAATATGTCGACGTTATGATCGGCAATGAGGAAGACTTCACAGCTTGCCTCGGTTTCGAGGTTGAAGGTGTGGACGAGAATATCTCTCACATTCCGGTCGAAGCTTTCAAGAAGATGATTGCAACTGCGACCAAGGAATTCCCGAATTTCAAGGCAACTGCTACGACACTCAGAGCGGTTAAGACTGCGACTGTAAATGATTGGGCGGCAATGGCATGGCACGATGGTGAATTCTATGAATCCATCAAATTTCCAGGCCTCGAAATTCTCGACCGCGTTGGCGGTGGCGACAGTTTCGCATCGGGCTTGATCTACGGTTTCTTGACCGAGAACGATCCTCAGGAAGCAGTCGACTATGGCTGTGTTCACGGAGCACTCGCGATGACGACTCCGGGCGACACTACAATGGCGTCACTCAAAGAAGTTAAGAAGGTCAAAGCTGGCGGTGGCGCTCGCGTAGATCGCTAAATCGTTTGTTCTTAGAATTAGAAATCAATCATATATTACCATGTCAGCTTTAGATCAATTTCCGGTCATTCCCGTTATCGTTATCGATGATGTCGCAGATGCCAAGCCGCTCGCAAGCGCACTCCTCGAAGGCGGCCTCAATATTATCGAGGTCACTTTTCGCACTGCTGCGGCCGCGGGTGCCATCGAAGCAATCGCTAACGCGTTTCCAGATATGCTGGTTGGAGCTGGCACGGTAGTAACTCCAGAACAGGCGAAAATCGCGATTGATTCCGGTAGTAAGTTCGGCCTCGCACCGGGTACGGATCCGGAAACGATCGCCTACTTCAAGGAGCGCTCGATCCCGTTCATTCCGGGCATCATGACACCGTCTGATATCCAAGCGGCAATCAAGGCCGGTTGTGAGCATCTTAAGTTTTTTCCTGCTGGTGCGGCGGGTGGTCCAAAGCTTCTTAAAGCAATGGCTGCTCCTTATGCGAATCTCGGCGTAAAATTCTGCCCGACCGGTGGCGTTTCTTTGGATAACATGAACGAATATCTCTCCATTCCGGAAGTGTTTGCGATCGGCGGTTCATGGTTGGCCACAAAGGCGCAAATCGCATCTAAAGATTGGGGAGCAATCACTGCTCAAGTTAAGGAAGCGTTGGCAAAAGCCGCTCAAGCATAATCCCTTCGATACTTATAATATGACTCCATCAAATTATCTCAGTTCAGTCTTTAGTTTAGAAAAAAAAGTAGCCGTTGTTATTGGCGGTACTGGTGAGCTTTGCGGAGCAATGGCCGAGGGTCTTGCAGCTGCGGGAGCGGAAACAGTGCTCGTCGGGCGTAGTGAAGAAAAAGCGGCGGTACGGCTTGCTAAGATTGAAGCCGCTGGCGGCAAAGCTTATTTCGAAAAAGTAGACGTTAATTCCAAGGCTTCGATTCAAGAGTTGCTCGAGAATGTACTGAAGAAATCTGGTAAAATCGATATACTCGTAAACGGAGCTGGGGTGAATTCGCCGACTCCGATTTTCGATATAGAAGAGGATGAGTTCGACAACATTTTGAATACGAACTTGAAGGCCGTGCTTTTTGCGTCGCAGATCTTCGGTAGGTATCTTGTCGATCGAGGCGAAGGGGGCAGCATTATCAATATCGGATCGATGAGTGGCCTTATCCCGCTTTCTCGCGTCTTTACATATTCAGCGACCAAGGCTGCGGTGCATAATCTCTCTAAGAATCTTGCCCGTGAATGGGCTGAGAAAAAGGTGCGGGTCAATACCATCGTGCCTGGCTTCTTTCCTGCGGAGCAGAATAAAAAGATTTTGAATCCTGAACGTATCGCTTCGATCATGGGGCACACTCCGGCTAATCGATTTGGTGAAGCCAGTGAACTGATAGGTGCCACTCTCCTGTTGGCATCCGATGCGAGCAGTTTCATGAACGGGGCTGAGCTTGTCGTCGATGGCGGCTATGCGTCCATGACGATCTAGAAGCGGAATCCAATCTGGAATGAGCTACCTCAACGATAATTTCCTCCTTAGTAGTAAGACGGCTCAGCGCCTCTTCCATGAAGTCGCGGCTAATCAGCCGATCATGGATTATCACTGTCACTTGATTCCTTCGGAGTTGGCGGGCAATGTCGGGTTTTCAAATCTTTCCGACATGTGGCTTGGCGGCGATCACTACAAGTGGCGTGCGATGCGTGCTGCGGGAGAGTCCGAGGACTTGATCACAGGTAAGAGTAGTTCTCCTAAGGAAAAATTCGATGCGTGGGCACGCACAGTTCCGCAGACGATTCGTAATCCGTTGCACCACTGGACTCATCTCGAGTTGAAGCGTTATTTTAAAACGGACTTGGTCCTTAGCCCAAAGACCGCGGATGATATCTGGGAAATCGCGAATGCGAAGATAGGGGAAGACAGCTTCACCACTCAGAGTATTTGTAAGGATTTCGATATCCGGGCGGTGGGTACGACTGATGATCCCGTTGATACGCTTGAGCATCATATTGCGTTCAATTCGAGCGGACATATTACGAAGATGTTTCCCACGTTCCGACCGGATAAGGCCATGGCCACAGTTGATGTGAATGCATGGAATGTCTGGGCTGATCGATTGGCTGCTGTTTGTGGTAAATCAATTGATACGGCTGAGGACTTCGTGGCTGCTCTGAAGGAGCGACATGACTTCTTTCACGAGAACGGCTGCCGTTTGACGGACCATGGTCTGGAAGCATGCCCTTTTATCGAATGCAGTGATGCCGAAGCGATCTTTGTTAAGCTAAGATCTTGTGAAGGACTTAATGGAGTCGAGACTGAACAATGGATGACGTTCATCTTGCAGGCGGTTGCTCATTGGAATGCATCTCGTGGCTGGACGATGCAGTTTCATCTCGGGCCGATCCGAAATACGAATAGCCCGATGTTTAAGCAGTTGGGCCCAGATACGGGGTATGATGCGATGCTCGATGAGCCCGTGATCCGAAAGCTTGCAGGATTCCTCGATAGTGTCGCACTTGCTGGGGAACTTCCGAAATGTATCTTCTATCATGTTAATCCGACTTATCTCTATCCGCTTGCAACGCTGATGGCGAGCTATCAAGACGGCGTTACCGCTGGGAAGATGCAGTTGGGCTCCGGATGGTGGCATGTGGATACGCTTGATGGCATGCGTACACAAATCGAAGTGCTCTCCAGTGTCGGTTTGTTCTCGAAGTTCGTCGGTATGCTAACTGATTCCCGCAGTTTCCTTAGTTTCCCGCGTCATGAATATTTCCGTCGTCTCCTCTGTGGAGTGATCGGCCAAGATGTGGAAGCGGGATTGATTCCTGATGATTCGCAGCTCCTCGATCAACTGGTCGAAGGGATCTGCTTTAAGAACGCTCAAAACTATTTCCAGTTCCCAGGCGTTTAATTTAAATATCCAAGCCAATAATAATATGAAGATTCTACTCACTACTACCTCTTATCAAGATTGCCCAGGCGGTCATCACGCCCTCCTCGATAGTACTGGAGCTGAAATCGTTCGTGAGCGCGGCCCGCTTTCTGAAGCACGCATGCTCGAAATTGCGGGTGATTTTGATGCGTTTCTTTGTGGTGATGACGAGATTACTCAAGCGGTCATTGAAAAGTCGTTACCGAAGCTCAAGGTAATCGCCAAGTATGGAATTGGTGTCGATAAGATTGATGTTAAGTTTGCGACGGAGAAGAATATTCCGGTTAGCTTCTGCCCAGGTGTAAACCATACGACGGTCGCTGAGCATGTCTTTATGCTTCTCCTCGCGTTGAATAAGAACCTTATGGAGCAAGCCAACGCTACGGCAGCCGGAGGTTGGAAGCGGATGACCGGTCATGAAATCATGGGCAAGACCATCGGTATCATCGGTCTCGGTCGTATCGGCCGCGAAGTTGCTATCCGTGCGAATGCCTTTGGAATGAAGTGCGTCGGATATGATCTCTACTGGCCGGAAGAATTTGCGAAAGAACATAACATCGAACGAGCAGACGGTATTACCCAGCTTTTGCGTGCCAGCGATATGGTTTCTCTTCACACGAACCTCACTGCCGAAACGCACGACATGATTCGCGAGCAGACCATTGGAAATATGAAGGATGGGGCGATACTCATTAACTGTGGTCGTGGCGAGTTGACTAAAACGGTTGATATCGCGGCTGCCCTCGAAAGTGGCAAACTGGGTGGGTATGGAGCTGACGTACTCGAACAGGAACCGCCTGCTCCAAATCATCCCCTTCTCGGTGCCAAGAACTGCATCATCACGCCTCACGTGGGATCTCGAACGTTCGAAAGTGTACAGCGTCAAGCTGGCATGGCGACCCAGAATCTCGTCAACTTGCTCAAAGGTGAAAAAGCACTTGCCCAGGTGAACGACGTCGCCCCTCCCGCGGCTTTAATCAAGTAGCTCCTCGTTCCCCAATCCAAACATTGAAACTTTAAATATAAATGTCAGAAAAGTTCTATATAGTCCCCACTCAACAGCATAACGACCTCGTTAATAAAGCGTATCAACACCGGGGGTACACTGCTGACGAAGCTGCACAAGCTGCTCGGTTCTCCGACCTCGCATCGCATCACGGTATTCGTACTCACAATGCGATAAAGGCTCTGCATCTTGATCACCTCTTTGGGAGTGCTGCTGATGGTTGCACGCCGGGTGCTGATATCGAGAAGATTGATTCTCGTTTTGCAGCCAGCGAAACGTGGAATGCTAACAAAAAACTAGGCCAAGCGACCGCATATGAAGCGATTGATAGAGCGATCGAACTCGCCGACAAGTACGGCATTGGTCAGGTCTCCGTGGACAATGCATTTCACTACCTCTGGGGTGGTGGTTATGTGATGGAGGCTGCGAAGCGCGGCTATATCGCTTACACGAATTGTACGGCAG
>CAWVWU010000076.1:0-16422 GCA_963933925.1 uncultured Puniceicoccaceae bacterium
GGAAATCGCGGCGGCGGTGGCGGGGGTGGTCGCGGCAGCAACCGTGGTGGTGGCGGATATCGCGACGGCTTCTAAGCAACGCTTCTAGCACACACACACACACACACTTTTTTGATAATCCCGTTTCGCTTTTGCGAGGCGGGATTTTTTTTGGGTTGAAGCGAGTTTAGCCCTGCTTCAGCGAGGGCTGAAATGCGGGCGGGTGGTGACTTGTTTGTTTATGTGGTGAGACTTTCTGAAGTGTCGGATTTTGAAGCGGCGACCCCTTTTTTATTTGAGGTTGGGGATGTGAGCATGAAAAAGCAGCTAGAAATGACTCTAGCTGCTTTGGGTTTTGTTAAACTCTTTATGTACCGTTTTCTAGCGGTTGCGGCGCTTGGGGCGTTCGTTTGATGAGCCCGTTGATAGGGGGCTCACTGTTGAAGACGGACGTGGTGAGCGGGCTTCACCGGAACCTCCTCCTTCGCCTCTAGGGCGCGAGCCTTGGCGGCGTGGTTGGCGGTTTCCGCCTCTAGGGGCTTTATTACTGCGATTCCCGCCCCCGCCGCTGTTGTGGCGTGCTTGAGGACCTTTTCTTCCAGCACCTCTGCGAACGGGGCGTGTGGAGCGGTCAATTTCGACTTTTTCGCCGTCATTATTAATTGAGTAGAGAGGGATCTCTTTTTTGAGGACACCCTCGATTGCCCAAAGGTATTCTTCTTCCGCTTCGCCAACGAGCGAGATAGCCATTCCGGCTTTACCGGCACGACCCGTACGACCAATGCGGTGTACATAATCTTCGGGTACGTTAGGGAGCTCGTAGTTTACGACATAAGGGAGTGACGCTATATCGAGGCCTCGGGCAGCGATGTCGGTTGCAACGAGAACGCGAATACGGTTGGCTTTGAATGATTTTAGAGCACGTTCGCGTGCGGACTGGCTTTTGTTGCCGTGAATCGCCATAGCAGTTATGCCGTCGGATTCGAGTTGGGTTGCGAGGCGGTTTGCTCCGTGTTTGGTGCGAGTGAATACGAGAACTTGTGTCCAGTCGCCCCCAGTGATCATTTGCGAGAGAGCTGCCCGTTTGGATTTTTGGCCGACTTCGTAGGCTTCTTGTTCAACGCGATCTGCTGTAGCGTTTCGAGCAGCGACTTCTACTTCGACGGGATTGTTGAGTATCGAGTCTGCGAGGCGTTTGACGTCTTTAGAATAGGTTGCCGAGAAAAAGAGATTTTGTCGTTTGTCGGGAACGGTTTTTAGGATTTTTTTGATGTCGTTGATGAAGCCCATATCGAGCATTCGATCCGCTTCATCCAATACGAGGATTTCGATAGCAGAGAGGTGTACTTCTCCTCTATTGATCAAATCGAGTAAACGACCTGGAGTGGCGACGATGATGTCGAGACCGCGACGGCAGGCGGTGATCTGTGGATTAAAGCCGACTCCGCCAAAGATCACGATGGAACGCATGTTGAGGCCTTTTCCGTAGTCTTGCAGGCTTTCGTGAACTTGAGCTGCAAGTTCACGCGTTGGTGTGAGGACAAGGGCACGGGGGCGCTTGGTCTTAAACTCCGATGCGGCAAGTGTCTGTAGAAGAGGGAGGCCGAAAGCGGCGGTCTTTCCCGTGCCGGTTTGAGCTCCTCCTAGGACGTCGCGTCCTTCTAGGATGGCGGGGATAGCTCTCGCCTGGATAGGAGAGGGTGTTTCGTAGCCTTTAGCGGCTACAGCGTTTACTAGTTCGGAGCGGAGTCCGAGTTCGGAGAATGACATAATTTATGCGTTGTTGGTGCGTCGTTACTGCATTTGTTAGGCAGTTCGGATCAAGCGACGTTGTTTGACCGTGTTAGGTCTATTAGCGAAGTGCTAAGCGTCGTGATTAAAATGCATTTAATTCCCGGGCATAGCCGACACCGATCAGAAGGTGTCAATTTTTTGAGGTCGGAGGGATAGCGCAAAGAATGAGTTTCGCCTAGCAAAAAGAAAAAATAGTATTTAGGCGTTCTGGTTTTATGTGTAAATGGAGTGATTGTGGGTGTGGAAAGCAATTGGTCTGCCTTCTGAGTTAAAGTGATTACTTTTAGGGATGTATAATTTCTAAAAGGGTATTATTCTCATTGGGTTTTCCTCGTAAAAGATTGTTTTACTTATTGTGTTGTTCGATAAATACCCTGAGTAATTGTAATTACGTTTTTATCAGTATGAGGTGACTTGTTTGGCTTCGTATTGATTCCTAACTGTCTCTTGTATAACTATGTCCAATGAATTGAGAATTGACTCTCCTGATAATCAATGGGGTCACCGCGGTGTGCTCTCTGTACTCGATGCCCATACTATTGTGTCAGTTACTGATTTGGATGGTTTGATTATTGATGCCAACGAGAGGTTTTGTGGCTTAATGGGTTATTCTCGTTTAGAATTGATTGGTCAGGATCTTCGTATTTTTTCGTCGGGGTACCATTCGGATACGTTTTGGAGTGATGTTTGGAGCCAGATCCAAGAGGGGAATCCATGGACAGGGGAAGTTCGCAATAGAACTAAAGATGGGGACATCGTGTGGTTTAAATTAACCATTGTGCCTACTGTGGATGACAAGGGTGCTGCTTGGCAGTATGTGTTGTTATGTTCGGATATTACCTCGTTTAAAAACCGTGAGTTGGAATTGGAGCGTGGTTCTGAGGTCTTTAAGAAAATGAGTGAGGTAGCTCGAATCGGTGCCTGGGACGTAGACCTTGTTGAGGGAACTCTTTTTTGGTCTTCAGTAACCAAGGATATTCATGAAGTTGAACCTGATTTCGTACCCGATCTCGATATGGCGATTGAGTTTTATAAAGAGGGTGAGGATAGAGATCGAATTTCTGAAAAAATAGGGCGATCGATGTCCGAGGGATGTTCGTGGGATGTCGAACTTAGGATTGTGACTCAACGGGGGCGCGAGGTGTGGGTGCGGGCGATCGGTAAATCCGAAATGGTTGATGGGGCTTGTGTTCGCATTTATGGTACATTTCAGGATATCGATGAGCAGAAGAGAAGTCGGGAAAGCTTGGCGGAACATGTGTCGGCATTAGAACTTGCGAAAAATCGCTTGGATCTGGCTGTGAGGGCAGGTGGTATTGGCATTTGGGAATGGGATTTTGAGTCGGATTCGATTGAGTGGGACGAACGGATGTTTGATCTCTATGGGATCGAGGAAGTCGGATTCGGGAATCGTTCTAAGGATTGGTTTGCGTGTGTTCATGAAAATGATAGAACACGTACAGAGGCTGCTTTTGGTACTGCGTTTTCCAGAGGCAAGGATTTGGATTCAGCATTTAGAATCGTTTGGAAAGATGGGTCGGTTCATCACATGCGCATCTTGGCAGTTGTACAGCACGATGACCTGGGGAATGCAATTCGAGTCGTTGGGACGAATAGGGAAGTGACTACCGAAATATGCAAGAATGAAGCTTTGGTGGAGCTAGCACGGAAAGCCAAAATCGCGACCGAGGTTAGGGGCGAATTTATTGCGAATATGAGTCATGAGATCCGTACTCCTTTGAATGGAGTGATTGGAATGGCATCGCTACTCCTTGATTCAGGATCATTGGACCGAGAGCAGCGTGAGTGCACTGAGACTATTGCGGCTTGTGGTGATTCGTTGCTCACTATTGTTAATGATGTTTTAGACTTTTCTAAGGCGAGTGTCGGTACTTTGGAGCAGGATTGTGTAGATTTTGATTTGCGTGACTTGTTGAATGATTATGTATCCAAGTTAATTGTTCAGTCTCGAGAGAGAGGGTTGGCTGTCCGGTGTAAGGTGGACGCTGATGTTCCGAGTCATTTTAGAGGAGATGAGGGGCGCTTGCGTCAGATTTTGACTAATCTAGAGAGCAATTCGACTAAATTTACATTCGATGGGGGTATTTATATTTTTGCCTCATTGGAATCTTCTAATAAGGCAGAATGTGTTATTAAATTTATTGTACGAGATACAGGGATTGGTGTCGCGGAGGAAGATCAGGCTACTATCTTTGATGGGTTCACGCAGGTAGACGCGTCGACGACTCGAAACTATGGAGGGATGGGCTTAGGTTTGGCTATTTCGAAGCAGTTGGCTGAGTTGATGGGGGGAGCCATGGGGATGGAGAGTGTTGAACGCAACGGGTCTGAATTTTGGTTTACGGTTCGACTTGGGCGTCAGGATGAAGTTGTTTTTTCCAAAGGGGAAATGGATCGAGTTGGTTCGGCACAGATTTTGTTGGCGAGCTCGGGGCCTGAGAGTGTGAATGAACTGGAGGGAATGTTGTCTCGATTCGGATCGTCATTAGTTTTTGCTACGAGTGGGATTGAGACGATGGAGAAGATGAAAGCGACCCAATCTTCTGGGGGATTCGACTTAGCAATTGTCGAACATGATTTACTTGACGAGGAAGGGCATTTAGTCGTTGAAACGATTCGTTCTGATCCGTCCTTTTCTGGTATGCGGCTTGTTGTTTTGTCGAAAGTGGGTGACTACGGTATAGATGAGCAGCTTGAGCATCACGATATCCATACTTATCTGACAACGCCGATCCGAGAATCTGACTTGCGAGAGAGAGTTGTTTCGGCCCTGGCTCCTAAAGAGACAGAAAACGAGTTTTTTGATCAGAATTTGAAAGACCGTTTTGAAGGTGCAGCGTTTAGGATTTTGCTGGCGGAGGATAGTCCTATTAATCAGTTTATAATGAAGCGGCTTTTGAAGCGTATTGGATTGAATGCTGATGTGGCTGCCAATGGGCTGGAAGTATTAAAATCTTTGGATACGATTCCTTATGATTTCATCTTGATGGATGTGCAGATGCCGGAAATGGATGGTTTGGAGGCGACGCGGAGAATTCGTCAGAGTGATGAGTCCTGTGGGTATCGGGATATTCCGATCGTTGCGTTGACTGCTCGTACTCAGATTGAAGACAGAATGCTTTGTTTAGAGTCAGGTATGAACGACCATCTCTCGAAGCCTATAACAGTTTCGAAGCTTGCGGCTATTTTGGACGAGTGGGTGCCTTCTGAGTAGAGTAGTTTTACTCTTTTCTGGAGAATCGTTTTCTGGAGATGATGGGAAGGCTCATAATGGTGTTTGGGCTCGGCTTTTACCTGAATTTACTTGTGGCATGTCTTGGTGTATCCTGCATGGTTTGATTCTATTGCGGGTTATTCGATGGGGAAATATTTTTTTTTAATATTTGGTGTTTTTTGTTGTTCGACGGCTGTCATTGTTTTGAAGTCGATGGAAACGCATCCCTTGTTAGTTGGGACCTATCGACTTTTACTTGCAGCTATCGTGTTGAGTCCGCTTTTTATTCGTGATTGGCGGAAGCATCGCGATTTGATGAATTTTAGGGACGTCGTGAGATTGTTCTGGCCAGGGCTGTTTTTGGGGCTTCATTTTGCCTCATGGGCTTGGGGTGCACGTCTAACGGCGGTCGCTAATGCGTCGTTGATTATAAATCTAGCACCGATAGCGATGCCTGTTTTTGCCTTTTTATTGGTCAAGGAACGGATCACTGTGAAGGAGGTTTCGGGGACCTTAATTGCTGTTTGTGGAGTGTTCTTTTTGTCCTGGATGGATTTGTCTGCTGGAGGGGAGAATATGAAGGGGAATATTGTATGTTTTCTCTCGATGCTGTCTTTTACGATGTATTTGGCCTTTGGGCGCAAATACGCAAGCTACCCGAGTGTATGGTTGTATGTGGTGCCTTTGTATGCAATCGCGGGTGTTATGAGTTTCTTGGTGTCGTGGGTTGTTTTGGGCGATGTGGTTATTCGTGGGCAAGGCGATTGGGGGCGTATGATCGTACTCACTTTAGTACCCACTATCGTTGGGCACACGATACTGAACTATAGTTTAAAGACTTTGAGTGGGCAGGTTGTGTCCGTTTTCAATCTGCACCAGTTTGTTTTTGCGGCAACGATTGCATTTTTTGTATACGGCGAATTTCCCTCTTGGGGGTTTTTCGTTTCGGCGGGGATATGTGTTTATGGAGCGAGTGTTGTTGTTCGGGAAGCAGCTCGAATCGCTCGAAAGAAGATGCAGATACCCGATTCAGTCGATCAGTGAGGTTTCAATGTGATTCCTCTGCAGTTTGAGTCGTGGGTCGCTTGGACTTCATTGGGGGGTAGATCATAGGGACAATGTTGGGGCTAAAATGGAAATTTGGGCGAAGGTATTTTGCGATAGTTGATCTTCCGTTGTTACTTGGTAGAGGTACGAGTAAGGTACAAATACAGTTATGATTTAGAACTCCAATGGAAACTGGGGGCTCGGAGTTGATCTATGCTATTGCAATCAAAGCTTGAAGTCGTGGATGGCAAATGAGTGGTTTGGGGATGAAGAGTGTCGGATGAATCATTGTTCTGTTTATTAAATAATATTTGGGGGCGGCTTGAGTGTTCTGAGAGGGATTGTGAGTTCTTGCAGAATTGGAGAAAGTGAATGGGTCGCGGTACGTAGGTTCTCTTAAAATTCAAAAACAGACTACGAAATTGAAATATAGGAGTTTTTTGAATTCATCTGGGGGTGCTTTAAGTAGTTTTTCGTACAAAAAACCTCTGAGAAATGAATTCAAGTGATTGATCGATGCGCATCGAACTTGACGGAAGAGTGAGATGACTTATTCACTGATTCCTTATTACGTAAACTTCGGGTTCCCTCCCGGAGTGATCTCGCGAACCCTGCGAGTGGGCGGGATAAGATCAAGTTATAGTTGTGAGGGCCGGATTTCGTGTTTGGTTTTCTTTAAATACCAACTAGCCAGTGATTTGTGACAATTTAAGATAAGAAAAACTAATGCAAAAAGAAGAATTAATGAAAGGTGACCTTGAAAAGGCAGATGGGCTTTATCGCTCGGATTTTGAGCATGATAGTTGTGGTATTGGTTTCGTTGCCCATTTGAAGGGGGAAAAGTCGCACGATATAATTGAGAACGCATTGACCATGTTGACGAACATGGAGCACCGTGGTGGTACTGGCTTTGATGTATGCTGTGGGGATGGCGCGGGATTGCTTATTCAAATCCCCCATGACTTCTTTGTAGATAATTGCACAAAGCGTGGTTACGCGTTGCCAGCGTTTGGCGATTACGGAGTGGGAATGGTCTTTTTCCCATCTGATGAAGCGAAGCGCGATGCGTGTCGTGAGCTCTTTAATGAAATCATAGAAGATCTTGGTCTTACGGTTATTCGTTATCGTTTGGTTCCCAAGGATAATTCTACGTTGGGGCAGGCTGCTCTAGATACAGAGCCTCAGATCGAACAAGTATTCGTTGGCAAGCCTGAGGGCATGGACACACAGGAGTTTGAACGTAAGCTCTATGTCGCTCGTAATTTTGCGATTCACTCTGCTCGCGAGAAGGTCGAGGAAATCGGGACAGATTTCTACATCATCTCGATGTCAACGCGCACCATCACTTATAAGGGGCAGTTCACGACTGCTCAAGTGCGCGAGTATTTCTTGGATTTGCAGAATGAGAAGGTTGTTTCGGCGATGGCGATGTTTCACTCGCGTTTCTCTACTAACACATTCCCTGCATGGAGGTTAGCACAGCCTTTTCGTTACCTTTCACACAATGGTGAGATTAACACCGTTCGTGGTAACGTAAACTGGATGCGTGCTCGTGAAGAGTTGCTCCAGACAAGCAATTTCACTCCAGAGGAGCTCAAGATGCTCCACCCAATTTGTGATCGAGAGATGTCGGATTCTTCGAATCTGGATATGGTGATCGAGCTTTTGGTGCTCAGTGGTCGTCCTCTAGCGCAAGTTATGATGATGGTGATTCCTGAGGCATGGCAGTCTCATGAGAGCATGGATGAGGTGAAGAAAGCCTTCTATGAATATCACTCTTGCATCATGGAGCCCTGGGATGGTCCTGCTTCGATCTCATTTACCGACGGTAATGTAATCGGTGCGACGTTGGACCGTAACGGTCTACGCCCTTCTCGTTACTTGGTAACAGACGATGATATCGTTGTTATGGGATCTGAGACTGGAAGCTTGGTGATCGATCCAGCCCGCGTTGTTAAAAAAGGACGTCTACAGCCTGGTAAGATTTTCATCGCTGACCTTGTACAAGGACGAATCGTTTCAGACGACGAAGTGAAGGCGGATATTTGCTCGAAGCAACCTTACGGAAAGTGGTTGGAAGAGAATAAGATCGTAGTCGAAAATCTTCCGACTCCAGAAGGAAAAGTGACGCAGCAGAGCAAGCATGGCTTGATCAAGCAGCAGAAGGCTTTCGGTTATACCCAGGAAGACCTGTCTCAGGTGCTCGCCCAGATGGTTGGAACCAGTAAGGAGCCCCTCGGCTCTATGGGTGCTGATAATCCATTGGCAGTGCTTTCAGATCAACCTCAACAGTTGTCTAGCTACTTCAAGCAGCTCTTCGCACAGGTTACTAATCCTCCGATCGATCCTATTCGTGAAGAGATGGTCATGTCGCTTCGCAGTTATGTAGGAGGGTCGTTGAACCTTCTTGCGGAAACGCCTCGCCATTGCCATAAGATCGAAATCCAGCAACCCGTTCTCTCGAACGAGGCGTTGTTGAAGATCAAGCATATCGATCACGACCATTTCCAAACGCAGACCATTGACTGTACCTTCCGTGCGACGGGAGAAGAAGGGGCTCTAGAGCGTGCTTTGGGCCGTATTTGCCGTCATGCTAAAGATGCGGTAGTGGATGGGTTCTCAATTATCCTTCTTTCCGATAGACATATCGATACGGACCATGCACCGATTCCTTCAGTTCTCGCGACTGCAGCGGTTCACCACTACTTGATTCGTGAAGGACTTCGTGCCAAGGCGGATTTGATCGTTGAATTCGGTGATATTCGTGAAACGCATCACTTCGCGACCGTAATCGGTTATGGAGCTGCAGCAGCAAATCCATATTTGGCGATTGATACGTTACAGGAATTGCGTGACCAAGGCGTTGTAGATCCTTCATTAAGCGACGAGCAGGTTTTTGATAAATACACGAAGGCCGTAAATAGCGGATTGCTTAAGATTTTCTCTAAGATGGGAATTTCTACACTGCAGTCTTATCAAGGTGCTCAGATCTTCGAGGCACTTGGGATTAAGAGCAGCGTAATCGAGAAGTACTTTACAGGCACTGTGAGTCGTATTGAAGGTCTTGGTTTGGATGAAATCGCACACGAAGCTCTTATTAAGCATCGCGATGGTTTCCCTGCAGATGACAATTTGTTGACTGACGAGCAGTTGCATTCAGGAGGCGAGTACTCTTGGAGACTTGATGGTGAACGCCACTTGTTTAGCCCAACTACGATTCGATTGCTTCAGCAATCGGCAGCGACGAACAACGGGGATCAATTCCGTGAATACGCTCGAAATATCGATGATCAAAGCACCAAGGCATTTACTTTGCGTGGTTTGATGAAGTTCAAGACTGGTCGCAAGAGTGTTCCAATCGAAGAAGTCGAGCCAGTAGAGAACATCTTCAAGCGTTTCGCTACCGGAGCGATGTCCTTCGGATCAATCTCTTGGGAAGCTCATACGACATTGGCGATCGCCATGAATCGTATTGGCGGCAAGAGCAACAGCGGTGAAGGTGGAGAAGATCCAATCCGTTTCACTCCTGATGAAAATGGAGACTCAATGAAGTCTCGTATTAAGCAGGTTGCTTCCGGACGTTTTGGGGTAACTTCTTACTACCTGACAAACGCTGATGAGCTTCAGATCAAGATGGCGCAGGGAGCGAAGCCTGGTGAAGGTGGACAGCTTCCAGGTCACAAGGTTGATGCATGGATCGGTAAGACGCGTGGATCGACTCCAGGTGTTGGTCTCATCTCACCACCACCTCACCACGATATTTACTCGATTGAGGATTTGTCTCAGCTGATCTACGATCTTAAGAACGCCAATCGTGACGCACGTATCAATGTTAAGCTTGTTTCTGAAGCGGGTGTTGGAACGATTGCAGCGGGTGTTTGTAAGGGGTATGCGGATGTTGTATTGATCGCTGGTTACGATGGCGGAACAGGAGCCTCTCCGTTGAGTTCTATTAAGCACGCCGGTCTCCCTTGGGAACTTGGTTTGGCTGAAACTCACCAGACTCTTGTTAAAAACAAGCTTCGTAGCCGTATCACGGTTCAGACAGACGGTCAGCTCAAGACTCCTAGAGATTTGGCAATCGCTACTCTACTCGGTGCAGAAGAGTGGGGCATGGCAACGTCGGCACTTGTTGTTGAAGGTTGTATTATGATGCGTAAGTGTCACTTGAATACTTGTCCAGTTGGGATCGCGACTCAGAACCGCGATTTGAGAAAGAAGTATCGTGGCAAGGTTGAGCACGTTATTAACTTCTTCACGTTTATGGCTGAAGGACTTCGTGAGATTATGGCTGAACTTGGTTTCCGTTCGATCGCCGAAATGGTTGGTCAGAGCCAATGTTTGGAATTCCGCAAGGATATCGATCACTGGAAATATAAGGGCTTGGACTTGTCTCCAATCTTGTTCAATGAGCGTGGCGAAGAGGGGACAGACCTTTCTTGCACTATCGAGCAGAAGCACTTGATTCACGAGATCGTTGACCGGGAGCTTATTAAGGACGCGAGTGCGGCCTTGGAGAGACAAGAAAAGGTTTCTTTGGAGTACGGAATAATCAATACTGACCGTGCGGTTGGTGCGATGCTTTCGAACGAAATTTCTAAGATCTACAATGGCGAAGGTCTTCCAGAGGGAACGATCAACGTTAAATTCAAGGGGTCTGCGGGACAAAGCTTTGGAGCATTTACGGCGAAAGGCGTTCGATTCGAGCTCGAAGGAGATTCTAACGATTATTTCGGTAAAGGATTGTCTGGTGGAAACTTGATTGTCTATCCGGATGCTACGGCACCGTTTAAGGCGAGTGAAAATGTTATCGTTGGCAATGTCGCATTCTTTGGTGCTACCGCTGGTCATGCCTTTATTCGAGGAATGGCAGGTGAACGTTTCTGCGTGAGAAATTCTGGTGTAACAGCGGTTGTGGAAGGAGTCGGTGATCACGGTTGTGAGTACATGACCGGTGGACGTGCGGTTATCCTCGGTAACACAGGACGTAACTTCGCAGCTGGAATGTCTGGCGGTGTGGCTTACGTTTACGACGAAGCAGGGGACTTTGCTTCGAAGTGCAATATGGAGATGGTTAAGCTTCTCAGTGTTGATAAAACGGAAGACGTGGCCGAATTGAAGGGGTTGATCGAAGCTCACCAAAACGAAACGAAGTCAGACGTGGCCGAAAAAATCCTTGCGGATTGGGATACGTCGATTGGCAAGTTCGTTCAGGTTATGCCAGTCGATTACGAACGTATGTTGAGCTATATGACAGAGGCACGCTCGACCGATAAGTTCGACAATGAATATGATGTAGCCGTAGAGGCTTTCGATATGCACCTGGCTGCACTCGCCGGTAAATAACGCTAACCATTTAAGGAGATTTAAATATGGGAAACCCCACAGGATTTTTAAATATTGAGAGAGCATTGCCGGTAGATCGCGATCCTATCGCTCGTTTGAGCGACTGGGACGAGGTGCATTGCGAAATGGCTGAAGGTGATACTAAGGCTCAGGCATCACGCTGTATGGACTGCGGTATTCCGTTTTGTCACGCAGGTGATTCGGCACAGGGGCCTGGTATCGCAGGTTGTCCCGTAAACAACTTGATTCCCGAGTGGAATGATTTGGTTTATCGTGGACGCTGGAAGGAAGCATTGGATCGTCTCCACAAGACGAACAATTTTCCAGAATTTACGGGCCGCGTTTGTCCTGCACCTTGTGAAGGTTCATGTGTTCTCGGTATTCACGAGCCACCTGTAACAATCAAGCACAACGAAGTCTCGATTATTGATCGTGGTTTTGAAATGGGCTGGGTTACGGCTGAGCCACCGAAGAAGCGTACGGGTAAGACCGTTGCTGTCGTCGGCTCTGGTCCTTCTGGTTTGGCTTGTGCGGCACAATTGAACAAGGCTGGGCACGAAGTGACTGTCTACGAACGTGCTGACCGCATTGGTGGCCTGTTGATGTACGGTATCCCTAATATGAAACTTCAGAAGGAAGTCGTTCAACGTCGTGTTGATCTACTTGCTGAAGAAGGAATCAAGTTCGTGACAAGTTGCGAAATTGGTAAGGATGTTAGTGCCGAGCAGTTGAAATCTGATTTCAATGCTGTCGTGATTTGCACGGGAGCAACTGTTCCAAGAGATCTTCCAGTTGAAGGACGCGAATTAAAGGGGGTTCACTATGCGATGGAGTTCTTGGGAGCAAATACCAAGAGTTTGTTGGATAGTAAGCATGCTGATGGGAACTACATTTCCGGTAAGGATAAGGATGTTGTTGTTATTGGTGGTGGAGATACGGGTACTGACTGTGTGGGTACTTCGCTCCGTCACGAGTGTAAGAGTGTCTGTCAATTGGAAATCATGCCTCAGCCGAGCGAATTGCGTGCTGTTGCAAATCCATGGCCTCAGTATCCTCGTGTTTTGAAGGTAGATTACGGACAGGAGGAAGCCATTGCGAAACAAGGGCAGGATCCGCGTACTTACCTTGTAATGACGAAGAAGTTTGAAGGTGATGAGAATGGTAACCTGAAGGCCGTTCACACCGTTAAAATTAAGTGGGATAAAAACGAAAAGGGACAGTTTGTTCCTGTTGAAATTCCAGGAAGCGAGAAGGCTATCCCTGCTCAACTTGTGTTGCTTGCGATGGGGTTCTTAGGTCCGGACGGTGGTATTCTCGATCAACTAGGAGTTGAGAAGGATGGCCGTTCCAATGCGAAAGCAGAATATGGTAAATACGCGACCAACGTTGATGGCGTATTTGCTGCGGGAGATGCTCGCCGCGGACAAAGCTTGATCGTTTGGGCGATTAACGAAGGTCGTGGTGCAGCTCGTGCAGTTGATCGTTCCTTGATGGGTATTAGTTACCTGCCTGTTTAGGCTTTTTCTCGAATTAGTACTTTATCAGCCCTTTCGCCCTACGGTGAAAGGGCTTTTTTGTGCGGCGGCCTAATCTTTAGTATTTGAGAAGAAACGTTCTAGTTCTTCCAATACCTGTTTTGATCTTAGGATGCTCATATGGTCTTCGGAGAAGGAAATTGATTCTGTTGCCGCTTGAAGGGCTCTATCGTCGGTCATGCTTTCTACGGATACAGATCCATCATTTTCCTTCGGTAGTAAAATTGATCGCTTAGATTTATCTCCGTAAATGAGGAGGTGTTTCGTTTCTAATGGCAAAGAGAAGGAGTTTTGGATGAAGTCGCTTTCAGGTTCCATGTCGTACCAAGAGGGGATCGCCTCGGGAGCGTGATCGACCCCGAGTTTTGCCATAGCGTGTCCATTCCAAGGTGTAGATATCGTGACGAGTCCAGAGATATAGGGCGTTTCATTTTCCTCTATGATCATTTGTACGGCTCTTCTTGCCACTAATCCTCCCATGCTGTGGGCGACTACACCGAGGTCTTGAAGATTATGATCTCTTTTTAGGGCATTGAGTATTTTTGAGAGAATTTCTGCACTTTCTTCTAACCTGAGACCAGATGGGTAGTAAAAGACCCAAGGTTGATAAATTTCGGTGTCAATATGTTGGATGACCCATTTCCAGTTTAGAGGGGTCCCAGAGGCTCCGTGGACGAATACAAGAGGGATCTTAGCAGGGGTGTAAGGCTGGAGGAAGTAAACGCCAATTCCATGGTCTCTGACAAATTGTTTTGGTTCCCATAGGCCTTGTTCTGCAATCGTCGCATCAAACCTGGAGTCGTCTAAATTGGTCACTTCTCCGAGAATGACTTCGATTGATTGGTTTGTAGACAGTTCGATTAGGCTGCGAGTTCCTCTATCTAAACGAAGGGCATCGAGAATTGATGCGTGGAAGTATTCTTTTTGTTCAATCTTAAGGGCACTGGAAATGGCTCCCGTTTGCGATTGGGTAGGAATGGGCACTGGGGTTGTATTTCCGTAGAACCAGAATAACTCACCTTGATCGAGTTGGGTGTTCTGGTTGGAATCTTGGAACGCACCCAGGAAGTATTCCATATCTTCTTTGAGGAGGAATGCAAAACGACCATCCGATTTTGATGTAGTGATATCTTGGATTTTTAATGAGGAATCTGAATTTTTGGTCCATAGGACGATATACGCATTTTTCCTTTCTGAAGGCGTGCCTTGGAGTCGTCCGACAAATCGTTGGCTCGAGTTCCATTCGGCAGTATCTTCTTTGAGCGTTTGAAAGCGTTCACATCCCTGTTGAAAGAGAGCTAGAAATATCAAAAGGAAAAAGCAGGTACTCAATTTCATCGGAGAAGTGTAACGCGTGCCGCCTCTGAATTGAAAGCATAAGATGGTGGTATCGCTCTTTTGGGATGGTTTAATTCGTATTATTACGGAAGTTGATAAACTTCGATCAAAGCAATTCCTGACTGAGAGTCTGCACTTGAAGCCATGGCGGTGTAGACACCGGGCTCTAGCCATATTACTTTTGCGGCAGAACCTGATCCCTCCTCAAAGGGAAATGCGCCCGTTATCGTGGCGGCTTCTCGAAGAAGTTCAGGGTCGGAGCTGTCCCATGAGTCGTTCGAATTGATCAATTCAGTTCCAGTATCAGTGGTTCTGTATATTGAAAGTTCAGGATTGTTGAGTGTTTTAGGGACGTCGAGATTGGACAACTCGCTTCCCATTGCACGTATGAGGAGTCGTTTGGGAGAGTCGCCTTGAACAACAAAACCTCCAATTATTACCTTCTCACCACTACCGACTTCACCTCTAAGGGAAATATTGACGAGTTCCATTCCATTGTTGATGTCGTTGGCTTCATCGACGTCATACACTTCTACAAGGGCAGTGCCTTCGGAGCTAGCATTATTGGTGACGATGGCGGTGTATACGCCCTCAGAGAGGCTCAAAAGTAAGGCGGAGTCTTTGCTTGATGATTCGAGAGGGAAGGCACCTACAAGTTCACTGCTGTTAGAGATTTGGATTGAGTTATCCGAGTCGCCCCAATCGTCGTTTTCAGCAATAGGTGCGGTTTCTCCCATTTTATAAAGAGTGATTGTTGTATCTTCAATTGGGTTATTGACGTTAAGTTTTGTGAGAGAGGGTCCTACTCCTCGGATGAGGACCTCTTTCTCGCCTTCGCCTTGGATTACGAATCCAGCGATCATCACTCCCGCACCATCCTTGACTTGTGCCCGTACTGAAGTGTTTACGAGGTGGTTTTCGGGAAGGGCTTCTTCGTGAAGACCTAGTACGTTGAACTCCGTTCCGTCGATCGAAGTCGTGCCGCTTAGGGTTCCCTTCGTATTATTTAGTGATATTGATAGTTGGGTGTCCTCTGATGAAATAGAGCTTAGGATACCGTCTTCCGATAGAGTGGCTTCCATTCCACTAAATGTGTCTCCAGATCCAGAAATGATATAGCTGGTTTCGTTGGGGCCTGCTAGGAGGTAGATTTGACCATCTGATGTATTCGCTATTGGAGCATCGTAGAATCCTGCTAGAGAATTTGTGCTGCCATCAGATACGGAGAGGGTTCCAGCGAAACTAATGTTTCGTTTAGAAACCTTTCCTGAAACTGAGTCTCCGGTGATTTGTCCATCGATCCAACCTAGTTCCGAAGATTTGTAGTGAAAATCTCCATCCGATCCAATTTCCATATCAACGGTCGCAATTATGGTCTTAGGCGATGTGATTTCTGCTAGGAAAACAGCAGTGTTGTCGGCACGAACGAGAATACCAAAGGATCCACGGTCCGAATCAAATTCGCCGAAGTAGTAACGGTCGGATGGGATTCCTTCTATTGATATTGTGTTGGAATTCACAATTTCTACATTTTGAGTGCTTCCCCCTTCAATTGAGACTTTCACCCAATAGCTTGTGTCTGAATTACCAGGTTCAGGTGTATAGCTCGATGAGGTTGCGCTTTCTATAGGATTAGAGGTGTCACCTGTCTCACCGAAATACCATTGATATATTAGGTTTTCCGACGTTTCGGAAAGTGATAGAATTACTTCTCCATTACTTCCGACTTCTTGAACAACGGTAGTTTGTTCGATGGGAATTAATTTGTTGATCGTAAGTAGAGACTCGGATGATTGGATACGTCCGTCGTTGTTGCTTATGATTACGGAATATCTACCAGAATCACTTGAGGATGCTTCAGCGAGTACGTAGTTTGAATTGTTCGCATTCGGGATGGCGGTATCGTTTAGAAACCATTGGTAGTTTAGTTCTGGGCGACCATTAGCTTCGACGAAGAGTGCGACTAGGTTTCCTTCTGTTTCAACGATATCCATCGGGGCTTTTATGATCGTGGGGATTCCTGACTTCGTTTCGACTGTAAAGGTACTACTTGTCGTCATGGACTCGTCGCTTACTCTCACCGTAATCGTGGAAGTAGAAACGACGTTGTCGGTTGGTTGGAGTGTCAGGAAGTATTCATTATCAACT
>CAWVWU010000077.1:0-16359 GCA_963933925.1 uncultured Puniceicoccaceae bacterium
ACTTTAAGCTTCGTTGGTGAGCTCCGTCCCATTTGTTTTGAGTGGAGGCTCCTCGTATGAGGGAATTGTTTCCAAGAAGAGGGTTGTAGACACGATCTTGTTGACCAGGGAAACTGTGAATTACGATGAGGTGATCGTATGGGTCAATCTCATTGATGTACTCAGCCATTCGTTTTGTTGCTTGTTCGACTGCGTATTCTCTTCGCCGAGGTTCCAGTTGAGTGCAAGATGGTAGCCGAAGCGGGCGATGAGTTCGCGGAGATAAAGTTTACGTTCTGGTCCGGTGTTTCCGCCGTCTAAAGCCTCGGGAATGTATTTTGGAGTGAGGCGTGCTCCGGCACGGTTGTCGTCGTTTTCGTTTTCTTGGAGCTTGAAGTGGAGGTAGAGACCGTTGTTTTGTGCGTAGTCGAAAACGACGCCCCATTGGTCTAGTTTCGAGGCGTCCATTCTAAATTTATCGTCACGGTCTACATAGGGCCATACGTTATCGCCGTCGCCTCCTGCGTTGTATGTGAGAAACGAGAATGCGTTTGTGCCTTTATCTGCGAGGTAACTTAAGGCTCCGATGAGAGCTTTGCCTTTACCATCTTTCCATGTTGGATCGCCGTCTTTCCAATCTCCGGCGTGTGGTGACCAGGTCTTAAGAGGGCCTTTTTTTGCGAGTCGTGTTTCTGTATTGTCGAAATCGGTGTAAGCGAGAAGTGTTTCGGGGGCATCGGGTCCGGCTTTGAGGAAGTACCGTTTTGATCCGGTGAATTGGAGATGATGTTTCCCAACATAAGCAAGTCGCCCTTGGCTGCGGAAGTCGCGACCAATCTTATCGGATGGAGCGACCATGAAGGTTCCACTAATTCCATGGAATGGCATAACGCGGAAACCTGCGTTGTCGCCGATGGCGACTCGAGGTCCTTTAACGAAGGAAATTTCGTAGATCCATTGTCCTGTTTTGTCAGGGGAAAGATGAGCTTTCCAAATATTACCTGAAGAGGCGGATGTATTGGCAGCGTCTCCATCCGCGGCAAAGTAGCCAGGGACGAGGTAGCTCGGTGAGCCCGAGGAATGCGTAAAACGAATATCGAAACGGTAATCAAGGAATGGATTCAGTTCTTGGTCCTGTTCGTCAGAGTGTGGACCTTCTAGAGCGATTGTTACCTTGTGCCATTGCTTTAACTCACCTTGAACGTCGATGATGGAGGCTTGAGGTGCTTGATCTGAATTGTCTTTGACCAATACTCTTCGTCTTGCACCGGCAATTATTTTAGGCGTTGTACCACTTGGTATAAAAGTGAGTCCCGCGAAACGTCCACGGCAGTACTCGAGACCATCGTCCGAGGCGACAGTAGATGAAATCTCGATAAACTCGCCTTCGTTGATATCGATGTCTTTGAAAACTGCGGTAAAGTTACCACCTTCTTCGAAGGTGTTTCGGCTCATTGGGCAATAGAACTCTCCAATAACACGACCTCCCAGTTTTAGAGTAAATGTGCTGCCACCGTCATTCTCACCCACAGCGTGGAGAATTATATCGAAGTGTGTATTTCCGACGGGGACGGTTGCTTTGGCTTTGGCCGATTGGTGCTTCTCTGGATTGATCGCGAGCCACTTTTCTTTATCGAGGTAATAGTTAGAGCCGGTAAGGTCGAAATCTTTTGCCAATAGAGTGGCAGAGCCTTCTGGAAGGTTGAATGCTTTAGCTTTAGGGGCTGTAAAGGGGGTGATTGGTTTTTCGTAGTAGTCGCCGAGAATTCGATGTGCTTTGGGGATTGTCCCAGACTTTGCGACTGGTTCTGCTCCTTCGTCTTCGGGGATGAAGTATCGGTCAGTAGTGAGGATGAACTTGTCGAATTCGAAGCCATCTTCGCGCATTGAGAATTGTATGGTATGCTCGCCCGCAGCAGGGATTTCTAGGTAGAGTTTAAAAGGTTCCCCAACGTGGAGTTGTTCAGTGCGTTGGCGGCTTTCCCATGCCCAGTGACGCTTCTTGATGGTCTGCCATCGTTTTCCGGATTCGGGCCACGTACCGTTTAATCCGATGTGAATACCGTTGTCTTCGCTGCCGGTTGAAAAATGCCTGACCCAAACGTAGTAGCGTCCGGGGTTATTGAAATGAACCTTGTAGCTAAGGATGCCTGCCATTCCCGGTTCCGGAAAGAAATTAGTTCCTTTTATGAGGGGTTCGTCGTGTGTCCAACGTGTATCAGGGAGAGCTTCTAGATAGGCTGCTCCGCTAGAGCCATTAATATGTGGGGTGTCTATATCGTATTCGAACGTTGGGACGTTAGTTGGAGTCATCGTTACCCATGAACGCTTCTCAGTAAGTTCTTGGGATAAGTAGTGTTCCGCTTCGACTGCGACGACTCCATCGATTTCTTCGAATACCAAGTCGTCTGGAGCGGAAGACTCTTGTGCAATTATGAACTGCGGAAGAGTGATGAGTGTGAGAGAAATTGCTAAGTTGCTTATGAATTTCATGAGTAGTGGATGGTTGTAGAGAATAGATGAATTGCGTTTATATGTGAGCTGGACGTTCAACGCGTTGAAGTTCGGATACGAGTGTGGCGAGTGATTCGTCGGTGCCGACGTTGCCAGGGAAAATGATATAGTTCATGCCTTTGAATTTTGTTTCATGGCCGAGTTTCCAAACCGGTACGCCGGGCAGCGCCTGACCTTGAACGATGGCTCGATTTATTCCCAGACCTTGGGTTGCTATATCGCTGGAGGTTATCCCTCCTTTGGCAATAAAGTAGCGTGGAGTTTCGGTGAGTTCAGAAGCAATGCGAACGAGAGCATTTGAGACCATGCGGCCGATTCCCAAGCTGGTTGAGGCATCAGGGCCAGAGACGAGGTCTCGACTTGTGTAGAGGACGACATCCTTACCGATACAGAGGGCGGTATTGATCGCCTCTATGGCGTTGTGGAGGGTTTCCTCTGTCTTGGAAGGTGAGAGGATGTCTTCTACTGACAGTTCTATTTTAAAGATGGTGTCGAGGGAGAGGAGACATTTGAGCTGTGCACTTGTTTTGGGGACGTAGGAGCCGACGATCGTCAAACCACCTGTAGTACTGTCTTCGGGGATTAGTGCTCGTGCCGATAGTGGGGAGCTGGGACGTTGTCCAAGACGAGCCGCAACGATGGAGGCGGCAGATCTAAAACTAATAGTGCGGCCTTCTTTTTCGGCAAGTAGGGTCGCAAGGGCCAATACTTCGATATCTCGTGCACTCGCGGCGTTTGTTATGCAAACGGTGCCTTTAGGAAGTGATAGGAGATACTTTGAAAGAGATTGAGGGCCTTCTGTTCGTAGTTGATCGAGTGATATACATTCTACGCTGGACGCTGGAACTTCCCCTTTTGTCTTTTCTTCGACCCATTCTGGAAGGTTTGAGTTTTTGTATGCGAAGGCTTTATCTTCGGCGAATGGGGTGTCTGCTGCGGGGATTAGCGTGTCTCCCTCGGTGACGTAGTGGACGTCGTTGATTGTATAGCGTCCGCCTGCTTCGAAAAATGGAGCAAGGATTAGAAGATCGGGTTGTTTTAGTTCTTCCGCTATCGTGTCCGTTTCTAGCGGGTAGTGGCCGCGTAGAGTTGAGTCGCTTCGGCTGATGATAGTTGCGGTGGTATTGCTGAGTTCGAGTGCCTGGCGAATGTTTAATGCGATTTCGTGATGAAGCGCTTTACTTTCGGGCTCTGGCAAACTGCGTGAGTTAGTGAGAACAAAAAAGCCAGGAGCATCGCTGCTGAGTTCGGCTACGAGGGAGAAGATATCCCATCGAGTAATGATGGTAACGTTCGTTACAGTTTGTGTTCCAGTCGGATCATCGTCGAGGACGATCAATTTGTGGTTGGGACGTTCGCCTAGGAGCTGATTGATTGCACCCAAAGGATCTTCGCTCCACTCGGGAGGAAGCTTAGAAAGGGTTTCTTTAAGGCTGATACGCTGTGACATTTGAAAAGGTCGTTTTGTGTACGAATTATTAAGGGCCAGTGACTTCGACCTGTACGTTCTGAGTTTGGCTTTTATCGAGAAAAAGTGCTCGTTTGCCTTGAGTTCCTTGGTGTGGGCTCGGTGCGGTTTTTATCCCACCGTTGGGCAGGGTTTCGAAGCTCTGCTGTACGTTATCCACTTTCATGCAGAAGTGATGGAGACCCGGCCCGTTCTTCTTGAGCCAATCTTGAAGGGGGTGATCCAGGGTGAGGGGTTCTACGAGTTGGAGATGTGCGTTACCCATGTCGAGATGGGTTAGGAGGACGGTGCCGTTATTTACAGCTTCGCTACAGACTACTGGAAATCCGTAGATGTCACGCCATGTTTTGAGGGCCTCTTCGGTATTGGGTACGGCGATCGCCAGGTGATCAAATCCTGAAAAATGGGGGCTCGGTGATTTCATTATTTTAGAGTGACGACTTGTTTTGTATTTGCGGATTCATAGCAGGCTTCTACGAGTGCAATTGTTTTTAGATAGTCCTCGCCGGTGCTTTCGAATGGGAGCCCTTCAAGCATGCGATTGGTGAAGTGACGTTGAAGATTGTAGACGCAATCGCCTGCGAAATCAATGCGTTCGTGGTGGTAATCCAGTTTTTTAGGATCTAGACCGAGTTGTTTTAGAGTTATGTTTCCTTCGGTATCGAGCTCCATGTGCCCCTGACTTCCATCGATACGCATTGTTCCGAAGGTGTAGCGCGGATCGGCGGTTTCGGCTTCATTGTAACGGCTGGCATCAAGGATGGCCGTTCCACCCGATTTGAGGCCAACTACGATTTGGCCGGCGTCTTCGCCTTTGATGATCGAATTGCGTTGTTGTAGACGAGCGTAGACTGACTCTACCTCTCCTCCGAGGTAGCGAAATGTATCGAGGAAATGGACTCCCGTTTCGTAAACCAGTAGGCGAGGGTAGTCGCGGAAGAAAGGTTGTCGTGCGAGGTAGGCGTCTTCTGGCCAACCATCGCCCATGCGCATTCGGACCGAGATTGAGAAAAGCTCTCCAATCGACCCCGCGTCTAATTGGCGTTTCATCTCTCTGTACCACGGTTGCCAGCGCCAGTTCTCATGGACGAGAAAGGGGACTTTGGCATCCCGGGCGACCGAGACGATTGCGGCACTTTCTTCGGCGGTCGGTGCGAGAGGTTTTTGGCAGATGATTGCGATTCCTCGCTGAGCGGCTGCTTTTACTATTTCGAGGTGAGTCTCTGGTGGGGTTATTATGTCGATGAAATCTGGTTTTTCTGTATCCAGCATTTCTCCGAGCTGGTCGATACCGTAAGTATTAGGGATGCCGAATTTGGCCGCGACAGTCTTTGCCTTGTCTTGGTTACGATTGCAGGCTGCTACAATTTCAACTTCAGGAATGCGCGTCCAAGCTGAATATTGGAATTGGCTGAAATACCCTGCGCCGATGCAGACTCCTTTGAGTTTTGACATGTTTTAGGACGCGATGAGCTTTTTAGGGTTAGCGAGTATCCAGAGGATGATCGCGAATGCATTGAAGCCCGAGCAAATGTAGAAGAAGGCATCTGGTCCGCCTGTCCAATCTTTGAGGTAGGGAAAGGAGAGGGACACTAGGAAGGCTCCAATGTTTCCGGCCATGTTCATTGTGCCAGAAATCTTTCCGGCATGCTTGCCTCCGATGTCCACGCAGAATGACCAAGAGGATGGTAGGGTCATGTCAGCTCCGAAGACTCCAATCGTTAGCCAGAGTACGGCACCGAAGACTTCTGCTTGGCCGTGACTCATGAGAAGACCGATCGATGCGAGAGCGAATCCGATAATCGCGGGTAGGCGGCGTGACCACTGAGTGAAGCCTTTACTGTAAAGGAAGTCGATGAGCCAGCCTGAGAATACATTGCCCACTGCACCGCCAAGAAGGGGTACGGCTGCGTAGAATCCTGCTGATTCGTAGCTGAGGTTGTATGTTGTTTTAACATACGGAAAGAGCCATGTGAGACAGAAGAAGAAAGTGAAGTTACTGGCGAAGTACTGTCCCATCATCAGCCACATATTTCCGGAGCGGAAGTAAGAGATGCCTTCGCCATGGTCGGGCGACTCTTCCTTGCCCGCTATCTCGGCGGCGTGGCTCGCGTTGATCAAATCCAATTCATCGCTGGTGATACCTTTATGGTCCTTGGGTTCGTCGCGAAACCAAAGCCACCAGAATATAGCCCAGACAAATCCTACGAGCATAAGGATGACAAAGGTCGTGTGCCAACCCAGTCTCGTTATGACTAGCGGAAGAATGGGCATTGTAATGGCTGCACCGAGTCGAGAAGCGGAGAAGTTGATTCCTTTGACCAGGCCGCGCTCTTTTTGTGGGATCCACGAGTAGACGCCACGAGCCATCCCAGGGAATGCACCTGCTTCGCCTGCTCCAAAAAGGAAACGGACGACAACGAGGGAAGTGAGATTCCAAGCAGCTGCGGTAAGTCCTGTAAAGATTGACCATATTGCAACGACAGAGGTGAGAACGATACGTGGACCGAACTTGTCTGCCATCGCACCTGCGGGAGCTTGAAGTAAGGCGTAACCAAGAGCGAAGGCGGAGAGAACCCAACCAAATTGTTTGTCGCTCAAGCCGAACTCGGCAACTATCGGCCCCTTGGCTGTGGAGATACAGGTTCGGTCAATATAGAGTAGCAGAGAGAGGAGAAAAGTTCCTACGACGACGAGATGGCGTTTTTGCATGGGGTAGAAGGGGGACAGATTAAAGGAGCTAGAGAGTGATTGCGGCTACGATGAGGTCGCCCATCGTTGTGGTGGAGACAGTTCCTCCGAGATCTGAGGTACGGTTGGCGGGATTTGAAAGGACTTTGGCGACGGCCTGGCGAATCGCTTCACCGCCACGCTTCGTTTCGTTGTCGCCGAGCCAGTCCAGCATCAGTGCGGCGGAGAGGATCGTTGCGATGGGATTAGCAATGCCTTTCCCGGCAATGTCAGGAGCTGAGCCGTGTGAGGGTTGAAAAATCGCACAATTGTCTCCGATATCTGCTGACGGGGCCATGCCCATGCCACCGATCAAGCCGGCTCCAAGGTCTGACAGAATGTCGCCGAACATGTTTTCCGTGACGAGAACGTCGAACGTGTTGGGACGTTGTACCAGAAAGAGAGACGCGGCATCGACGTAGATGTGATCTGTTTTGACGTCAGGGAAGTCTTTGGCGACTTCATCGAAAATCTGACGCATAAAGACCATTGAAGGCAGGACATTTGCCTTGTCGACGAGTGCACAGTATTTGTTGCGCTTTTGAGCAATTTCGAATGCGGCTCTACAAACTCTTTCTGTACCTGCTCTGGTAATACGCATGACGTCGCATACTTCGCCTTTTTCGGGGTCAGATTGCGATAGGCGAGCGGAAAATAGGCCTTCGGTGCTTTCACGTACGATTACGAAATCTATGTCGCCGGCTTCGTACCCCTTGAGTGGGGTATCATCTGCGTGGTAGAGATAGATTGGACGAACGCCGTTGTAGAGTTGAAATATTTCACGCAAGTCAATTTGCGGTGTCATCTCCTTGCCATCAGGCCAGCGTACGGAGGGAATGCCCATGGCACCTAAGAGTATGGCGTCAGCTTGCCGACAGGCCTCAATCGAGGCTTCAGGTAGAGGCGAACCGTTCTTAAGATACTCTCCCGCACCGACAGGAAATTCGTCCATTTCGAAAGTGACTCCATCGAGTTCTTTTTCGACTTTTCGGAGAATCTTGACTGCTTCTTCAGTGACATCTGGACCGATGCCATCTCCAGGGAGGAGGGCGATTTTGTAATGTTTAGACATGTAAAAACAGAGAGCTACATTTTGAGGTACCTGAATAATATACCACGTTTACATAAAAATAGCACTGTGAATTTTCACATATAAATTGAGATATTCCGTTTATTTCGTTAAGGACGAGAGGTGGGTGTAGAGTTCCTAGTTGCTCGAGAGCTGAATGCCTATCTTTTGGTCACCGTTATAGGAGATAACGAGTCGTGCACTTTCGTTTGTTGAATTCCCGATATGCGATACGGTTAGGCTAAGAGATTCGTTGGCATCTAGGAGAGTGAAATCATGCTTGGAATCGATATGAAATGCTTCGCTGTCGTTAGCCTGGAGCTTAACGCTGGTGATAAAGGATGCTGCATTGCCACCCGTGTTTGAGATATTGATCGTTCGGGTGCTGCCGGATTTGAGAGTTAAGTCTTTTGGAGCTTCTAAGTGGGAGGCGGTGATTTTTTCGCCAGTTGGCTTATCCTCGTTATAGACTTCCATATTGAGTTGATTTCCACCCCCTCGTTTGTGGGATCCGCCTGCGATGTAGATTCCGCTTCCAGAGACTATCGCTTGCGTGCCGTGACGTGGGTAATGCATGTCTGCACGGTTTTCCCAGCTATTGCTCGCAGGATCGAATGCTTCGACGGTGGTGTAGGCGGGCCCCTTTTCTTCGCCTTCTCCACCCATTACAAGCAGCTTATTTTGGAAAACGGCGATGCCTGGGGCTGCTCGTGGGGTAGGGAGTGCATTGTCGAGTTGCGACCATGTCTGTGTCGAAAAGTCATAGGTGTCTACGGCCTTTACCAGTGGTGCGAATACACCGCCTTCGCCGCCTGTTTTTCTCCCTCCAGCTGCGTAGAGCTTGTCGCCGATGATGGCGGCATGGAAGTGATCTCGAGCATGTGGAGCCCCCTCTCGTTCGGTCCATGTATTGGACGCTGGGTCATATTCGTCGAACCAGTTTACGAAGCCTCCATCGTGGCCGATTGTGTTTCCGCCTAGGATGTAGAATTTGTTCTGATAAACGACTAAGCCCGTGCTGCCGCGACGTCGGCCCTCAGGAACCGGAGGGCCTTGTATCCACTTATTTGTTGGAGGAAAGTAGAGCCAAACATGGGACTCAGGTAGTTCTCGAGGGAATTTATTGGTCTTAAATGATCCGATAACCCAAATGAAGCCTTTGTGAGATGTGGCTTGAAAGTGATTAAATTCTTTTGGAGCGTCGCTCCCAATACTCCAGCTGTTGTTTTGGTAGTCGTAGACGTCGAGTCGCTGTGCGGATTCCCTGCCGCCAAACATAATGAAGGCATCTCCCGCTTGTACAAAGGAACATTCGTGGCGTGATGTGTAGTTTTCGTCTTCGTCTTTATCGATCCAGTGGTCGCTACATTGCTGGCCCATGGCTGCGAAGGCTGGGATGCAAATCAGTAAAAATTGGATCGTTCGTTGGATGGTGGACTTAGAGATCTTCATGTTTGTTTTTGATTAAAGAGCGTTTAATACGCTGTAGTATGGGAACTACGATATTCGGTGGGAGTCTGGCCTATTTCTCGTTTGAATGCGACGCTGAGATATTCCACATGGGCAAATCCACAGCGTTCGGCAATCTCTTTTACTGAAAGTTGTGTATTTGAGAGGAGTGTTTTGGCTTTTTGGAGACGTATTTTTTGGATGTGATTGTGAGGAGTGATTCCGAGGGCGTTTTTAAATTTTCGTTCAAGGAGAGTACGAGACATTGGGACCGCCTGTAGAAGGTCAGAAACAGTGATACCTTGGTTGGCATTCTCTCTGATATAGCGGAGGGCTTCTGAAAGTTTTGGGTCGTCGATTGCGAGGAGATCAGTGGATTGGCGGCTGGCGACGCCGAGCGGCTCTATTAATAGAGACTGTAGTTGAGATGATTGGCGGTTTCCGCTCATGAGCTGACTGAGGATATCGGCGGCCTTGTAACCCGCTTGCCGTGCATTGGGAATTACGCTGCTGAGTGGTGGATCGCAGAGGTCGCAGAGAAGTTCGTCGTTGTGTACACCGATGACGGCGGCTTCGTCGGGGACTTGGATTCCAGCTTGTTGGCATGCTTCGAGAACCTGCTGTCCACGTACGTCATAGCAGGCGAGAATTCCGATAGGTTTAGGAAGTGAATGAAGCCACTTCGCTAGAGATTCGATTTCCTGTTCGCTGCTATGTTGGTCCTTGGGAGCGGCATAGATGAAGCAGGGATGGCCGAGCTTTTGGATGGTTGACTTGAAATATCGGCTACGTTGTTGAGACCATTGAAAATTTCGGTCTCCGCAGTAAGCAAAATTGGTGAGACCTCGATCGCGAAGATGGTCGATTGCGAGTTGCGTCGCTGCTTCGCTATTGGTAGACACTCGATTAAAGAGTGGGTCGGGGAGGGCGGCACTGACGTCGACTACTGGGAGATTTGTGGCGAGAAGAGCTTTGGCTATTGAAGGATTTTCAACGCGGGCGATTATACCGTCTCCCTTCCATTTCTTGAGCCATGATGGAGGCCGTGCTCCACGACCGTGTTCGGTTAGGCGTATACTCCATGCGTGATTGTCTCGTAACCATGAACGTATGCCGAATAGGAGATCACGGGCATAGGAGTTGGAAGATTCTATCAATAACGCTACTTTGGGCCGATCGTTCATTTTTGAAGTATGAGCTTGTGGGGGTGCGTGCTGCTGTCGAACTCGTTTTTCCTAAAGAGTTAGCACGATCGGATTCTGTTTTGCCGTTAATCTTCCTTCGAGGACGCTATGGCGGACCTGCTAATGCAATGAGGTGCTAAGAATTGATGCGTTAGGAGATCTGTTATAAGAGGTGTTGCTTGGGTGTTATTCTTAGGTTTGGAAGACGGTTTTTTTGAGTTGTGGTGGATTGGGGATTGGGTTGTGGGTGTTGGTCGTGAATCGCCTTCCTTTTAGCTTTTATCTCCAAGTCGTAATTTGTGCGGCGTTGTGGGGAAGTGCATTCCCTGTAATAAAGTACAGCTATGCAAACTTGCCGATTGATGGTTTCGGCGATCAGCTGCTTTTTGCGGGGAGTCGTTTCATGATTGCGGGATTGATGATCGTACCGTTTTGCAGGGGTGGTGTATTGGATACGTTACGTCGATCCCCGAAGGGGAAATTGATTACTTTACTCCTCGGGCAGACCTTTTTTCAGTATGTCTTTTTCTACATGGCTTTGAGCGTATCGAGTGGTACGTTGGGGGCCCTTTTGGTTGGAGCGGGGAGTCTATGGTGGGTGCTGCTGGCACCTTTGATGTTGAAGACGTCATTGCCGAGTGGAAGGCAATGGTTGATTCTTGCGTGTTGCACGTTGGGGATCGTAATTGCAGTCTATTCTCCTGGTGCGGGGAGTGGGCAGGTGGCATTAGGAGCAGTTCTGTTTTTACTGACGTCGCTTTCGAGTGCTATCGGTGCGTTGTCGATGAAGCAAATTGGAGCGGAATTTGGAAGTCGCTGCTTAACCTCCCTTTCGTTGTTTATTGGTGGGTGCCTTCTATTGGTATCGGGACAATTTGGAGAAGTGTCATTTTGGAATGAGTACAACTGGCAAACCTTTGGAGTGACGCTCTACCTCGCTTTTCTATCGGCGACCGCGTTTACCTTGTGGAATCGTTTAATCGAAGTGTATAGCGTGAACCTTCTTTCCGCGTTCCGGTTTTTGATTCCATTATTTGGGGTGGTGGAATCAGCCCTGTTTATTCAGGGGGAATCGATTGGAATTGGGATTGTTGTTGGTGGAGCGATTGTTACCTTATCGCTGATGGCGATGAACAAGATGGGGAAGGCACATTGATTCGGTTGTGCGGCGTGCCTCGGCGTCACGGCTACCTGAATTATTTGAATACTAGTTTTACTTTACCATTTACTATATCGATGGACTTGATGCTTTGGAGGAGTTTTCGGGCGGCAGGGTCTTTGTTGTATTTTTCCGCGATGTTGTACTTTGAGAGTTTGTCAAGGAAAGCTTGGGGGATGGTCTCCCCTTGAGCTTGGGCACCGGTGACCCGTAGTTCGAGCCCTTCGTCGAGCATTTTCATATAGAGGCTAACGCGGCCATTGAAGTGGCGCCCCCTGAGACCTTCGAAGGCGTCGGCAAATTCGTCGAGAGGATAACTAACGTCCGCGTAGAGGGTGTCGCCTTCTACAAGGAGGTAGACGTTGTCCTTGATGTCTGCGAACTCAGGGGAAATGGCGATAAACTCATTAAACTCCTCTTCATCCATTTCTAAAATATTACTATCTGCAGCATCACTTAAATTGGGAGTGTTGGGAGAGGCTGTATTTGCCGAAAGATCTGTGCTTGAGGATTGGGCACCGGTGAGGGCGTTTATTGCGACTCCACTCGTTGTTGTTTCGTTGTTTGGCTGAAGTGCATTGGCGTACTCTTGAGTGCGGCGGTGTTCGAGCTCATTGATTCGTTGCTCACGTAGCGTTTCAATATTTAGAGGCTCGGTAGCTGTGAAAATATCTAGACCTTTGTCCACAAAGCTATCGAAGTTTAAATAGACGTAGACTCCAATGACGACAATAAGGCCAATGCTCCCTAGGCAGCCGAAAGCGAAGCAGCCTTTGCGTTTCTTGGGGGAGTTTGATTTTGGGGGAGATAGATTCTCGGGTGTATCAGTCATAGAAGGTGATTTTTTGTGACTATGTGGGATATGGACGGATTGGGGCGAGATTTTATTGAATCGGGATTCGGACGTGGGAATATTTGAGACATTTAGGGGGTGTTGGGAGATTTTTGTGCGATGTAGATTCCTTTGTTGTGGAGTCCAGGTTCGGCGTAGGTTGCGGTGAGTCCCGCTAAATGAAAGGCATTTTGAATCTGATCACGAGAGAAGAGACCGAGAAGGTGAGTTTCTGAGAAGTGGGTGACGGCACCTGATTTTTGGCGGACGGTATAGTCGATGTCGATTCGACTCATCTCGTTCTCTATACTATGGGTTCGTTTACGCTGAACAGAGAGGCCCGTGGAAGGGCAGGTGTTTTCGATGCAGTCATTGATTTTCGAGACATCCATTCCCGGTTCAATCCATGGCTCCAGAACGAGGATACCCTTGGGGTGGAGATGCGTGCCAAAGCACTGGATCGCCTTATTGAGATTTTCGATACTCTTGAGGTAGGCGATTGAGCTAAAAAGGCAGATAATTGCGTCGTAGGTTGTGGCTAGATCAAAGTCAGCCATATCGGCGACCGTGAAGGTGGCATTTGAGTTCTTGGATCCGGCAATTCCTATGAAGCTTGGTTCGATGTCGATTCCGTCAACCTGGTAACCGAATTCTTGCTTGAGGTGGAGTGCGTGCTGGCCAGTTCCGCAGGCAACGTCTAGAATCGTTTTGGGCTTCGAAGGTAATTGAGAGAACAGGTAGTCGAGTCTTCGGGCTTCTTCGCTGTAGTCTTTGTTGTTGCGGTAGATGAGATCGTAGACTGCCGCAGATTTATCGTACATAGTGAGGGCCTTTGGAGGGGTGATCGCTTAGAATGAGAATTTGGGGGTATTAGGGAGGATAATTAAGGAGAGTCTTGACTGTTGTGCTTTGAATCTCTTCTGAAGTGTTATGTCTAACGTAAAGTTAATTGGCGGTGTTGTAGTTGGAGCGGTTATTGGCGCTGCGATTGTGGCAGGAATTTATTCTTCTAAATGCGAAACGTGCTCTGTTAATGAGCCGTCCAGTGAATTATTGGAGGAATCTGGTGCGTTCGCATTGGAGTCGTTGGATTCTGATGTGAAGATGAGGAGTTACATCATCGGTACATCGATTGGCAAGCAGATGGCGGGAGATACGACTGGTTTTGAGTTTCAATCGTTATCAGCAGGTATTCAGCAAGCTCTGAATGGCGAAGAACTTCTTTTGACTGAAGAGGAGATGACCTCGATAATGGATGCTATTGTCGCATCTGAAACAGCGAAAGCCGTTGAGAAAGGGGTTGCATTTCTAGCAGCTAATATGGAGAAGGAAGGCGTTACAACATTGGAGAGCGGCCTACAGTATAAGGTGCTAACTGAAGGAGAAGGAGATATCCCAACCGTAGAAAGCACGGTTGAAGTTCATTACCGCGGTACGTTGATCGATGGGACGGAGTTTGATAGTTCATTTAAGCGTGGGACTCCTGCTAGCTTCCCTGTTACTGGCGTTATCAAAGGATGGACGGAAGCGTTGCAGTTGATGAAGGAAGGTTCTAAGTGGGAGTTGTATGTCCCATCTGACCTTGCGTACGGAGAGCGTGGAGCAGGACCCAATATCGGACCAAATTCGACTTTGATTTTCGAAATTGAACTTCTTAAGGCGAACGTCGCTAAGTAGTCTGTTTCGTATTTTTTATTATTCTAAGACCCTTTTCTTATGGAGAGGGTCTTTTTGTATCTAGACTAGTGATTTGAAGAAGTTCGTCATTGTCTCACTACAATCGATTCTCTCTTATGGCGAGAGTTTCGAGGAATTGTGACCCATTGGTTCTTGGGGAGTGGTTTCGACTTTAGAGCTGTTGCAGTGTCGAGGAGTCGGTCGATCGCAGAAGTCGGGGTGTAGGAGATTGTTTCGAGGTGACTTTGATCGTAGGGGGAGAGGACCTCGAGAGAAGACATTTGGAGTGGTGGTGGGTGACACGCTCCGCGGGATTGAAGATGAATGGTGTACCGATACTTGAGAAGCGTAGCGACGAAAGAATAGGAGAAGGAGCCTTGTGAGTTAGGCTTCTTCGGGGATGGTATCCATTTTTTCTACCCAGATAACGGTCCAGCCGGTTTCATTGTCGGTGTAGACGATTGGATTGGCGTCGGGGATGTCGGTGCTGACGAATTGTACCTCGGAGCCTTGAAAGGCGAGGTATTCGGATTCGTCTTGGGCGGAGGTCTTGTGGAGGCTGTTCCAGGAAATGATGCCGATGAGAGCGACTGCGGCGGCTGCTGCGAGTGGGCGTAGGGCACGGGGAAATGAAATCAAGGTGGATTTCGTTTCGGGAGAGGGAGTGGCTTCTTCTTGGTTTGAGATTGAATTTAGGACTGCTTGGGCTCTGGCTTCGGTCTCGGTATTTGAAAGGGCTTGAGGCGAAAGGGAGGTGCGGGCGAGGTCTAAGCCTTCCATCCAATCTATTGCTTCGGGATGGAGCTCAAGATAGGCATTGAGCTGGGAGGCGTCCGCTGGCGAAAGCTCGCCGTCGAGGAGCTGGCTCATGAGCTGCTGCACTTGATCGGGACTGAGTTGGCTTTCGGATGTGGACATGGGAAGTGAAAGTTCTGTGGGAAGGTTTAGCGAAGTAAGAGCGATGGGCAAGCCTCTTGCCTGATTAGGACAAAAGGCTTGGAATTAGAATCATATCCCGAATCTAGCGGCGGCGCTTATGGCTACCGTTGTTGTTGTTGTTGTTGTTGTTGTTGCTACGGTTATTGGTGGCGTAGCGTTCCTTATTGTCGTGGCGATGATTGTCATCGCGTCGGTTGTAGTTGCTCCGGCGGGGGGTGGAGTCGCGATGACCTTGGCGAGTGTGGGAGGCCCAGACGCGTTGCTCGCGATTGACGTAATGGCCTTTGATGTAGTTGCGTGCTCGATGACCACAGCTATCTCGAGAGTAGGTCCATGTTCCGGGAATCCATTCACGTACGGTGATTATATCGTAGTGTCCGCCGCAGCCACAGCCGTCGTAATGGTTTTTGTGGTGATGCCGAGTTGTTACGGATTTGTGATGGTTGTGGCGGTCGTGGTTGTTATCGATGATGGAACCGATGATCATCCCGCCAACGATGCCGCCGAAGATTGCCCGTTCCTTACTGCCGGCCTGGACAGTCTGAGCGGTGGTGAAAGCGAGTGAAAGGATTACTGTGAGTGCAATGAGTGATTTCATAATGTGTCTCTTGTCTCTTTTTTAGGTTAAAATTGCGTGTTCGCTCCTTAGGACGTGGGACGTTTTGAGTTTATTCACTCTATTCTTCACTTTTTTCAGAATGTGGATTTTTTAGGGGTGCAGAATGGGAAAATCATTATTCCATTGTTTTCTTGGTGTGAGGCGGCTAGCAGGTGTGCCTCAATTTTTAGAATTAGGTAGGATGATGGAAGAAAGAGAAAAACGGGATAAAGCTTGGGTGGGAGACGCAGTTCTCGCTTTGTTTGCACGGGAGTGGTTATTGCGACAGGTCGATATCAAGGCGGGGGATCGCAAGGCCATGTTTATCAATATGACCAGCAATCATTTTCTTGCTAGTTTCGGGGAACCGACGGCAATCGAAGCAAAGATTGGGGTCGTGTACGAAAACGAGGGTTTGAAAAAGGCGTTCTCATATATTGAGGAGACCTATCTGCCCGTTTTTAAGAAACAGGAGAAGAATCGGAATAAGACCGGCTCACATTTGAGACGGAAGGTTTGAACCCTACTACGCCAAGGCTTCGAAGGGCAGGTGGCGAGGAGTGGACTCTTTTAGCCGTTGGGGGCGGAGAGGACTGGACACTGAAAAGGCGTCCACGGTTTGGCGTGGAGCCTCTTCGACAAATTGGACTTGTTGAGAGCGGTGAGGGAGCTCTATGCGGTTTCGTCGACGACGACACCCGAGGAGGTTAGTCCGCTTTTTCGGAGGAGCTCGACTAAGCTGTCAATGTCTTGGTCGGTCA
>CAWVWU010000078.1:0-16156 GCA_963933925.1 uncultured Puniceicoccaceae bacterium
AGGAGGGATTCTGCTCCTTTGCAGTCGAGAATGGTGCGTGAGTCGATGTGTGAGGAAACTTGGAAGGCGACGCGCGTTGGGTAGTTGGCCTTTATGACGCCGGTAATAACATTCACCGATGGTCGCTGGGTTGCGATTATGGTGTGGATGCCGACGGCACGGGAAAGTTGGGCGATACGGGCGAGAGAAGCTTCGGCTTCACCCTTGGAGGTCATCATGAGGTCGGCAAGCTCGTCGATGATGACAACCATAAATGGCATTTTGTCGAATTCTCCGGTGGTCTCTGCTTTCGTGTTGTAGCCGGAGATGTTACGGACCTGTTTGTCGGCGAGAATCTGGTAACGATTTTCCATCTCCTTGACGACCCACTTGAGAAGGCGTACGGCGTCTTCGGGATCGCCGACGACGGGATGGATGAGGTGGGGAACTTCGCGAAAGAGTCCGAATTCGACTCGTTTCGGGTCGATGAGCACCAATTCGAGTTGTTCAGGGGAGAATCGGTAGAGCAGGCTCAGAATGAGGTTGCTCATGCAGACAGACTTTCCACTGCCCGTGGCTCCAGCTATAAGGAGGTGGGGGGCTTTGGCGAGGTCGGCGACGACTATTTTTCCTTGGATATCCATACCCATGGCAATGGGGATGGATTCGCGGCCTTGTTGCCATGCACGTGACTCAAATACAGAGCGGAGGCGAATGGGGAGAGTATTGCCGTTGCCAACTTCGACACCTACGAATGGTTCACCCGGGATGGGGGCCTGGATGCGGATGTTGGATTGGGCGAGGTTGAGGGATATGTTCTTCTGCAGGTTTTGGATGGATTCGACGCGCACCCCCATGCCAGGTTTTACGCGGAATTGAGTAACGCGTGGGCCGACGATGGCGTCATAGACGTGGGCATCGATGGCGAAATTGTCGAGAGTCTCCTGAAGTTTGTGTTCTTGGTTCTCTAGAAGATCAGAGCTGATTACGGAGCCGGCCTTGAGGTCGGGTGCTTCGAGCAGTTCAACTTCGGGAGCCGCGTAGGCGACGCTTATGATTGGTTGTGGGGTGGGCTTTGTGGGGGGTGCTTCTTCGAAAACGTCTTCCTCCTCTTCGTGAAGACCTTCTACGATCGGTTTGCCTGAGAGTTGTGCTCGTGCGTTTAGGAGCATCGAGGCAAAGCGGGTTTCGCGCTCTGAGGCCAGATCGGTAAAGTAGGTGATCCGTTCTTCTCGGTCAGTGAGTGTTTTGTTGAGCTCGTCTCGCCATTTTTGAACTTGGATGGCCTCGGCGGAGTGGATTGCGGCTTCTTCGCGAGCGACTTCCACAAGATCCGCTGGGAGGTTTTTGGTGTCGATCTCAGGTTCTGAAGGGAGGGAATTGTTCTCTTCTATTGAGGTTTCCTCTTCTTCGAGTTCGTCAAACCGTTCGCCCGCCATGTTGTCGAAGAAGCGACGTACGCTATCTTTGACTCGGTTGATGGATTTTTGCTTTGAGGAGGTTTGGCGTGACATCGATTGTGGTTCGGGAAGCGTGTTTGAAGCGCTTCGTGCAACCTGCCAATCTCGGCCGTGGGATCAAGGATGAATAATGGAAATTATCACTGAAGGGGGCTGGCGTCTCTAGTGAGCCCACTTTCTCCAGGTAGTCTAAGTTGAACTTTCTCTCTTGAGGGTTGCCGTGTTTGTTCTTCGGAATTGCTAAATTATGGTAAAACATCCCGCTTGTCTGAAGTTACTGGGGTCTTTGTACGATTGACTGGGGGTGAATCACCTATGACTATATTAAAGAAAAGACCTCGGATTATTGTCCTCGAAGATGATCGAGCTTCTCGTAAGCTTCTTTCAGTTATGCTTGAGAAAGCGGGGTACGATGTTGATCAGTGCGGGGAAGGGCGGTATGCAATCGATATTGCTGTTAAGTATCCGCCAGCAGTTATGGTCGTTGATGTTATGTTACCAGATATGACCGGTATCGAGGTTGTGGATGAATTGAATGGGCATCGCAATTGCCGCTTTATTCGGAAGATTTTTCTAACAGGATTACTTTCCAAAAAGACGAATGAAATAGACTCAAAATTTTCATTTGAAGTGGGGGGAACTCATTATCGAGCATTGGCAAAACCCTTTAAGAAGTCTGCCTTGTTGGGCCTTATTGGGGAGGCAGTAGAGTCCTATGAACTTGAGCAGGACAAAATTGCGGAGGAAGAGGCGGCTGAAGAAGCGAAGAAGCAAGGCGAATTACCTCGTGCCAAGGTTGAGCGTACTGAGGAACGCGTGTCCAGTAAGGATGATGTTTCTGAGCTCGATGAAGACGTCGAAGAATTTGAGAGTGCTACCTCGTGAACTTCCTAGGATTCGGTGTAAGGAAGTAGACGTTGTCTTTTTGCTGACTGGTCGAGTCGTTAGGTAATTCAGTTTTGGCGAAATTGGAAAACCGAAGGTCTATTTGGTATCCTCGAATTCACCGTCGATATCTTGCTGTCGGAAGTGTGAGGCGTAGTTGATGTAGGCGAGCGGCCAAACGGGGGTTATGGTTAGGGCGTATAGAATTCTATCAGTTTTGGTGATTGCTCGTTTTTCCCCTTGTTCATCCTCTTTGTATTTTCCTAACCCATATGCCCTTGATTTGGAAAGATGGTAGCCTATCGCGATTCCGGCTAAAACGTAGATGGCTAGAAAAAATCTCATCGTGTGTGTGTGGGGTCGGGAATTGGTCTGTGGCAAGAAAGATGAATTAATATTCAACTACTCACTTTTATCAAGGGGTTTATGGCGTTTGATTTGTGAATGATTCACACGTTTTTGGGCATGGCAGGTCGTACCATGAGTCCCATTATTGGGGAAGACGATACGAACTATGCGACTCAGCACATGTGGACAGATGCGGTATTCATCAGAGACATCACGAAGATGGATTCGCTGTCCTTGGAGTAATTGCTCAAAATGGGGATCCTGTCGTATCTATATGGCAGCATGGACGTTGCTTACTACTGTTTTAAGATGTACGATGATCGAGAGGGGAGCAATATCGCCCAAGAAATGCTCTCGTTGTAGTGAATTGATTGGGGTTTCTATTTGAGCTCTTTGGGGATTTTTGGCGAGAAGAGGATAATAGGGGACAAAAAATGCCGAGTGGGTAGACCACTCGACATTTTAAAATTGAGACTTTGGCGGTCTTAATCGCTTGGAACTTCGTATGCTTCAACTAATGCAATACCTTCGATTTCTCCTACACGTCCGACGACAACCGTATAAATTCCTGGATCTAGTGTTGCAAGAATTGCAGAAGATTTGCTTCCAGAAGCCAGCTGATTGGAACCCGCATCAAGCTGTGCCTGAGCGATCGCTGGATCGTCTCCCCAGTCGTCGTTGGTGACGGTGGAACCATCAGGGTTTACAAGGATCATCAAGGGATCTGCGAGAACGTCATCAATTGTAAGGTCGCCTTGTCCATTAAGCTCTGGGCCGACTCCTTGAATGAGTACCTTTAATGGTTCGTCGCCTATGATCACGAAGCCACCGATCAAGGCAGCTTTCCCTTCCTTAACGAAACCCCGTGTGGAAATGTTGATAAGGCGAGATGGCTGGGCTTCTCCTCCCGAAGTGACTTTGACGTAGATGGAGTGTTCTTCGTAAGTGGCAGTGATTCCTCTCAGGCGGGACATTCCAAATGTGAGAAGATAGGTGTCTTCTGGAGTATCTGGATTTATTGTTATTGGGATGGTGCGGCTTTCTGCGTCGAAGTCTTTACCAATCTCTGAATAGAAGTAGTTGAAGGAGGGAGTGCTGAAGGTGGCTTGGGCCGTCCAATAGTTGTCTCCTGCGTATTGGTAGGACAGTTTGTTGTCTTGGCTGTTTTGTTGTCCTCCGTTTTGAAGTCCAAAGAAGGTTATGGCATGGTTAGATTGTCCGTCGAGGATATCGATCGACAGTGAAATCGTCTCTCCAGGGGCGACAACGTAGGTGTCGAGAGCCCCGACTGTCTGTCCGTCGAGTTGTTGTCCGAGGTCGGTCTGAGTTCCTTGTGGAGTTACCTGGAAGTAACCTGATGATACAGAACCGTCGATTATTCCGCCCCAGCCTGATGGGTGACTGAAGTCTTGTTCGCCAGATGGGGTGCCGTGGCAGCCCATACATCGGCCAAAATTGTCGGCAGCGAATTCAGGTAGTGCAAAAGCGGATGCACTGAGGAATGTTGAAGCCGCGATGGCGGCCATTGCTATACGATTATTTCTTGTTTTTGTGCTCATGACTTACTCCTCTCCTTGAGGCAGGTTAATAATGAATTCCACGAGGGCATCGACTTCCTCTTCTTTGAGAATGTCTTTGTAGGCGATCATGCGGATGAGTCCGTTTTCATCGGAGCTTCCGTTTCGAATTTGGGTTTTGATCGACTCGCGTGTTTTGATTTCTGAAAATTCTTTTGAGGTCAGGTTACGTATGGAAAGGGCTTTCCCGGTAGGAGTATTGCCTTTGCCGTCTTTACCGTGGCAGGCGACGCATTGGCGTTTCCATGCTTTGGGCGTGTTGTCATCCTTCTTTTTTCCGTTGGTCGTGGCAGTGAAGGCAATGAGTAGGGCGGTGAGATAGGAGAGTGTTTTCATGTTAACTTAAAATTTGGTAGTGAAGACTGTGTAAACTTGGTGGGCTGTATAATCGGCGTATCCGTAAAAGGCTGCATCGACCGAGTCGTGAAACTGGTAGCCTAGGCTTAATTTTTTGTTTTCGCTTAGCTTTATATGGTAGACAAGGCCTGCAATGTGTTCGGTGAGATTCTGGCCGTAAGGTACTGAGACGTAAAAGTTGTCTGTTCGTTTTCCTGTTTCTAGGTAAGCGTAGTTGATCTCTAGTGTTTTCGTTTCCGATAATCTGAAATTGCTGGTTAGTGTTGCGTACCAGACTTGGTTTTCTGAGCTGGGGACAATCGCTTGAGCAGTTGCCCCACCGAAAGTCGGTACAACGAGATTGGCGGGCGTCTCTAGAGTGTTGTTTGATTTTGCTGCAGAGGCGTGGACGTTTATTTTGGAGGTAGGGCTCCAGGTTAGACTTTGGCTTACTGTGTAGCTTTCGTAGGTCCCGCTTTCTGTCGAAGTCTCTTCGATGGAGACTGTTGTAATGTCTCTCTCTTGAATTTGGACTAGAGTGGCGAGGCTAAGTTTAGCGTGTGGTCTCCAGTTTAGGCTCGCACGGATGCGGCTCCCATCTCTGTCATGACGTGCTACGTAATTTGGATATTTGAGGCGTGTATTATTGATTATGGTTTCGCCGATTGGGGTGTATTCGTTTGTGCGGTCTTCGTAGACGTATCGTGCACCGAATGTGAGTCCTGGTTTGAGATAGTAGCGGAAGCCGAGTGTGCTTTTTGAGCTTTCTCGTTTGTAGTCGTTTTCTCGCGATACGAGAATTTCTGTTGCGTCTGGATTGGGGAGAACTCGGGTGGAATTTGAGTCTTCTATGATATAGCCGTCGCCTTTGGTGTATTCGCTACGAGCGTAGAGGGATACTTTTTTTATACCTGTATAGCGGGCCTCTAAGCGACCCGTTAATTCGTCGTAGTCGTCTTGGCTGTTGGAGTCTACAAGTGATTCGCCTCCGGTAAATTCGAAGGTGGTGGTATCTCGGGCCCAATCGGTTGCCTCTTGAGAGGCGACTGTTTTTTTGGATATCTTTTCGAGTTGGGTGCTTCCGATCAGGGTCCAGTTGTTGTTCGGCTTGAAACGTAGGTTTGCGTTGGCTTGAAATTGGTAGAGGTCGCTGAGTCCAGTGAGATCGTAGAAGCCGGTATCGCCTGTCCTGCGGACTTCGTTTAAACTTCCGTATGGGGCGTCGAATGCGTCTCCGTAGATGCGTGAACCGTTGAAATTGGTTTCGCGGTCGACGTAGGAGGCGGCGGTGGTTACGCGAAATTTTCCTGCGGCGTCTGGCGAGCTGTCGAGGTAGGCTCGAGCGATATTTGTTTTAGATTCGCTTACATCGTTTTGTGTAACGAAGCGTTGTGTGGACTCGTTGCCCGGTGAGCGGTTGATGTATCGATTATCGTCGACGGAGGTTTCTTCGTAGCGGTAGCTGGCACCGATGGAAGTGGTTGCGATGTCCTGATCGATCCCGATTTCTATGCTATCGCGTGTCTCGTTGGTTTGAAGAGTCGAGGGGACGATGCCCCTTCCGAGAAGGGGGCTTGGGTGTTGTTCACTCCAATGTGTCGAGCTTTTGGATCCGTCACGTTCTCTGCGGTTGTATTTAAACCAGATCGTGGGGAGGTCTTCTCTATCAAGAGTTCCGCTTATGGATAGGTTTCGGCGGTCAATGGAGAGGAGTGAATCGGGATTTACGTAGAGTTGACTTGAATCCGGAGTGTAGGCCCCGAGGGAATGATAGTCGGTTTGAAATTGGTCGTAGTGGATTGTGAGTTGTCCCCAATCGAGATTTACGAGATCGATGTCGAAGGAGGCGTCTTCTCTGTATGGGTCAACAAGGCCTTCTAGGTTGAGAGTGACTCCATTGTCGTATTCGTGTTTTAGGGTGAAATTTGTGATCGCTGTAACGAAGCCGTCCTCTTGGTTGGTTCGTGCTTCATAGGCGTCTTGGTTGCCGTCGACATCAGTGTAGCCAATTTTTAGAGTTATGGATCCGCTTTCTTGAGCACTTGTCCAGGCTGTCGCAGCGGTTAAGCCTACGACGATTATTAAAGAAGTCCTCATGGCCGTGATTGGGTTGAATGAACGCTTCATATTAAAATCTTAGTTTGGGGCTTACGTTTGATCCGTGAACGCCTTCGTGGCAGCCAGCAGTCCAGCAGGTGCCTTGGGAGAGAAAATTTCTACCGGCGTGGGCTTGCCCTCCGATTTGGATACCTTCGGTGTCCATGTCGGCGAGGTGGCACTGGAGACAGGTATTTGCATCTCGGCTGCGCAGCATTTTATCGTTACCGGTGCCGTGAGGGTCGTGGCAGAAGGAGCAGCCTTCGCGCATTGCTTCGTGTTCGAAAACGAATGGCCCTGACTGGAGTTGATGGCATTCGAAGCAGGTTTGATCTGCGGCAGTCATTCCGTGACCAGTAGCCGGTGTTGCTTTTTCTTTATGAACCGAGTGGCAATCTACACAGGTTACTTTTCCATCTACGATAGGGTGGGCTCCGGGAAGGTGAAGTTGTGCGGCTTTGTCTTGGTGACAGGTGACGCAGGTTTCCGGTTTGTTCTTAGGGTTGATGATCTTGGTTATGTCACCCCCGGTGCCATATGGAGACTCCCGGGACCGTGACACGATTCGCATCGTTGATCACCGGTTATTCCGTCAGAGACGTGGCCTAGATTTGCGTGAGTGGCTCCTTCGAAATCTAGATGGGTCGCGGGGTGACAAAGTGAACACTGAGTCGATCCAATTGGCGTTGCTCCATCAATGACGGGAAGTGTTCCGAGGGTCGTTATGGGAGCTTGCGATACACAAGATACGGAGAGAAAGGTGAATCCTATTCCTACGACTGAAAGGCTTAGAATACCTAAGATCCATACGAAGAGTGAACTTCCTGAGTATTCGGATGACGTGTTGTTTGTGGTCATTAAATTGTCCGTTTTAATGTGGTGTAAATTAGGGGAATCGGTCTTTGAGACCGGAGTAATCGATCTTGTCTTATTGTTGATTAACGCCTGCGTAAATTCTTAATTAAAGAATAAAAGGTGATTTTTTCTCTTTAAACACAGAATTAGCATTACTGATACTTATCTCCTATAACAAGGAATAAAAGTGTTGCTACTGTTAAGCGGGCTTAAACGCTTCTAATATAAGGGTATTTAATTACATCTATTAAACAGATGCGTGGATCGTTTCCTGAGGGAAGCTAAGTTAATGAGCTTTTCGAATCTTGATCATTGAAATCTGTAGAGTTTCTTTAATTAGATAATTACTCGATTTGAATTAGTTATTATACTGGTGTAACTTACGCTTATGTATTAAGGATAGAAATCTTCTTGTGTATGGGGTAAACACGTATATCAGGTTTTTTTCAATTCGTTAGTAGGGCAAGTACTACGTCTCGAATTTTTCTCTCTATCAATAACGTCGCGACTCATTTTGGAAAACGATCCATCAAAAATCGAAGCCTCCTCAGGTGAAACTAATCAGATTATTGGTAACGCACCTTTGACGAGTCAGCTTTCTTTTCGGTTGTTGGTCGGTTTATTTGTTTTTATGGCTCTTGTGGTTGGGGCTGTCTATTTATCGGTGACGATGACTGGAAGCGATGTGGTTTCTGAGGAGGCCCGCAAAATGGAGGCGGAAGTTGGACGGAATATCGTATTGCGATTGGAGGAGCGTTTGGCCCGTGCTGAGTCTTTGGCACAGACTTTGGCAAATGTCGTCGTTGGGTTGCCCAATGACGAATCGACGTTTATGGCGGTGATTCCTCATTTGTTCGAAAAGAATACATTAGATTCCTTGATTGCGGGAGGCGGTGTGTGGCCTGAGCCGTATGCGTTTGATATGGAGCGGGAACGGCGATCGTTTTTCTGGGCTCGAAATGAGACTGGGGATTTCGAGTATTATGATGAGTACAACGCTGTTGATGGAATGGGGTACCATGGAGAGGAATGGTATGTGCCGGCGAAGTATCTGACTTCCGATCAGTTGTATTGGTCAAAATCCTACATGGATCCTTATAGCTTTGAGGCGATGGTGACTTGTACGGCTCCAGTCTGGAAGGAAGGGGTCTATTTTGGTGTCGTTACGATTGATTTACGATTGGATGGGCTATCCGAATTTTTGATGAAGGAAGCAGGGGCAATTGGTGGGTATGCGTTCGCTATCGATCGGAATTGTCGTTTGTTGTCTTTTCCAGATTCAGGTATGGGAAAGTTGATCGGAAAGGATAGTCGAGGTAATCGTACTGAAACCTATTTGGATCTGAAGGGGTTAGTTGAGAGTGTGCCCAATTACGCTTTTCTTGCCGATGTTTTGTTTGATTTAAGTCGTGGTAAAATCGATGAAGCCAGTTTGTATGGGAGAGACGATTTCGAGAAATTGGCAGAATCGATTCAGGCGGAGTCCTATCAAATTGGAGAGTTGGAGTCTCGTCGGATCGCCGCGGGAATGAACGGGGCTCTTGACGGGGGCAAAATGGGGGTGCGTGTCGAATCGAAGATGGACCCCATTTTGATGGAGGATGCGAATGTAAGTGTTCTTGAACTTGGGGCTGCTGATTGGAGTGTTGTCGTTGTTGTACCGGCACGAATAGCGATGGCGACGGTTGAGAGGATTACGAACCATGTGGGCCGTTTTGTATTCGTTTTTGTCCTTTCTTTGTGCGTGTTGTGCTATTTTGCTTTTAAGCGTAACTTGTTGGATCCTTTGTTGCGGCTAACGGGGCAATTACGAACCATTATTGAGACTGGTGACCAGACTTCTGATTTGGTTGCTGAAGGGAGTGATGAGATCGCACAATTGTCGAGGTGGTTTAATGTACGTTCGTCTCAGTTGAGAAAGGCTCTTAGGGTTCTTGAAGAGAAAAATAGTGAATTGGCGGTGGCACAGCTCGAGGCAGAAAAAGCGAGTCTTGCGAAGAACCTTTTTTTGGCGTCGATGAGTCATGAGATTCGCACGCCAATGAATGGGATTTTGGGAATGGGTGCGTTGCTTGAAGATTCAACGTTGGATAATGATCAGAGGGATTTATTGAATACGATGAACGGTTCGGCTCAATCCTTACTCTCATTGGTAAACGATATTATGGATTATTCTAAGATCGAGGCGGATCAAATGGATTTGGAAGAGATCCCGTTTGATTTGCGTCGAGTATTGGAAGAATTGTCTGATCTGGTGGCGTTTCAGGCTAATGAAAAGGGAATTCAGTTTGTTTGTTATTTGGATCCAGGCATAGAGGGGCTTGTCATTGGTGACCCCGGGCGCTTGCGGCAAATCCTACTAAACTTAGTTAGTAATGCTATTAAGTTTAGCGTCGAAGGGGAGGTTCGGGTTTATGGATCGATCGTGTCTGAGGATGCACAGCAGGCACGGTATCGTTTCGAGGTTAGTGATACGGGAATTGGAATTTCGGATTCGGCACAGAAGCGCGTTTTTAATCTGTTCACTCAGGCCGATTCATCCACTACACGGACTCATGGGGGTACTGGCTTAGGTCTGGCCATTTGCCGTAAGCTCAGTCGCATCATGGGGGGAGACGTGAGTATCGAAAGTACCTTGGGCGAAGGCTCGGTTTTCAAGAGTGAGGTGGTGTTTCGAAAGCAATTAGTCGATGGTGGGTGTTCTTGGGTGGAATCGAAGTATTTGCCGACGGGACGAGTTCTTATCGCCGAGTCAAATGCGAGCCATCAAACGGTGCTTTCGGGCTATTTGGATGTTGCCGGGGTTGAGAGCGTTTGTACGGAGACTCCTGAACAAACTTTGCGAGAGATCACTTCAGGTGATTTGTACGATCTCATTATTCTGGGCTTTACCGGCGGAGATCTGAATGCGTTTTATGAAGGGGTTGGACGACTTGGTGAGAAAGAGTTACCGACAATGTTTTATTATGGTTCCGAACGTCGATTGAGCGTGAGGGAGGAGTTGTTTGAGGCGGGCTTTTACGGGATCCTAGGCAAGCCCTTGAGTGTGAGAGAGCTGGGACAGTTGTTCCGGGCTTTGAATGGGGAGGGGCAAATCAATAAGGAAATAGGCCAAAGGTCTGCATCGACTGATATATTTCGCGGCTACGAGGTTTTGCTCGTCGAGGATCATGTGGTGAACCAGAAGGTGGCATTGCGGTTTTTGAAGAGACTAGGTTTAGGCGTTACGATTGCGGAAAACGGGGTGGAGGCGATTGAAGCGGTTCGAAAGAAGGAATTCTCAGTTGTTTTCATGGATTGGAAGATGCCCGTGATGGATGGTCTTGCGGCGTCTCGAGAGATTCGAGCATTGGGTGCGGGGTTCAAGGACTTGCCTATTATTGCAATGACGGCGAATTCGATGGCGGGTGATCGTGATCAATGTTTGGAAGCGGGAATGAATGACTATATCAGCAAGCCCATAACGCCGGATAAATTGGTGTTGGTTCTAAATCGTTGGTTGTTAGTTTCTAATAGTTGAGCACGCTGTGCTTGTTTGTGGGGTTGGCATTGATAATCCCCTAATTGGGATTGGGTTGTATGTCTTTTTAGATCGGCGTAGTGAAGCGAGATGGCGTAATCTTGAATGAATGCTTTCCCCAATTCTATCGCAGTTGGGCGATTCATTGGACGCGTTGAAGGGAAATCATTTCGGGCAGAGAGGGGAACTGGGCTCGAATTTTGCTAAACTAGCTGTTGTTTTTTCATCTTAGGGTGCTATGACCGTCGGACTAATATGATCTCTCTCGTCAATTTGAAACTGCGTTATGGACCCAAGGTGGTCTATGATGGCGTGTCTACAACCATCAATGCTCGCGACCGTATCGGTCTCGTTGGATCGAATGGATCCGGCAAATCAACCTTGATGAAATTGCTTCTCGGTGAAATCGAGGTGGATGCCGGACGGATGGAAAAGCCTGAATTCGTGACTCTGGGCTATTTGCCTCAGGACGGAATTGAGGTGGACGGAAAAACTTTGTACGAGGAAGTTGAAACGGCGTTTGAGGATGTGTTGAGCTTACAGGCTAAGATCGACACGGCTGACGAGCAGTTGGCTGACATGGACACTTCTTCCGAGGAGTATTACGAATTGATCGATACGATTGGTGCGTGGGAGCAAAAACTCGAAGATCACGAACCACAGAAGATGAAGTCGAAAATCGAGAAGATGCTTCTCGGACTTGGCTTTTCGATGTCGGACATGGCTCGCGAAACGGGAGAGTTTTCCGGTGGGTGGCAGATGCGTATAGCATTGGCAAAATTGCTGCTTCAGACTCCGTCCTTGTTGCTTCTCGATGAGCCTACCAATCACTTGGATATCCTTTCTCAAATCTGGTTGGAAAACTATTTGAAGAACTACGAGGGAGCGATCGTTCTGATTTCTCACGACCGTGCTTTCCTCGACGAGGTGACGAATCGCACGATTCACTTGAGCATGGGCAAGTTGAATTCGTATAACGGTAATTACAATTTCTATATTCAGGAGAGCGAAGCTGAGAAGGTTCGCATTCGTAAAGCCTCCGAAAATCAGAAGAAGGAAATTCAAAAGCAGAAGGATTTCATCAATCGATTCCGTTCTAATATTAAGAAGGCATCCATGGTGCAAAGTCGTATTAAGGCTTTGGATAAACTTGAGATAATCGAACTTCCTAAGGAGGAGAAAAAGATATTCTTCCGTTTCCCTGCACCACCTCCAGCGAGCCAAAAGGTGATTGAACTAATTGATCTTCATAAATCGTACGGCGATTTGAAGATTTACGAAGGACTCGATTTTCATATAGATAAGGGTGAGCGTATTGCGATCGTCGGTGTGAACGGAGCAGGTAAGTCAACCTTGGCCCGCATTTTAGCCGGTATTGAGCCCTTTCATCAAGGTGAGCGTAATGTCGGGAATAATACGGTGCTGGCTTACTTCGCCCAGCAACAGGCTGAAGAACTTGATCCTGATCTCAATGTACTTGAGGAAGCAGAGAAGGCGGCAGCTGAAAAGGGAGACGATACTTCGAATCCACGAGCCGTCTTGGGTGCGTTGCTTTTTCGTGGCGACGATGTATTCAAAAAAACAGCAGTCCTTTCGGGTGGTGAACGTAATCGTTTGGCTCTCGCAAAGATGCTGATGCAGAAGTCTAATACGATCATACTCGATGAGCCTACGAATCACTTGGACATTCGCAGTAAGCTCGTATTGCAGGATGCTGTGAAGGAATTTCCGGGGACTGTTATTCTTGTGAGCCACGACCGTGATTTCCTCGATCCGTTGGTGACGAAGGTCTTGGAGGTTAGCAAAGACGGAACACGTCTCTTAACCTGTAATGTGAGCGAGTATATCGAGCGTATTAAGTCCGAGGGGCTGGTCGCTAGATAAGCGACGGTTTTCGAGTTCTCATATTATCATTTTCTGAAGGTCCGCTCGTTGAGTGGGCCTTTTTTTGTTTTGGGATGATGGGTGACCGCTTAGTGAACGCTCCTATATGGAATCATTGGAGGTGAAGAATTTTGCGCTTGGATGGGAACTTGATCTGAGGGGGCTGTCTGTCTATGATTTCTGATTCTCTATTATGAAGCGTATTGTCTTTTCTGTTTTCCTCTTTGTCGTTGTCTCGATTGCTTATCATTTGATGAAGCAGGACGATGCGATGGTTGAGCAAATAGAAGTATCTCGTGTGGAGCCCAAGGCTGTTGGGAAGAGCGAGGTTGAATCGGAAGCACTTTCCGATTTGAGAGATGAGATTTTGGCTTTAGCCGAGGAGTTTGAGGAAGATGTTGGAGAAGCCTTACCTGAGGGCGTCATTGAAGATGAGTTGGTACTGAGGTTTCCGACGGAAGCGAGTTTGCAGGCATTTTTGGATCGGGCGAAGACGGCAGGGTTGGAAGTTCTTGGGAGTGATCGGCGGATGAAGGCGGCACGTGTCCGTCTAAGTGCGTCGATGGATGCGGCTCGAGTGGGTGAACTCGGTGGAGAGAATGCAGAGTTGGACTTTAATTACGAAGTGGTTGTTCCTGAGGTGCCACGTGCGTATTTGGAAGGAATTGGAAATGTGGGCTTCGACCAATATGCTTTAGAGTGGTTGGGGGTTCCAAGAGATAATCAGTCGTGGGGCGAAGGGGTAAAGGTCGCGATTCTCGATGGGGGCGTAACCTCTCATGAGGTTTTGGATGGTGGGCGTATCTCATCTTATGATCTGGTAGATGGTGGAGGCTTGAACGGACATGGGACGGCGGTGGCTTCTATCATTGGGGGAGGAAATGGTGTGGGAATCGCACCGGCTGCGGAGTTGATTAGCGTTCGGGTGCTTGATGCAGATGGAAAGGGAGATAGTTTTACGTTGGCCCAAGGGATCGTCCAGGCTGTTGAGAGCGGGGCACAAGTCATCAGTATGAGCTTGGGCAGTTTTGGCTACAGCAGTGTGTTGGAGGAGGCGGTCGCTTATGCAGATTCTCGGGGAGTGTTGATGGTGGCTTCGGCCGGAAATGACGGCCAGTCTTCGGTAACGTATCCGGCACGGTTTGAGTCGGTGATCGGTGTGGCTTCGGTCGATGCGAATGCCCAGCACTCCGCATTTTCAAATTTTGGCGACGGAGTTAATATCGCGGCTCCTGGAGTTGGAGTGGTTGCGGCATGGGAAAACGAGGAGTGGGTAAGCTTTTCGGGAACCTCGGCTTCGGTTCCCTTTGTAGCTGGTGCGGTTGCAGGGTTGATGAGCGAGGAGTCGATGAGGGATCCCCGCGATGCGTATGACCTGCTTCTGGATTATGTGAATGATACCGGAGCTCCTGGCCAAGATGCTAGAACGGGGGCTGGCGTGTTGAACCTCGGTCGAGTACTTGAGCGCAATGAAATGGGGATTCTCGATGTGGCAGTAGCCGATGTTTTTTTGGATGTTGATAATGCGATAGATGGACGTGTTCCGGTGATTCTGTCAGTTCAGAATCGAGGAACGAGTTTCGTGAATTCGATTGAATTGCAATTTACGCTCGGAGAGCGATTGCCTCAGGAGATCCAATTGGGAGCATTGAGTAGTGGGGAGGTCGCGAGTTTCGTGACTGAGGTTTCGGAAGAGCAGCTCTTTATAGAGGGAGGTCTTGAGTTCTTTGCTAAGAGTGTTGTTGGTGGGGGAAGTGTTGATTCGAAGACTAGTAATGACGAGCGAGCGGGCAGTTTTTGGCTCGTTTTGCCGGAAGATCCTTAGTCGGTCTATGGTGGAAGGAAGTGTCGGGGCAGTATTTTGGGCTGGCTAGATCTCCTAACATGGAGTGAGTTCACTGGAAGATGGACGTGAACAATATATTGGTGACTTGCCCGAAAGCCTGTTCGGGCTACTTGAAGCGTGAGCTCGAAGAACTCGGTTATGTAGTGGACCGCGAAGTGGCGGCAGGCGTTTTTATACGCGGTGACATAGCAGATTGCATGCACCTGAACCTTCATTTGAGAACAGGGCTACGCGTTTTGTGGGAGGTTTCTAGCTTTGCAGCGAGGGATGGTGAAGCGTTGTATCGTCGTGCCGTTCGCTTGCCATGGGAGACTTGGATTCCGTCTAAAGGTTATGTTTCTATCATTTCCTCAATTCGGAATGAGACTATCGATAATACTCAGTTTGCAAATTTGAAGCTTAAGGATGCTTTGGTTGATCGGATTCGCGATAAGACCGGTGAACGACCCGACTCTGGAAACGACAATGACAAGGCGGTCGTATTTCTTTACTGGCACGAGGAAGATGTCTGTATCTATTTGGATACGTCAGGTGTACCGTTGAGTAATCGTGGCTATCGTGTGTCGCCATGGAAGGCACCGATGAGGGAAAATCTTGCGGCATCGGTAATTGCGGCGATGCGCTGGGATCGCAAATCGTCATTTGTGAACCCGATGTGTGGAAGTGGAACCTTGGCTATCGAGGCGGCACTCTGGGCACAGGGACGTCCCGCAGGAGTGATGCGGGAGAACTTTGCGTTTATGCATCTTGAGAACTTTGATCAGAGAGCATTTTTAGATTTGAAGAAGGAAGCGGAGAATACGGGGACGCATGAGGTTGACCTGAAAATCATCGCATCGGATATCGATCCCGAAGCGATCGAAGCAGCTCGTCGTAATGCCGAGATTGCGAAGGTCGATCATTTGATTGATTTTGAAGTCTGCGATTTTAGAGAAACAGATATTCCGGATACCGATTCTGGAGTGGTGGTCTTTAACCCTGAGTACGGTGATCGTATGGGGGAAGAGGATGAGTTGCTCGAAATTTATAAGGAAATTGGTGATCTCTTTAAGAAACGCTGTGCCGGTTATTGGGGCTATGTGTTTACGGGGAATATTCCTTTAGGCAAGCGCGTCGGGCTGCGACCGAAACGCAAGGTTCCGTTCTACAATGGCCCGATCGAGTGTCGGTTGTTTGAGTATGAGCTTTACGCAGGCACACGTGATCCACGGAAAGTAAATCAGGAGTCGTAGGGAGTAGAGGCGGGGACGTTTGATTTTACTTCTTGTTGGAACCGGAACCACGGATTAACCAAAACGTTTCAATAAATGGAGTTTTTGAAACCGCGTACCGAGGAATGTAATGACGACACTTGAGGATCGTCGAGACG
>CAWVWU010000079.1:0-16138 GCA_963933925.1 uncultured Puniceicoccaceae bacterium
AACTAACCCAGAACTAGACCACCTTGAGTTTTAACAAGAATTGGGACATCCCCAACTTATACGACATTGGGCTGGAACATAGATAGACTTTGCCGTGGTTCAAGTGTTAAACAACCTAAGTAGAAGTCCTTTGATCCGGAAAGGATAAGCCTAGTTTTTTAGCCAAAACGACGAGGTCCGGCGGAATTGGAGCATACAATAAATTGGGGTCTACATCAACCGATGCAGGAAACTCGATTCGTGAGGCATGTAGGGCTTGACGGCGGTGAAGCGTGCAAGGCTCTTTGCGGTACCACTCCTCTCCTACCAGAGGGTATCCCAGATGAGACAGGTGGATTCGAATTTGGTGAGTCCGACCTGTTAGTATTCGAGCACGGATGAGGCTGAAGCCTGAATTCCGTTGAATGACCTCAAACTTGGTATGTGCCGCCTTCCCGGATCGCGATACTCCCAGGCTCCTCTCATCAATCATCCCAATAGGTGAAAGTTCCTCAATGTAATCCCAAGTCGGCTCCCCCCAAACTACGGCATAGTACTCTTTTATCGTTTCTGCGTCCGACCATACCCCCTGTATGTGGGTGACGAGTTCCTTACTTAGTGAGAATAGACAGAGTCCGCTCGTGTCTGCATCGAGCTGGTGAATAGACCAGACCATACTCTCGAATCGCTTCATGAGGTGAAACTGAACACAATCATCATCTTCAAGAGATCGGCCAGTTGTAGGCCAGTCGTAAGGTTTGTTTAAAATCAACAGGTCTCCATGCTGTCCTAGGATATATTGATCTATGGAGAGAGTGCGCATCAGTCGAAATGCAGCGTCAACGAGCTGTGTTTGCAAGAAGTCAAATCGGGAATTATGCCGATTTTCCCAACGTTAGTGAATATCCGAATACTGCCAGGTGTTGAATGCAAGTATGGAGCTGTGACACACCTTTTTCATGTTCGCTAGAACTTTAAGCACATCCCAGATAATGAAACAGCTGCTTATTCAAGACGTTTTTCGAAGGTTCGACTCCCCTGTTCTGTGCGATGGATGCTTTACGTGAAATGTAACGATTCTATGGGATGTCTGTGCACCAAATCACCGTTAAGTGATTTAGAATACTTGCTTCTGTGCACGAATTCCTTCCTTTCAGTTAATGATTAAAAATAGCGATACTCAATTACTCGCGTCTCGCTCGCAGTGGTTCATTCCCTTGCTCCTTTTGTTGTCCCTAATTATTTTGTTACTTGGGTTGTCAATGCCAGTGATGCGGATGCAGCAATTGGTGTTCTGGAAGGAGGATTTTACGATCCTACATGGAGTGGGTGCACTATTAAGTCAGGGAGATTATTTACTAGGAACTATCTTATTTTTATTCTCAATTTGTTTTCCCGTTTTAAAACTCTCTGCATTGCTCTATCTGTGGTTTAGGCCATTGACTCAAATGCAAAGGCAACAAGCCCTTGACTGGCTTCATCGATTGAGTAAGTGGTCAATGTTGGACGTATTTGTTATCGCGATCTTGATCGTCCTTAGTAAATCAGGTGCCGGCTTCAAAATCGAACCACGCATTGGCCTCTACTTGTTTGCAATCGCAGTGATTGCATCCTCTCTACTAACAAGTTGGGTGTCTAAAGTTGCCAACAAGTCTAAACGTTTGAGAGATTAGGGATAGGTACGGCTTACTAAAAATTGTATTTGATTTTTAAGTAAGCATTTCTTTCTGAGCTTCGAGGCCACGCATTAAGATCTGAGCGGGATATGTCAGGCCAATAGACCGGAGATGATTCTAGTGCGTTGTCGATAAAAAGCTCGAATTCAACTTTTTCCCAAGCATCACCCGAGAAAAACGTACTTGCGGGGAATTTAACATTTAATGTCAGATGGTTATACCCCCAGTGTTTTCGTTTAATTCCTGAGTATTTGATGAGAGACTTGACCACTGCTGCGGTGATGCATAATGCGTATTAAAAAATGCTACTGATCCACCATTTTTAAAAGAATAGGCTAAGCCCAGCTTGAGCATTGTACTTGGCTCTATCACGGTGTTCTTAATTCCTGCTTCGTTTTTGTTCTTTTGGTGAGTTAATGACGATTCTATCAAAAGCCGAGACGTTAGCTGAAAGCTCGATTCGATTTCGTATCCATAAAACTCGCTTTCACCTTTGTTCACGAATGTTCTAAGGCCATCTTGAAAAGCAAATCCGATACTGTCAGAAATGGTACTATCGAAAATCGTCGCATCTATTCTAAGCTTGTCTGCGTGGTAGTAAAATTGAATATCGTAGGTTTTCATTTCCTCAGCGAGTAGCTCAGGGTTCCCTTTTAGGGAGTCAGGGATGCTGATATAAAGTTCTGACAAGTAGGGAGAACGGTAAGCTTCCCCGTAGAGGACTTTCAAGCCACAGTGTTCGTTGATTTTCCACAGAAATGCTCCACGGATGAGAGCATCCGAATCGTTTTCACTATCGTAGAACTGCCCCCCTATTGTTACTTTTAGGGCCCGAATTGGTGAGTAGTCTAGTTGGCTGTAGAGAGTCTGCCATTCTCCTGAAAGAGGAGATGCTCCCAGTGCGATATCTGTGGATTCCAACTCCGTATAGGTTGCACCAATAATTGCGTCTAATTTATCGCTAATTTCACCTTCGACGGTGACTTCCACTAATGTGTTTCTGGATTTAACATCAACAAGCCCACTACTGGTATCCCGCTTGTGGTCATTGTGTGTTAAGTCGATTGAAGTATTCCATTTCTCACTCAGAGAAAGATCATACCCCATACCGTAGTGAGTCGTGTGACGATCGTAAGAATCGAAGGGCCAAGTTTGATCTGAACCTAAAAAGTCCTGTTCGACCTGACCGTCGAATATTTCAAAATTAAAGCTATCACTTTCGATTCGGGCGAATAATCCACTTCTCGATTCGCCCATCTCGTGAGCATCTCTTTGGCCCGTAATGTCGAATGAGTCGAAGTCCCAGCCTTCTGTCGTTTGGCCATGACCTGAAACCGAAACCGACCAGTCATTCATCTCACCGCCCCAATAAAAATCTGCTCCTGATGTTTCAAAACTGCCCCCATATACTTCTACATGAGCCGAGTTATCCTTTCTTGTAACGACATTAACCACACCCGAAAATGCATTGGAACCATATAAAACCGAACCTGGCCCACGAACAATTTCGACCCGTTCGATCGCCGACAGTGGGAAGGAATTGTAGAATGTTGCACCCGACCCACCCGTCTGAGATTCTTTCAATGGTCGGCCATTTATTAAAATCAAATTTCTCCGATCGATCACCGAACTGTGTTGTCCTCTAATTGATATCAGGTTGTCTGGGATTAGATGCGAAGTATGGGGAATGACTCCTGGTACTCGTCTTAAGAGATCATGAAGATCGTTGCCTCCATACATTTCTATTTCTGACCTATTGACGACAGTAACGATGCCAGGTGCGTTTTCGATCGGTTCCAACCGCTTTGACACCGTGGTGATCTGAACATCCAGAAGTTCCGACAAGGACATATTATAGTATGATACCTCTTCGCTTTGGGCATAAGCCATTTGAAGCAGGACAAATACCAAAGAAAAAACCTTACGCACTTGGAAAAGAACGCACGTTTGTACAAAATTCTCAGGGGAATTGTAAGGGGGAATGTATCGCACAATAATCGACTTCGCTCGATTTACGTATACGTATCGTGCTCTGGCAACCCAGAAATAATGGGCGACCCAGATCTTAGAGTTGATTGCAGTCGAAATCGGTGCACAGAACCGAATCGAGTCGATTTCTATATGGTTTTTCTGTTTTGTTTCACTATGCTGTTTCTTCGTGAAAAAACAGGTTTGCTATCCTTTGAGATACAGGATGTATAACATTAATTGATAAACATTATTACCCTATGTATAGCGCAGACAAGGCACCTATCAAACGTTACTTAAATCACGCGTTTTGACTGAACTAATGCCCTCGAATGTAAATATCATGCATATTAACACTCTTTAGCGCTTAGGCCCTCCGCTACTCCATTCACTTGACGATTTAATTGTCCGTTAACGACCTCTATGGTTCCTCCCATTCAAAAGCAAAATACTAAATCCCACATATCAAGAAATAGGTGGCAGTTTGCTGTATCCATCTTGTTCGCTCATTTCCTTTATTCTATTTGGAAATCTGATTTTGGGCTTCAACTCATAGCTCTTTTGGTCAGTTACCTGTTGTTGGGAATCGTGCTTTTTAGAATCGCTAAAAAACACGACCAATCAACGACACTGAATCAAAGGCAAATCGACTTGATCCTGGATGCTTCTCCAAGTGGAATTGCCATAAAGTCAATTAATGAAAAGTCCCTACTCCGCATTAGTGAACGAATGCGTAGGATAATTGGCTGTGATAGCGAAGTTTCCTCGGAAGATATCATCGAATTGCTGGATACGACCTTTCGTCTGAAGAACGAAAGCAATTCAACAGAAACTACCGGACCACACTTTAAAAGAGAAGATGGTAGTATTATTTGGGTCGAAATCGATCGAAAGGAGATTAACACTGACAAAGGGGAATCTGCCTTAGTCGTGTATACTGTAACTGATATTACAGATATTCGTAATGCTCGTGAGGATTTCATTAGGAAAGACGCACAAATGCAGTTTATTTTCAATTCTGCTCCAATTGGACTTCATTGGTCTTGTGATCGAACTGATCAAAGCAAAGGTCCAATAAAGGATCGATTAGTAAACGCCGCTCACCAGGCAATTACAGGTCTAAGTAAGGAAGAGATGGATATTCCGGGAATGTTCTCCGCGATAACCCACCCTCAGGATGCAATCCGTCAACATGAGGAACGCAAATTACTAATTAGCAAAGAGACGGATCGAATATCGATTGAAAAACGTTACATAAGAAAAGATGGAACGACTGTGTGGGTATCCGCTTCATGGGTCCGAAAATGGGATTCAGATGGAGTCGGCTACGAAGAAGTAAGCTCCATGGTTGATATCACTGCTCTGAAGAAAGTCAGTGAAGATCTTAAAAAGAAAGAGGGTCAATTTAGGTTCATCTTTGAGTCAGCTCCGATTGGGTTGCTGTGGTCCCATGCAAAAGTTAAAAGCGATGGAGAGGGAGTGGAATTTGTTGAGCGTCTCGTAAATCCCACTCACACCGAAATCACTGGATTATCTCGAGAGGAATCAAACATACCCAATGTTTTTAATACAATTTCTCGTCCCGACCACGTCGCGATTAAGGCCGAAGGTATTAGGAAAAACCTAGATACAGGTGATGGCCAATTTTCAATGGAAAAGTGTTACACCCGTCCTGATGGTAAGGAAACGTGGGTCCTTATAACATGGTTAAGACGATGGGTGAAATATCCATATCGCTACCATGAGGTTTCTACCCTTGTTGATATTACAGATCAAAAACGGATTTCCGAAGAGGTCGTCCTCGCGAAGACAGCTGCGGAAAAGGCCAACAAGGCGAAAACTCAATTTCTAGCAACGATGAGTCATGAAATACGTACGCCAATGAATGGGTTGGTTGGTGTACTTCACATAATGGAGTCGATACCTCCAGAAGAAATCTCGAAATACCTACGGATCGCACAGAGCAGTGCCAATGATCTGCTCATGTTAATTAGCGATATTTTGGATCTGTCTAAGATTGAAGCAGGGAAAATGGTAATCGAAGAAGTCCCCTATACCATTCAGGAGGTTGTCGAGCACGCCGCAGAAATCCATGCTAATACAGCATTTGAAAAAGGAGTGGAACTCTACAGTATCATTACTCCAGATACTGCTATTAAAACGAGCGGAGACCCCCATCGGATTCGCCAAGTTCTCTCAAATCTGATTAGCAATGCGATTAAGTTCACCGAAAAAGGGAGAGTTGAAGTTGGAACGCGTAACAGTACGACAGAGTCGGGCTTGGATGCTATCGAGTTTTATGTAAAGGACTCTGGAATCGGTATTGACGCGGAAACCCAGTCAAAGCTATTTCAAGAATTCACTCAGGCGAATGCGTCTACAACGCGAGAATATGGAGGCACAGGCTTAGGTCTTTCTACTTGCAAGAGTATAGTCCATCAAATGAATGGTGACATCGGCGTGATTAGCTCCCCTTCTGAAGGATCTACCTTTTGGGTTCGGATACCTTGTGCACATAGAGAGGTTATCAAATCTCTGGTGTCGGTACCGGAGAAAAAGGTAGCTCAACGAGTACTGCTCATTGATAGTTATAGCGAAGTTGCGAAAAACATCCAGAGATGGTTTGAATGTTGGCAGTGCGATTTTGTAGCCACAGAATCTCCTGAAGAAGCGATTGAGCAGATTCATCGAAGGGACAGTAGCACTCAGTTTGACCTTATCCTTATTGATTCCTCTGTTTTTGCGGAAAAAGGCGTTGATTGTTGGGGAGATCTGCAAGAAGGAGCATACCTAAAAGACACCAAGATAGTACTGCTTGAGCGCCTTTCGATTCAGCAGTTGGATAATATCCCCCGTTACATTTCTGATCGCATCAGCAAACCATTACAACTCAATCATCTCAGGGCTCTTTTGACAGGAACACCTATCGATCTCCCCAAGTCGGAGGAAAACTCTGGAATTGAATGGTCGAGTGACCTGAGTAACTGCAATATTCTTCTGGTCGATGACAATGCTACAAATCGACGAATAACGACAAAAATTCTATCTCTTAAGCATAAGATTGAAGCAGACAATGCCTGCGACGGCTTAGAAGCGGTCGAAGCGATGAAGAAGAAAAAATATGATCTCATTTTGATGGATTGTATGATGCCTATTATGGACGGGTATGACGCAACTCGGATGGTCAGAAGCGATGATCAGGAAACCTTAAACAGAGACACTCCAATTGTAGCAATTACGGCGAATGCGACTCCGGAAAACCGGGAAGAGTGTCTCGATGCTGGAATGAATGACCATATAGCCAAACCTTTAAGACCGGAAGCCATCAAGAACGCTCTGGAAAAATGGTTAGGCAAACATGTTGTCGACGCGGCTAAACGCTCAATTCTACCAGTGCCTCTACCCGCTGCTGAAACTGAAAAATGTATCTTCAATAAAGAATCACTCATTGAGGTCTATGAAGACGATGTGGAGGCAATCAATGACACCCTTTCTCTCTTTTTAGAGACGACCAAGGAATCGATGTCTGAACTTCAACTTGAAATGGATGGAGAACGAGATATCTCGAAAATCAGATTTCTCTCACATGGTATTCGAGGGAATTCTGCGGAAATCGGAGCAGAGCGACTCTGTGCTGAAATGCGCGAGTTAGAACTTATGAGTAAAGATGAAAATCTAAAAGCGGTCGTTGATAAATACTCCTTCGCTAAAGCCACCGCAAATCTAACATTTGATGAGCTCGATCGCATTATTCAGGGCGATCATTAAAACCTTTAGGAAGATCGCTATTTAGTGATCATGCTTAGCCGAGCCATAGGCTCGTATAGAGCATCAGTACACGTCCTTCGCTAAATTCTTGAACTCAAGCCGATCGCCCATACTTCTCTGTGTAGGTTCCGTGCTCAGGTGACCTATAACGAATTTGAACTTCTATGACTGACACTCAACTAGCGTCTACTCTCGCCCGTCTCGACGGAAAACCGTACCCAGCTTATAAAGACATAAAGGGCGTCTATTCCTTTCCTCGTTTTGATCTGTCTATAGATCGTATTCAAGGAGATCCATTTGCCGCGCCCTCTCGTCTCTCCATCAGAATCAGTCATGAAGACTCTGGGCTCCCTTCTAACCTATACTCATCAATATCTAGAAAAACAGGATCTGAGACCTGTCTCGCTAGCCTCTTTTCTGCGGCGTGTCGGAAAGGCTGCTCACGCCTTGGCTCGGGCAAGTCTGGAATGCTTAGCATCGACACTCCTGGGCAAGAAGTTTTGCTCCGTACTTGCGTCGAAATAAGACAAGATGACACCGTCATTCGATTTACGGCAGGACTTCCCGCCAATGGAAGGCGGATAATGGGGAGGGCGGCGGCTCAATTGTTAACCGAGACTATTTCGGATATCGTCGACGACAGTCTTGTCTATCAAAACATCGATGCTGATCGAATCCTTTCATTCGCCCTCGTAAACGAAGACGCAGAGTTCCTTCGTTCCTCGCTGAACGAACGTGGTTTGGTCGCGTTCGTCGCGGATGGAGCGATTCTTCCGCGAATATCCGGAGTGGACAATCACCCATTGAAGGCGGCTATCCCCTTCTCCTCACCTGATTCGCTTCGAACCTCCATAATATTGCCCAATGCCGGTGCAATAAGCGGAATGGGAATTCCATGTGGAATCACACTGATTGTGGGAGGAGGTTACCATGGTAAGAGCACGTTGCTGGATTCAATCGAAAGAGGGGTCTACAATCATATACCTGGAGACGGTCGAGAGCAGGTCGTAGCCCTTGCGGACTCAACAAAGGTTCGTGCCGAAGATGGCCGCTCCGTAGCTGGAGTCGATCTCTCGCCATTCATAACTAACCTTCCTGGAGGCAAGAGCACTCTTGAATTCTCGAGCGAAAACGCATCAGGTTCGACCTCACAGGCCGCGTCTATTGTCGAGGTTCTTGAGACGGGAGCGAGCACACTTCTGATCGACGAAGATATTTCTGCCACCAATTTTCTTATACGTGACGCTAGAATGCAAAAACTAATCGCGCCCGAAAAGGAACCTATCACTCCATTTTCTCAGCGCGTGCGATCTCTTTATGAGGAGCATTCCATATCGACAATCATCGTACTGGGAGGCTCTAGTGACTATTTCGAGCCGGCCCATCGCGTCATTGCACTCGAAGATTACATTCCGCATGACCGTACGGAGGATGCCAAAGCTCTATGCTTAGGCCATGACACTTCAACGTCTCTTCCCGTTCTATCGACGGTTGACGGAGTTTGTCGAGAATCTAAACGATTCGCCCTCCCCCAGTCGATTAATCCTTACAAGAAAAGCACTCCCTATCGAGGGGCACGTTATGGAGGTGGATCACCTCGCAAAAATGTCAAGGTGAGCGGAATGGGTACAATCCTCTTTGGGTCTGAGGAAATTGACTTATCATTATGTTCACAGATTGTTGACGCCGCTCAAACGAGAGCGATCGCTGCCGCCCTTGCCTATGGGGCTGATCAAGACGTCTTCGATTCATCCTCGTTGATGGATGCTTTAAAGCAAATACAAGAGATCGTGAAGTCTCAGGGGCTTTCGGTTTTAGAGGGCTATGACTTAGCAGAATTTAGAATACAAGAATTTGCCGCAGCCCTAAATCGACTTAGATCGCTAAAGGTAAAAATCGAATTGAATCGTTGATCGATCAATAAGACGAGGACCGGGCAGACAAAATCACCTTTTGCCAGCCTCCCATTCTTAGAACTTTCCTGGGGCCGTATTGCCACCAATGATTCGGTGATCGGCATCAAGAAATAGCAACCAATCTGCTTTTTCGGGTAGCTTAGAAATGCAATGCCTTGTCAATCGTTCGTAATGGGAAATAAAGCGTTTCAGTTGCTCTGGACTTTGGATACGAGCTGCAAGCTCTGGGTTGTTTTTCATCTTGTCGGCCAGTTTTTCCTCCTGTAACGAACGCCAACTATAAACAACTTCAAATGAAGGGGCCTGTAGGACGAGAAGTGCATCCATTCCATCAAATAGTTCGATGTATTCTTCCTCGAGTTTTTGGTTTACGTATCTCCTCCATTCTCCGGTGGAATCCTCTAACTCTTCCAGTTCGTTAATCGCACTGGTCAATTCCTCTTCCTCTTGTGGCGGCACGCCAACACACCACCCTTCAAATATAATAATGTCGATAGGACCTGTTACCGTATCCCAATCGTTCTCTTCCGCACGATCGTCCATCGCCTTATTAAATCGCGGGATTTTCGTGATCTCGCCAGAACTGAGTTTCGAAAGCTTCTTTATCGTTTTCTGTGCCAGCTCAACGTCATGTGTTCCCGGTACGCCACGAGTCTTCAGCAAAGGATGAATTGATTCAGAGAGCTCACAACGTTCATTATATGTTAGATAAAAATCGTCGAGAGATAGGGCCTCTACTCGTAAGGAATGTTCGTTTTCCAGTAGCAGTTTTAGGAAATAGGCAAAAGTACTCTTTCCGCTTCCTTGGCTTCCTTGGATTCCAAGAATCATTGTCTCTCCATGATGTGCTGAAAGCGATTTCTCAGCAATGCTACGAGCCACTGGTTGGTACCAGTCCTCGATGGTGGAAGCAAATTCAGTAGGCAGTCTTTGTTCTTTAATCGCAGTGCTCAAATAATTCTTCATAGCAGGTCAACTGAGACGAATTCGTATACTCAATCCATCTGCTAGTACCAGCTCAAAAAAAGCCTACTATCCGCTCAATTTCTATGGCAGAACGACAAGTTCCCGAAATAATTCGTTTTCCAGTTTAATAGCCGCTTCCAATGTCTCGTAGTTTAAAGTTAAAATGCTCGATTGGAGTTCCAGCAGCTCTTTTTCTACCGAGAACCTCTGGCTCGCCTCAAGCTGTGCCGAATTATCGGATAGCGTTTTCAGTAAGTCTTCTAATTCCGCTACGAGCTGCTTTCTATCGGTCGAAAGCCTTTGTTCGTTGGCATCAGCATGACTCCAAGCATCAAAGCACTCTAGAAGGGAGCTCTCAACTTCATTTTTCACCCTTAGGTTTCGAGCCGATTGTCCGTTGCGTTTCAATGTTTCACTATAGGGAACGTTGTGGCGTGACGGTAATCTTAAACCAAAGCTCAAGCCAAAGCTGGTTTCTCTATCATCCTTGTCTTGGTCATTCTCTTCCTCGTATTGAATCTGAACATAAGACAACCCAAACCGATTCTCTTTTACGGAGGACATATGTTTTAGCTCTTCGCCCGTCGCTTTAATCGCTTGAAGTTTTACTTCAGGAATCAAATCAATTACGCCATTTAAGCCATCATCCTTCGATGAATCCTCGAAAAGGGAGAAAATCTCTTCCTTGTTTACAGTCCATTTTTCATCGAGATAAAGTTGGGACAAGATGTCGGAGGAAATCCCTTTGTCCATTAAGCCACCTTCTAGAATAGCGAGTTCGCTTTGAAAAGACTCCTTCGCCTCTTTGGCTTCTATCAAGGACTTTTTTGCCTTCAAGACAGAGAATACTTCAGTTCCTTGGAGTTTTAACAATTCCTTTTGAGTGGACAGTCGAGCTTCTAGAATATCGACCTCGTCATCTGAATACCCGAGTTGAGTCCTTAGGAAAGCGGCTCTTAGACAAGTGGACTTCAATTCATTTCGAACCTTCCATTCAGCTGAAAATAGTCGCAGTTCGTGAACGTTCAGCATGCCATCAATTTCTGCTTTTTGTATACTCTTTGCCTTCGTTTTGTCCAGTCGCCAACGCAAAGCACCTCCGATGCGGAGAGCATCATCACGCTCGTCCTGCTCGGCCTTCATCCTTAATTCTGGAGTTTGGATATTCGAAAAGAAGTGACCTGTCCCATTCCCGCCCACATCCTCAACGACTTCTTTCCACGCCAAAACCTCCTCATTAAGAGCAATTGACTGCTCTATTTCCTTTGAAAGTTCGAGCTCATGAGCACGTTGGTCTGCGTAAACAGAAAAACTTATACAGGGTAAAACTAATACAACGATCAATTTGATAGGGATATTCATAATTCAAAACCTGTACTACAGGATACTATTCATCCATGACAACACATTCGAAAAAATAGTTGGTTTTTCTCGATAAATGGAGAGCAATACACCTATTGGACAAAGCTAAAATCATCTCGACTTCGATCATTTACTATCCCGAATCAGTCTGCTTGGGATCAAACACAGAACGTTCTATTCTACCGTATTGACCTGCAGCTTGAAAAAACGCGAGGCATCGGAGTTGTAGTTAAGAATCGACCTCTGCAATCCTCCGCCTCCTTCGATGCTCTCCTCGATCACCCACTCAATTAAATCCTGAGAAGAAGAGATCACGTATAGCAGGTCATCTCTAAGGGCCTCAAATTCGACCTCAGCAGTGTTTTCTGAAAACGAAAAGCGAGGAATTAACTCACTGTCAGATAGTGTCGAATCCATTCCAAACGCGGATTCGACGATATTAGTGATTCCATCCTTATCCAGATCCTCATCGGGAGGTAAAATCTCAATGGATACCGTCGCAATTAGCACCGCTTCAGAGGTCTTTCCATTATCCACAATCACGCTGTAGTCACCCGCGTCTGAGCCATCGAGATTATCTAAATCCAAAGTCCTCTCGACTGAAGAAAGTATCGAAGTATCATTTTGCATCCATTGATACGAAAAAGGTCCCACGCCATCGATATCGACCTCGAGTGCGATGCTACTCCCCTCTCCCACATAGTAGGATCGATAATCACTTATTATTTCAAACGAATAGTCGACCCCAGCATTACTTACACCTGGCGTAGGTTCTTCAAAAAGTGAAAAAGAAGCACTCCCATCGGACTATCTCCCATATGATATATCTGAGATCTGTTCCCCGAATTCAACTCTATCGATCAAAACGTTCCCGTTAATATCCGTATCAAAGAGCGCGATCGTCTCCCCCTTGGAACTCAATTTGAAATTCGTATGAGTGTCTCCTTGTTCTTCGTCATTATCGGCCCAAAACAATAGAAATCCCTTGGCTTCTATTGTTACTCCCTCGGGAATCTTCCATTGAGTGGGAAGGGATTCGTCGTCGGTGAGATGCATTCCACTCAGATCAACCAAGACGTCAGTGGGATTGTAGAGTTCAAACCAATCTGGGAATCCTAGTCCGCTCGGATCCTGCAAAGTGGCGTCGTTTTCAGCGAGTAGCTCATTGATCAATATCGTCACCGAAGCTGACGATCTCGTGAGGTTTTCGGTTCCTGCGGTGGCACGATCCGTATAGATGATGTTATCCTCACCATCTGGATATCGTGCGACACCAAACCCCTGATCCTTCGAAAGGTATTCCACCGAATCGATTAACTCACCCGCAGTATCATACAAATAGAGCACTCCTCCAGCTTCACTTAACGAAAAGCTCGAATGATCATCTCCTTCAAAGGATTCCCCATCCAGCCACAAAACATAAAAACCAACATCATCCAAAATCTGAGCTGGCAAAGCCCATTTTGTTTTATCCGTCGGTGAATCACTCAAAAACAAACCAGAAAGAGAAATTGCTCCAAGTCCGGGATTGTAGAGCTCCAACCAAGGATCCGCTTCAGAGGAGGCATCTCGTGTAGAATCATCTCCATGGGATATTTCATTGATTCTTAGATCACTCTGAGATGCGTATGAATCGAGAACTCCTTCAAGATAATCCACTCGTGCCTCAATAAATTGCTCAAGTCCGTAAGTGCTTCGACCAACCGAACTGTAAAGGTTCGATTCAAAATCTGCATTCGAATCAAACTTATTGTTGTCGGCATATACATCTGTGCGTATCAAGTCTGCCAACTCCTCCGCTCGCCCAATCATTTCGTCGACGCTAAAGCCTTCTCTCAGCATTTTCGCCAAATATTCGAGATAACGTTTAGCGTACGCGTCATTCTTCCATGGCTGTTCCATGAGAGGTCGAGATTCTCCACTCGGGGACCAAAACGGATCGGTCTCCATAGGGTTCGTCCCAGACCAAAATTGAAGGAATGATCCAAAGGCTTCGTTTAAATCCCAAAAAATATGACTGAACTGCCCTGTCGAATCGCTCTGATAGACGTAATAGTTATGTGCGGATCCGCTGTATGAATCAAGGTTCATAAAGAGGCTATTCAGTGCCATTGATGCCAATACATTGTCCACATCCATGAGGGGCTCCAGTTCCTGAGGATATAAATCTGGGTCTCCATTGTTTAGCGTATCTATAAATTCAACGAGTCCCGAGTAGTCATTAGCTTCTTCGTTGGTCTTCAGTTGATAGTGGTCATAATAGCTACTTTCTTCGGCCCCTTCCCACGCAAGGTCAGAACCAAAGTCAGATTGAGGACCGTCATTAATTTCATCGCTAGCGGCACCCTTGTATAGATTTCCGTCTTCTCCACTACCGAATCGATCTTGAATAAACGTTTTGTCCACCTGCTCTGTTGCGACGTAGAGTCCTATGTATTCATCGTTGATATACACTCGAGTGTGAACCATTCTAATTGTTGGCACGTATTGGGCAGCAAAATCCGCGAATAGCTTTTCCCGCAGCATCGTAGGGTCCTTAAAGCTATTATTTAGATTGAGCTTCTTTAGGCCGAAAAATGTGAGTTCCTCGTTCTCCTCATCGTATTCATCAAAATCAATCTTTATGGATTTTTTTATCGAATTTCCATTAAACGAAGAGTTGCCCTTAAAACGTACCCCAACCTGATTAATGGTAACACCGTCTCCAGAAAACGAAGCGGGGAAGTATGGATCGTCGACATCACTATTGTGACTATTGTATAAGGTTGAGTACCAATTAGAGTCCTCAAAGGTGAGCCGAATTTCATGGACATACGAATCATCAAAAAATGATTCGGCCTCGTCTGCGTAAGCTCTATTCACAAGAGGCGAAACAAGAATGAGCCCAAGTGCGATCTGCATATATAACACCGAGGGTTTTGCTAATCCGCAAAAAGGAGGGAGATAGGTTGAAAATCTACAGAGTCTTCTGATCGCTAAATTGGGCATGAGCCGAACTTATCTCAATTTCATTACCATTACGCGGCAGTCTGATTACAGAATTGTAATTAATAGAGCTCTCGTTGAAAGGGATTTAAGTCCTCAATGTACTATTATTTCGACCTTATACCCCCTATCACTGCAGCTAAACACAGTGGATTGTGTACTCTATTTGGTGTAGAAGATGCAAAAAAGCGTAGACTTCAGGCGGTCAATTTACGAGAAGACTGATGACTTGAGATCAATCCGATTGATCAAATCGCAAAACAATTACCGATTATAGAATTTATGAGCACAGGTAAACGTCCCGTACTCCTCGTCATCCGTGATGGCTGGGGATCAAACCACAATTCAGAGCACGACTCCTTTAATGCTATTAAGCAGGCGGATGTCCCCGTCTCTGATAACCTCACTAAAAGCTGGCCTCGCACAGAGCTCGCAGCCTGTGGTCTTGATGTCGGTGTTCCAGCCGGAATTATGGGCAATAGTGAAGTCGGCCACCAAAACATCGGTGCTGGGCGAATCGTCGATCAGGAGATCGTACGCATCAACAAGGCCTTCAAGGATGGTGCCGTCGAAGGAAACGAAGCCTTGGAAGGTGCCTTTTCCAAAGCAAAATCTGGGGGTAAACTCCATTATATGGGCATCGCCTCAGACGCAGGCGTGCACGGTCTATTGACTCACCTCTACGGCCTACTAAACGAAGCAAAAAAGGCGGGAGTTGAACAAGTCTATATCCACCTCTTTACAGACGGACGCGATACGCCTCAGCACAGTGGCAAGGCATTTACGGAACAAGTCGAAGCGAAGTGCATCGAGCTTGGCATAGGTAAGATCGCATCAGTTTGTGGGCGTTTCTGGGTTATGGACCGAGACAACCGTTGGGAACGCGTCTCCAAGGCCTACAACATGCTTACCGGCAAGAAGGCCGAAGGCACAACGGCGAGTGCCGCACAAGCAATCGCCGACTACTACGAAACCCCAACCAATAAATCCAGCATAGGAGATGAATTCGTCCCTCCAACATGGGTCGTGGATTCAGACGGAAAGCCAGTGGGAACGATCGCAGACGGGGACGCAGTCGTCTTCTACAATTATCGTGGTGACCGCCCACGCGAAATAACACGAGCATTTATCGAAGACGATTTCGCCGATTTTGATCGTGGTCCCAAGCTCGACCTCTTTTACGTCGCCATGACGGAATGGAAAAAAGGAATGTGCGAAAACGTCGTTTTCTACAAACCTGCGAAAATGGTGAATATTCTTGGAAGTTACTTAGAAGATAAGGGACTCACTCAGTTCCGCTGTGCAGAGACTGAAAAGTACCCGCATGTCACCTTCTTCTTCAATGATTACCGTGAAGAGCCTTTCGAAGGTGAAGGACGTGGAATGGCGAAGAGCCCCAAGGTGGCCACCTATGACGAAGCTCCTGAAATGTCAGCTGAGGAAGTCAAGGAGCTTACCAAGAACGCAATTCTCTCCAAGGAGTACGACTTCGTTTTGGTTAATTTCGCTAATCCAGAT
>CAWVWU010000080.1:0-16034 GCA_963933925.1 uncultured Puniceicoccaceae bacterium
CGTATGAGAGTGGACTTTCCGGCTCCGTTGGGGCCAAGAAGGCAGACCAGTTCGCCCGGATTGAGTTGAAGGTTGAGGTCGCTCGCTACGGTTGTGTTTGTTCTTCCCTTGGTTTGGTAACCAATCGAGACGTGCTCTGCACTTAGGCTTGGGGTTGTTCGGCTGGTATCCATTTATCCGAACATCTTTTTGAGGTTACGCTGCTTTATGAGTGCGACGATGATGATGGGGGCACCGATCAATGCGGTGATTGCGTTTAGAGGAAGGACGGTGTCGAAGCCTGGGGCCTTGGCGATTAAATCGGCACAAATGGCGATGAGGCTTCCGAGTAGCATGGATGCAGGGATCAGAAGGTGGTGTTCTGCGGTCTTGAAAATGTAGCGGCAGAGGTGTGGTGCGGCGATGCCAAGGAATCCGATGGGGCCGCAAAATCCGGTGACCGATCCGGCGAGGAGGGATGCGATGGCGAGGACAAAAAGGCGTGTTCGTTTGGTGCGGATGCCGATGCTTTCAGCATAGCGTTCTCCGAGTAGGAAAGCGTCGAGCGGTTTTCGTAGAAGGAGTGAGAGGGTGAGACCAATGGAAAGTGCGGGGGCGAATACTTTAAATTGTGACCAGGTGACGTTGCCGAATTCGCCGAAAGACCATGTGAAAAAAGACTGGAGGCGCTCTGCCATGGCGTGGAACATGAGAATGCTGACGATGGCTCCGATGGCGTAGCTTAGCATAAGTCCGAGTATTAAGAGGGACATGACGTCGACGCGTTGAGCGAAGGCGAGGACGAGAGAAAGGGTTGCGGCGGCACCTACGGAGGACGCGATGACGATGAGGAGTTGCCCAGAGAGTTCGAGGTTTGCAGTGAGGGCGATTCCTGTGGGGGCTAAAATCAAGAGTACTATGGCGACGCCTAGACTCGCACCCGAATTGACACCGAGGACGAAGGGGTCGGCGAGTGGGTTTCGGAAAATCGTCTGCATCAGGAGGCCGGATACTGAGAGAGCGGCTCCGGCGAAGAGAGCGGTGAGAACGCGGGGGAGTCGGAAGTCGAAAATGATTTGAGTGATGATGGGGTCGGCTTCGGAACTTCCCGTGAGTGAGGCCCAGATGGTGGAGAGAGGGAGGAGGGTAGAGCCGAGACTGATGCTCGTGACGATGGCAGCTAGCAGGAGAATGCCGAGCCCTAGGAAAAGGACAAGTGGGCGACGGGCTGTGCTGTGTTGCTGGGTCATCGGTTGCGGGGTTTGGAGAATTGTCTTAGTCGATTTTTTGGTAGAAAATGAGTTCGTGGTCTGGGAGGAGCTTAGGGTGGAGTACTTTTATGAGGTCGGCGAGGACTTCTTCGGGGTGGCAGATGCCGCGTTCCCAAATGTCGTTTCCCCCTCCCGGGTTGAGGCGTTGGGTGTTGTTAAATACGTTGCCTTCGCGAACGGCGTTGAATTTAGCGAAGCGTTCGTCGCTTTGAAGGAGAGCTTTGATTGAGAGGTGGCTGCTGGGGTTGAGCCAAAAGTCGGCGTAGGCGGCCTTGTAGTAGACGCGTTCGAAATCGAGAGGAATGCCTCCTCGTGAGGTGTCTTTGGCCCAGAGATAGTCGCCTCCAGCGTCGGCGAAGGCTTGTGCTGAATAGCTTTGTCCTCCGGGGAGGTGCCATTTCCCGCCGTAGGGGGCGTTTGAAAACAGGGTGGGGCGTTCGGTGAGGTTGCGGGTGAGAGCGGCGAGGGTTTCGTATCGCTCGGAGATTTTGTTGAAAATAATTTCAGCTTGCTCGTCTTTGTTGACGAATGCGGCGATAAACTTGATCCATTCGGCACGAGCGAGAGGGTGGTTTTCCATATAGCCGGAAGTGAGAACCACAGGGAGTTTAGCCCTGATGAGTTGGGGATGAACGTCGAAGGCGGGAGTCCCGGTGCTGCTGGTGAATAGAATATCCGGCTGAAGGAGCATGAGAGCTTCGACGTCGAGGGCACTGCCGGTTGGGATGGATTTGATTTTTCCTTCTTCTACTTTCTGTCTTACGAGGGGATCGTTGGTATGGCTGAGGTAGGAAACGGCGACAAGTTGATCATGTAGTTGAAGTTCTTGGATATGGCCTAGATAGACGGTGGCCATACTAATCATCCGCGTGACAGGGGTGCGGATTATTTGGGCGTTTGCGGGGAGGTTGACTGTGGGAATTGGGGAATCTTTGGGAACGAGGACGTAGGTGTGTGAGGTGTCGCCCGATCCGCGCCAGAGGTTGGTGACGGTAAGGACCTTGTGAGTTTCAAAACGTTCGATCGTGAAGTTTTCCGCGTAGCGATTGGGGGCGGCTTGGGTGATTGTGAAAACCGTGCAGAAGGAGATTAAAACCGCGAATAAATGCGAATGAATGCTAACCTTAGAATGAGCTAAAATAGAAATTGGTAGTGATTTTAGTATCATTGCTTCTATAGTGAGGTGGTTGATTGAGGGGAACTGATTATACGGGCGAAGTGTTTCACGTGTAGAATGGTAAAAAGCTTAATGGGCATCAATGGGGCCTCGCTCGTTTGAGCAAGGCCCCTGACGGTTGTTTAAATAATTAGAAGTTTAGCTTGAGGCCGGCGTAGTAGGATGCTCCGGGTGTTTGGTAGCTTCGAATTTCTTCGTACTCTTTGTCGAAGAGGTTGTCGATGCGGGCCCAGATGGTGTAGGTGTCTGATAGTTCGTAGCGTGCAGATAGGTTGACTACGGTGTATCCGTCATCTTTTGAAGGGGAACTACGAAGTGTGTATTGGCTTCCGGTGTATATAGCATTGGCGTTGAGATTGAGTTTTGAATCTAAACCTCTCCAATTGATTGCAAAACTATAGGTATTGCGAGGGACTCTCTCTGCCTCAGTTCCATCTATATACTCAGCACTGGCGTAGGTGTGTGCTATTTTCAGACTAAGTTCATTGGTTGCGTACCAATTCGCTGCAGTTTCAATCCCTTCACTTTGGTAGCGTTCTTCATTGGCATATTTACTCGTAGCGTAGTCGTAGTTTAATTTGTCGTCGATGTCATAGCCAAAGAGGGTTGAACTGAAGGTGACGTTTTGAATCCCTAAGTTCGTTTCGATTCCAAGGTCCCAGCCTTCGCCGAATTCTGCGTTGAGAGAATCATTTCCCGAAAAGTCATCAAACAATTGATAGAACGTTGGAGCATGGAACGATGTGCCGTAGGAACCGTGAATGCGTGAGTCGATAGAATCGATGTGGTAACTGAAAGTACTACGGTAGGTCGTTTCATGACCATAGTCTTCGTTGTCGTCGTAGCGGAAACCTAGAGTCCAATCGAAGTAGTCGGTAACAGCGAATATGTTTTCCATGAAAATGGAGTTATCGTCGCGCTCTCTATTTTGGATAATCGATTCTTCTCTTTCGAATTCTGCACCGATTACTGCGTCCCAGTTTTCTGTTAGATTTACCTGGTTTGTCCAATCGATCTTAGTGCGTCTGCCTTTGCTTCGCGATGCCCATGAAGAATTGGTGTGATTGTTGTAGTTGGTGTACCCAATATTGATTTGAGATTCCCAGTTTTCGGAGATTTCAGTTTTACTTCCAAGTTTTGCGAAGCCCTGTTCACTTTCTGAGTAGTTGTCTGCGAATGGCTCACCAAATACCCAAGCAGGGTTACCTGGATCGAATTCTGCATAGTTGTCGATGTAGTAAGCGACGAAGTACAGTTGAGTGACTCCAGTCGCTTGATAGTCAATTTTAGTTGAGAAGGAGGTGTTCTCGTAGCCGTCGTTGTCGGCCCAGGCGTTATCGGTCCATGTCGGGTCGGATTCACCAAGAATCGGATCTTGGGTGGAGAATCCGGTGGATTGATAGTGTCCTGCATTTACTGCGAAGGTGAAGGCACCTTCTGCTCCTCTGTAAGCGACATTGCTTCGGTAAGTATTGAAACTTCCACCACTGAGTTCGATAGAACCTCCTGGGGATTCGTTGCCACTGAGAGTCTTGATATTTATGACACCGGCGATCGCATCGGCTCCGTAAAGAGAGCTTTGTGGGCCTTTTAGGATTTCGATACGTGAAATGTTGGAACCGAATAGGTTGCCAAAATTTAGGATAGTTCCTGTGGCAGGGTTGCTGACTTCGATACCGTCTATGAGGACAATCGGTGTATTGCTGTTGAGGCCGCGAGTCGTGATGCCGAGGGCACTGCCCGGTCCTCCGTTATTGCGAATGTTGAAGCCTGGGGTCGTGCGCATGGCACTTAACACGAAAGGCTGATTCGTGACCTCGAGGTCGTTTTTGGTGATGAGTTCTACACTGCTACCGATGCGGTCGAGCGGGAGCTCGAAGCGATTGGCTACGGTGACGAAGTCGTCGAGGTTGTAGGTTTCATCTCCAGATCTGTCCTGTGAATGCGCAGGAGCGATGGTGGAAATTAAGGCGAGTGCTGCGAAGCTACTTCCTCTTAGTGTTTTGTAGTCTAAGTTCATTGTGTGTTCTGTCTTAACGAAACGTCGCCTAGACGAGAAAACAGTGACGATGAACCCAGTTGTCGGATTCCGTTTTTATTGGAGAATCCGGAAGGCCTGTAGAGTACAGGTTGTTCCTTACGTTTTGTGGGTTGCCTCTATCATTCTTGCTCAGGCGACAAGATGGCTTTTCCCTTCGTCAGAGTGATGAGAGGAGGAAGCCGTTTGGCATTCGTAGGACTAGGATCGGACTTTAAGCTGTATGAGAGCTTATTTACCGTAGCGCGACTGTAGCCGATTTTCACGGCATTCACTGGTCCTACAAAATTGTATAGTTATTAATTAAAGAGCGAAAGGTAAGTGATCTAATGAGTCTGTCTCCTAAAGCAAGCCTAGCTTATATTTAAGTGACTTTAGAGTGTTTTTCATGAGCATGGTGATGGTCATGGGACCGACACCGCCGGGGACTGGGGTGATGGAGCCGGCGATTTCGCTGGCTTTCTCGAAGTCGACGTCACCTTTGAGGATGGCGATGGTTCTTCCGGTTTTTGGGCTGATGCGTTCGCCGACTCGGTTAACACCGACGTCGATGACGCAGGCACCGGGCTTGATCCATTCTGGTTTGACGAGATCGGGGACACCGGCGGCGACGATAAGGATGTCGGCACGTCGACAGTGTGTGTCGAGATTTTTGGTTCCGGTGTGGACGATGGTGACCGTTGAATTGGCACCCGGTCCTTTTTGGAGCATGAGATTGGCGATGGGTTTGCCGACGATATTGGAGCGGCCGACGACGACAACTTCGGCACCCTTGGTTTCGACTCCACTGCGAACGATGAGTTCTTGGATGCCTGCGGGCGTGCAGGGAGGAAATTTGATAGCGTTGCCACCGATGAGGAGGCGCCCGGCGTTGATGGGGTGAAAGCCGTCGACGTCTTTGTCGGGATCGATCGCGTTGAGCACCTTATCTTCGTCGATGTGCTTGGGGAGTGGGAGCTGGACGAGAATGCCGTTTATGGCGTCGTCTTGGTTGTATTTTTCGATGAGTGCGAGGAGTGCGTCTTCGCTGATGTCGTCCGGTTGCTCGTCTTGTACTTCGTGGAAGCCGAGTTTGAGAGCGGTTTTGATCTTGAGTGTTACGTATGAGCGTGAGGCGGGACTATTGCCAACGAGCAAGGTCACAAGTCCGGGGACTTTTCCGTGTGAGGCTTTGATCGTCTCAACCTCTTTTGAAATCTCTGAGAGGATTGTTTTGCTGATTTCGGTTCCGGATATTATGGATGCACTCATAGTATGAAATTGTTGCAGGGAAGGGTATTATTTGAAGGAGGAGGGGGCAAGCAGGTTTTTAGTAACGAGTGAGCTATTAACGATTTGATTGGGAGGAATCTGTAGCCGGTTCGTTTTCTTCTTGGAGACCGAAGTGTTTGAGCAGCTCCATCCATTCTTGATAGCGGTCTTTGGGGGCGATTGCATTTGGAGATTTCCATGCGTATCGGATCAATTTGTGATTAGGAACATTAGGTCGATTAATTCCGAAAATAAATCTGCAGCCAGAATTTTTTAGAAGACGGTCCCAATAGGGTGATTCATTGAGTTTTAGGATGGAGTCATAGTAGGCCCCTCGCACTTTGGCGGAGAGAAGGGAGTAGTCGCCCCCATTGGATTCGACACTTAAAATGGTGGTGGATGAGGGGAGTGCGGAAAATGCTGTGTATTGTTTTTTTGTGAGGATCGTTATTTCCGCATCAGGCCGCGAATATTGGATTTTAGGGAGGAGGTTTAGAGCAGACTTAACATCGGTTTCACTTTGAGGAAGAATGACGAGGATGCGGTACTTTTTGACCTCATTTTTGTAGTGGGAAATTAGGGATGCCTTGGTTTCTATATTGAAATGTTCGCGTTCTTCCAATTGGACTTTCCAGCGGCGGTGGGCCCAGAGCCAAGTGTACGCTTTGTCGGGTGAGGATAATAGGCGATTCTCTAGCCATTGGTTTACGAATACGGTGGCATCGTTTTCCTTGGGTTTGATTTCATGAAATTCGATATGGGTTTCGTAGTGCCAGAATTTTGTTCGATCGGCGACCATTGTGATAATACCGCAATCGAACTTACTCGCTAGAATTCCGGGGAGGGGAGTGGCGGAACTGTAGCGGTCTATGAACGAGATGAGAGCCCCTTGTTTTGAAGTGTGTTGATCGAAAAGAACACCTACTATACCTTTCCCTCGAAGTGTTTTAAGAACTGTGGATAGGCCTTGTCGTCGACTGAGCATTTCGAACCCAAAGCGTTCGCGACTTTCTTTTACCCAGGCATCGAGTTTTGGGTTTTTGAGGGGGCGATAGAGGGAGGAGAACTTGCGACCTTGCCCGTCTACTAAAGCGGGAAGGAGTGTTATGGCTTCCCAGCATCCCATGTGAGGGCAGGCGAGAATGAGAGGACGACCGCTCTCTAGGGCTTTGTTGAACTCGTCCAGTGATTTTGGACTTATCGAAAGGTAGCGGTTTAGGTTGTTTCGGTTTATGAAGGGGGTGATTAAGGAAAATAGGCTGGTTTCGGCGAGTTGGATGAGGCTCTTTCGTGCGTTGCGGCTTATCCATTTTAAATCCTTGTTTGGAAACGCATGGTGTAAGTTTGATTCCGCGAGCCAGAGTTTGTTTGGTTTAGTGGCAAAAAAGATGCCAAGGCAGGCCTTGATTAGGAGTTGGGGGATGAACTGCGGGGCTTTGGCGAAAAACCAGCCGAGGGCTTTGATTAGTGTGATCATCGAATATCCATAAGGACCAAAAATTAGCTGATATGACGGGCCCTCAAGGGGGCATAAGTTAGAAAGGGATCAATTCTTTGCAAGTGTTGAATGGTTCAAGGAGGGCCGCGTTATTCTACTATTTGTTATTGGGTTAATCGGTATAAAAAGTTGGTCAAATATAGGGTTATGCTGTTCTTTTAGTTGAGTAGTATGCCTTATTGGGTGATAGTGATTATCCCTTTTGATGTTTGTTTCTAACATTCGAAGGGCTATTCCCCATGTGCGAGAAAGTTGAGTCTGATTCACTGATTTGTTCGACGTTTCAAAATAGTCGAACGACCTTGGATGTATTACTTGTGGAGGACAGCCCGCCCGATGCAATATTCGTAAAGACGTTATTGGAGAAGGGGACTTCCGGTAAGTTCAATGTGGTGTGGTGTCCGAGTTTGAAGGCTGGAATTTCAATGATGGAGTGCATGACGTTTGATGCTATTTTGCTCGATCTGGGACTTCCGGATTCTTTTGGGTTGGATACTATTAAGGCTGTGGTTGAATGTGCTCATTGTCCGATTATTGTGCTTAGTGGGTTGAGCAATGAAGAGATTGCTATTCAGGCCGTTCAGATTGGAGCACAGGACTATTTGATGAAGAGCGAGTTGAGTCGACGAAATTTAGAACGTTCGATAAGGTACGCGGCTGAGCGTTATCAGATGGTAGAGTCCTTGATGAAGGCAAAGATGAAGCTAGAGGCGGCGAACCGGGTAAAGAACGAGTTTCTTTCTATTATGAGCCATGGTTTTCGAACTCCGATGAATGGGATCGTTGGGGGCTTAGATCTCCTGAAGTCAGAGAGTTTGAGTGACGATGTCAGGGAGATTCATGATATGATGTCTCAGTGTGCTCACAACCAGGTGAGACTTATTGATGATGTTTTGGTGGTTTCTCAGGCTCAAGGTGGAGCGTTTGAGCTGAATGAGAAGGCGTTTTTGTTGCATGATTTTATTCTAGCGGCGGTGGAGGTCGTTTCCACTGAAGCTCGTGAGAAGCATTTAAACATCGGGACTTCAATTGAGTCAGATATTCCACCGGTTATATTTGCTGATGAGGGGCGTTTGCGTCAGGTGTTGGTGAGTTTGTTGGAAAATGCCGTTAGGTATTCTGATGATGGGCACATTTCTCTGATGGTGAGCCGGAGTGAAATAGACGAGTTGGTGTTTTCGGTAAGTGATCAGGGGGTCGGAATCAAAGAAGATGAATTAGAGGAGGTTTTTAATGTGTTCACTCAATTTGATACTTCCCCTTCACGACGCTTTGTGGGATCGGGAATTGGCTTGGCTGTGAGTAAGAGACTAGTGGAACTTATGGGGGGTGTTATTCAAGTCCGAAGTAAAGTCGGAGAAGGCTCTGTATTTAGTTTTTCATTGAAATTTCGAAAACCTAACTTGCCCCATGCGATTGAGCATCCGGAGTTGATTGAAGATCATGGAAGTGAGGTGTTATTAGCCCATAAATTTCCGTTAGGAGTTTTAGTCGTCGATGAGAGTGAATCGAGCACGAACCTCATGACTGGCGCACTCGTTCGTCTCGGCTATGAGCCCGTTATAGCGTATGGAGCAGCCGAAGCGATTGAGATGGTGAGTGCAAAGCGTTACGATTTGATTTTTGTCGATCTTTCTGTGGAGGGGATTGATGGGAAGATGGCCAATGAATTGATTTTAGAGAAGGTGAAATTGAACCCTCTTTGGGGGCTCCCGTACATTGTTGCGGTTACGGCCAATGTTGATCGTGAGGATCGGCGAGAATGTATGGATCGTGGTATGAGGGCATTGCTTGAGAAGCCGATTGAAGTGGATGACTTGAGAGGGATTGTTGAGTCTGCGTTTGGCTTTGCGTGTTGTGAGAATTGAAGCGTTTTAGATCTTTTGATGTCCGCAGTGGGGTCCACTTTTCGATGGTGGCGTGTTTATGGTTCATCGTAGTGAGTTCCAATGGGGTTTCCGATTATGTCAGCCTGGAGCTTTCTGTTTGAGAGATTGGAATGAACGATGAAATCGCTCGATTTGAGGCGTTGATCGATGAATCAAGGAGATGTCTTTAGTGGGAGCTGGATGAGATGCTCAATATTGTGGACACATTGGTCGATAGAGTTAGCTTCCATGCGACCTGGTTACAGGGGAATTTTTTTGTATTATGATCAGTATAAAATCTATTTTAGTACGCCACTTTACCGTGGTGGTAGTCTTACATCTTATTGTGGCGGCGGTCTTGCATTTGTCGTACTTGGCTGAGGCCAAGGCGAAACTCGCCTTGATGCTGCAATTGAGTGAGTCGGACTTGGGGCTGGCGTTGAGCGGGTTGCTCGGTGTTGTTTATCTTATAGTGGCGTGGCGACTCGTGGCATTGATTTCGGGAGGACTGGTAGACCTCGTGAAGCGTGCCGAGAGTAATGTGCTTAATATTTCAGTGGGACCTAAGGCAACTTTGATGGAGGTCAGTCGTTTGGGGTTTGTGATTGAATCCAAGGCAGCTCGTACGCGTGAGCTCGAAAATTTGCTCGATGACGCGGAGACGAATCTCGAGCGTTCCGAGCGGGAGATTAAGGATTTAGCCCGCGATGGAGCGTCTTTGAAAAAGGGCGAATCGATTTCCGATGAAATCGAAAGTTTGAAGATTGAGGCGAAAGGTTTGGAAGCGCTGAATGAGGAATTGAAAAAATCTCTGGAAGAAGAGCGTTCAGACCGCAGTCAGTTGGCGGATTCCAAAAAGGAATTACGAAAAGCGGAGTCTTTGCTTCGATTGGTTGAAGATATTAAGGAGCCAAGCTTTGCAATCAAAGGAGTATCTAGTGAGCTACAGTCTCGATGGGAGCAGTTGAGCTTTTCCCGTATACGTGACGATTTGGCTGAGATTCACCGTCAAAGCGAGATTCAGACAGTTGCGATCAACAAAGCAAACGCTTCAGAGCTTCCCTAGGGTTATCAGGTTTGTTCGTCGCGAGGTCTTTTGCTAGGTCTCGCTGAGTTCTAAAAAACTCTTTGTTAAGACTTAGTCGTCTTTTCCGTTTCGCTTGCGTTCTTCTTGTTTAGCCTTTTTCCAGGCGACGATTTCTTGTGGTGTGGAGCCGATGTGTGGGCGGTCGAGGCGTTTGTGGATTTCGACCTGTTTTTGGCGTTCTGCGGCTCGAGTGCGTTGTTCGTCGCTCAGTGAGTCGTGGCAATGGGGGCAACTGATTCCTTCGACGTAGTGTTGGGAGCTTTTGTCTTCGTCGGTGATTGCGTGACGGCAGGCGTGACACATGTCGTAGGCTCCTTCTTCGAGGTCGTGGTTGACGGTGACTCGATTGTCGAAAACGAAACATTCGCCCTCCCAGAGACTGTCCTTTTTGTCGACTTTCTCTAGATAGTTCAAAATACCGCCATCGAGGTGGTAGACCTCTTTAAACCCTTCATTGAGAAGGAGTGAGGTGGATTTTTCGCAGCGAATACCACCCGTGCAAAACATGGCTACGGGGCGATCTTTCTTATCGGCGAGTTCTTCTCTGACGTATTGGGGAAAATCGCGGAAGGTTTTTGTATTGGGGTCGATTGCACCTTTGAAGGTGCCGATTCCTACTTCGTAATCGTTGCGGGTGTCGATGATAAGGACGTTGGGGTCCGAGATGAGTTTATTCCATTCTTCGGGGGGAACGTGCTTTCCGACTTGGTCGTTCGGATTGATTTCCGGCATTCCGAGGCGGACGATCTCCTTTTTGAGGCGCACTTTCATGCGGTAGAAGGGCATTTCGTCGGAGTAGGAGCGTTTTACGGTGAGTTCTCCGATGGCGGGGTCGGACTGGAGGTAGTCGAGCACGGCTTCGACGCCTTCTGGGCTTCCGGCCATGGTTGAGTTGATCCCTTCTGCGGCGAGGAGGATCGTGCCTTTGACGCCTTGGGTTTCGCAGAATTTAAGCATGGGAGCTCGTCGTTCCTCAAAGTCAGGAAGGGAGACGAACTTGTAGTATGCGGTGATAAGGATCTTTTGCGTGCTCATAATGTTGGGCAGGGAGTGTGCCGAAAAAGGGCCGTCCGTCTAGCAAAGAATGGATTTGGGTGGGGAGGGGAGAATCGAGGGATAGTTAATGTTTTGGGTGTTTTGGTTTTGTCATCTGAGTTGGGGGTGTCTTATTTGCACGAACTTGGCAGAACCCCCTTCTTCTAGGTGGAGTATAACTTTAGCATATAAAATATTATGTATCCGTCGATAGACGACCTTTATAGTGAAATTCTCGATGCCCGCCAACGGGTGTATGAAGTGGCTCCGCCGACTCCACTAGAGCAGCTTGATTTGGGGCAAGGCAGTGAGGAAGAGGTGTTTTTGAAGCGTGAGGATTTATCGCCCATTCATGCGTACAAGTGGCGCGGGTCGTATAACCGAATGCGTAAGTTGAGCTCTGAGGAGCTTGCTGGCGGTGTGGTGTGTGCTTCGGCGGGGAATCACGCTCAGGGAGTGGCCCTTGCAGCAAAGAAGCTCGGAACGCGGGCGACGGTTTTTATGCCACGCTCTACGCCGCAGATGAAGCAAGATGCGGCCAAGGCCTTGGGTGGAGACGCTGTGGAAATTATTTTGGCGGGCGATTCCTATGATGCGGCGAGCAAGGAGGCCTATGCGTTTGCGGACTCGAGTGGGTGTGTTTTTGTGCATCCGTACGATGATTTAGCCGTGATGGCCGGGCAGGCGACATTGGCCGATGAGGTTATTATGTCGGGCAAGGGTCCGTTTGAACGGGTCTATCTACAGATTGGTGGAGGCGGAATGGCTGCGGGCGTGGCTTGTTGGTTGAAGCGTTTCTATCCTGAGATTGAGGTCGTTGGCGTTGAAGGGGTGGATCAGGCATCGATGGCGGCGGCTGTGAAGGCGGGCGAAAGCGTGACCTTGGATTACGTGGATGTTTTCTGTGATGGGACGGCGGTTAAGAAGGCCGGTGATTTAACACGTCATTTTTGTTCTCAGTTTATCGATCGTTTCGTGACCGTGAGTAACGAAGAGGTGTGTGCGGGCATTCAGATGCTTTGGGAGCGGCACCGATTGATCCCTGAGCCGGCGGGTGCGATGGGGCTTGCGGCTTGGATGAAGGAGCGTGGGACGGTTGATGCGAAAAGGACGCTTTTAGTCGTGTGCGGTGCGAATATGGATTTTGGGCAACTGGCATGGGTCGTGCGTCATGCGGGAATTGGGTCGGCGAATCGTAAGTATTATCGTTTTCATATCGATGAACGTAAGGGGAGTCTGCTTCATTTACTTCAGACTTTCTTGGAAGATGTGAACATAATCGAATTTCAGCATGGGATTGTGAAAGGCGAGTCGGCGTCTCCAGTGATTGGGATTGATGCGATGCCGCAGCAATTGGCTCGCTTGGAGGAGCGTTTGAAGGCTTCTGGAGTTCGTTTTGAAGATGCGACGGGAGATCAGGATGTTGAGTTTAGGATTATCCATTACGATGCTAGCCTCTTAAAGAGGCCGCTATTTATTCGTATTGAATTTCCGGAACGTGCGGGGGCATTGGGCGAATTTTTGACTCATAACTGTAAGGACTGTAGTATCGTGTATTTCAATTATGGGTATACGGGAGAGCGTGTTGGGCGTGCTTTGATTGGGTTTGATTTCGAAACCGAATCGGATCGCGACGCCTTTCGTTCAAGTGTTTTTGGCAAACAGTCGTTGCTGCGCTTTGCCGAGGAACTTCCTGAGGATGTAATGAAACGCATCGTTTAAGTTTCGTATGGGAAGTGGTGAGTTTACATTTATAGATCTCTTTGCGGGGATTGGTGGATTTCGTGTTGGTCTAGAGCGATTGGGCGGGCGGTGTGTTTTCGGTTCGGAGATCGATAAGCATGCGATTGCCACCTATGAGCGGAATTTTGGGGATAAGCCTGCGGGCGATATTACGAAGATCGAGGCTGAGGATGTGCCGTCGCATGATCTGTTGTGTGGTGGGTTTCCTTGTCAGCCGTTTTCGATTAGTGGAAAGCGTCTGGGGTTTGAAGATGCACGAGGGACCCTGTTTTTCGAAGTGATGCGCTTGGTGAATCACCATAAACCCAAGGCCGTTTTTTTGGAGAATGTTGCGAATTATAAAACGCACCAGGGCGGTAAAACGCTCGAGATTACCTTGGGAATGCTTCGTGATGCGGGCTATCTTGTCAGATGCGAAATTTTGAATGCTTCGAATTACGGAGTGCCTCAGGCTCGGAAGCGTCTTTATATCGTGGGCATTCGAGAAGATTTAGAAGTCGGTGGATTTGAATTTCCAGAGGCTCACGATGGGCGTACCTATTTGAAGGATATTCTGTTGCCCGCTTCTCACGTTGTGGAATCACGAATTGTGCGTGATGACATGCGTATCACAAAAAAGGATATTTCTGATGAATTTAAACGGCGTCCGAATAAGCCGATCAAGATCGGGGTGATCAATAAGGGTGGGCAGGGGGAGCGTATCTATTCAATTGATGGACACGCGATCACATTGTCGGCCTATGGTGGTGGAGCGGCTGCGAAGACGGGAGCTTACTTGGTGGGTGATGTCGTGCGGAAGTTAGATCCACGCGAGTGTGCTCGATTGATGGGTTTTCCCGAGGAATACAAAATCGATCCGCGCCGAAACCAGGCTTATAAGCAATTTGGAAATGCGGTGGTGGCGAACGTGATTGAAGCGATCGGACGAAAACTGGTAACGCAGGTCGGCTTTAAGGTGCCGACTAAAGAGCAGCAGCTTCTTTCGATCGATCCGCAAACCACTTGTCATCTGGAAAACGGTGGCACGCTTCCGAAAGCGTAGAGAGTAGTTCCCCGTGTAGCATCGGGAAGAGGGCAGGTGCGTCGCTGTTGTTGGCACTGGCGTTTCGGTCAGCGGCGAGGGCGGCGTCGGTGAGGCGAAAGAGCACGCCGACTTTTCGTCCCCATGCCCCTTGGGTGTTGGGTTGGAGTTCGATGACGCGGTCGAGGACTTGGATGGTTTTACCTTCGGGGCCGTTTGGCTCGAACTCGGTTTTGTCTTCTGGAAGGGTCTTGTAGAGCGAGCAGGCAAATTCGAACCAAGCACTGGCCCGCACCGGTTGGGCTCGGGCCGCCTTACCGTAGTAGTCGGCCGCTTTGGTCTCGTCTCCTTGGGTGCTATGGAGAATGGCGAGGGATCTCAGGGCGGGGGAGAACTCTGGATCGAGCGAAAGGGCTTTTTGGAAGCGGTCCCCGGCTTCAGTAAACTGTTTTAGATTAAAATGGGCAATGCCTTGGTTGACCCAGCACTCCGGGTCGTCGTCGCGGCATTCGAGGCTGGAGTTGAAGGCGGATATGGCCTCGTCGTATCGTTTGAGAACGAGAAGCATGTTTCCCGCACGGAAGTGATCGCGGTAGTTTGAGTTGAGTGCGGCGGCTTTGCTAAAGGAGTGGAAGGCCTCTTCCCATTGCTGGAGGCGTTCGAGGACGAGGCCTCGGTTACTGAAGATGAGCACATCGCTGATGCCATCCAGAATGGCTTGGTCATAGACTTCGAGGGCTTGTTCTAGGTTTCCGGATCGATCGTGTTCGATTGCTTTGGCGAGGATGTGTGGGATCTCTTCAGACATTGAAAGGGAGGTTTGGAATGAAGAAGAGAGAGGCAATCTTTTTTACGATTTTGTGAACTTGATAAAGTCGGGTTTATCTGTATATTGGAACTCAGGTTGTAACAGGGGTAACAAGTATAAAAAATAGAGTCATTAGGACGAATTTTGTACACAGGGTAGGGGCGTCGTTTTTGCGGCGCCCCTAATTGTTTTTAGAGGTGGTTGCTGGAATTCGTTTTTTTTGAAACCGCGTTCCGAGGTACCTCAAGCCCCGAAGCGCGAAGCGTTTGTTTGCGTGGTGCCTCGTCGCGGTTCGTCCGCGATTGACGAAGTCAACAGCTTGTCGCAGAGCCTGAGGTTGTCGAAGGGCTGCGGGGTTGCAAACAAGGGGTGCTGATATTCACTAACAAGTCTATGGGCTTGTCTGCTTTAGGCATTTGTACGTTGATATCCGGAAATGAACTAATAACTTGTTGGCTAAAAACGAAGAATTGACAAACGCACGCTATTACGCACGCTTTGTCCAATGACGACTGTAACCGCAACCAAAGCAAGAGGAAGCCTCTACGCTCTAATTGATGAGGCAAATGCCTCACATGAGCCTATCCAGATAACCGGAAAAAGAGGAAATGCAGTACTCATTTCCGAAGATGACTGGCGCTCGATTAGAGAAACCCTCCATCTCCAATCCATTCCGGGAATGGTCGAATCAATTCAAAAAGCGCGCACTGAAGGCATCGATAAAGCTTCGACTGAATTAGACTGGTGAGTTACGAAACATACTACTCACGACAGGCACAAAAGGACGCTCAAAAACTTAAAAAGAACGATCTCAAAATCAAGGCATTAGAATTGATTGAAATCATGAAAGAGGACCCATTTCAGAATCCACCAAGATTCGGTACATTAACGGGCAACCTGCAAGGATGCTATTCGCGAAGAATTAATATACAACATCGATTAGTTTACGAAGTTTTCGAGAATACAAAGCAAATTCACGTTCTTCGAATGTGGTCACACTACGGCGAATAAATTAAGCCAACCAAGCGTGGCATACAATTCCGACAGTTGCGCCGCCTCCATCGTATGCACTCGACGTTGACGAATTATAGAATGATTCCAGTCTCTAAAAACAGCTTCCTAGACGATCTAGCCATTGAGGTTGGTCTACGGTATAAGAGTATCAATTCTCTCATGTACAAGTGTCAGTTTGAGCAAGATTCAGGGAAGAGTCCCATAAGTTGTTAAAATAAAAAGGTGGTTTCCCGCTTCTGCAGCG
>CAWVWU010000081.1:0-15948 GCA_963933925.1 uncultured Puniceicoccaceae bacterium
GCAAGAGACGCAACTTTTTAGGGATGGTTTTTCAGTCCTACTATTTGGTGCCTGAATTAACGGCGATTGAAAATATCACTTTGGCGGGACGTATTGCTAACGGTTCGTCAGCTCGTAGCTATGAAGGTCGTGCTTTGGAGTTGTTGGAACGCGTAGGCTTAGGTGGGCGGGCTAAACAGATTCCTGGAACTTTGTCTGGTGGAGAGCGGCAACGTGTGGCAATTGCGCGAGCATTGATTGCATCACCTTCTGTCGTTTTGGCTGACGAGCCAACCGGGAATTTAGATGAGAACACTGGAGATCGGGTGATGGAGCTTCTCGGTGAGTTATGCCGTGAGTCGCAGACTGCTCTTATTTTGGTGACTCATAACAAGAGACATGCTGCTTTGGCTGATCGCCAAATACATTTGGTTAATGGAAGGTTACGCCTAGAAAGTGACATCTAACGATAATTACAAAACAATAGAATTATGAGTGAAAGCAATTTGAAGTGTGGAGTCGCCGGAGTGGGTTACCTTGGACAGCATCATGCCAGGATATACGCAGAACTTGAGGGAGCTGATCTTGTTGGGATTTTTGAGATGGATGACGCTCGTGCTGAGGAGATTTGTGCTAAATTCGATTGTCCACGTATGAAGACGCTCGAAGAGTTGGCGGAAGCGTGCGATGCCGTGAGTGTTGTTGTTCCAACTGATCGTCACCATGAAGTGGCACTGCCGTTGTTGGCGGGTGGAGCTCATCTTCTGATTGAAAAGCCGATTTGCCAATCTCTGGAAGAGGCGAGCTCGATCCTCAAAGTGGCTAAAGAAGCAGATTTACTTGTTCAGGTCGGTCATATTGAGCATTTCAATCCAGTGATGAGTTTTTTGGAGGAAGCGGTTGTCCAACCGAAATTTATTACAGCCGACCGTCTCGCACCCTTTCAACCCCGTGGTACTGAAGTTGGCGTTGTGTTAGATCTGATGATACATGATATCGGGATCGTATTGCAGCTCGTCAAATCTCCTGTTAAGAAGATTGATAGCGTTGGCGTTAACGTGTTGTCGAAGACAGAGGACATCGCCAATGCGCGTATTCAGTTTGAAAATGGTTGTGTGGCTAACCTTAATGTAAGTCGTGTCAGTAGTAAAAAGGTGCGTGAAATTCGCGTCTTTCAACCGTCTGGATATTTGTCCCTCGATTTTATGAATCAAGCGGGACATGTCGTGAAAATAGAGGATGGTAAGTTGGATAAACAAGAGGTTCCAATTGAAAAGGGTGAGCCTCTCAAACTTGAGCTGGCGTCCTTTATCGAGAGTGTGAAGCAAAGAAAGCAACCAAAGGTTGGTGGTGAACTTGGTCGTACTGCATTGGAAATCGCGATAGCGGTTACTGAGCAGATTCGTGCTCAGGCATAATTGATTCTAAATGGGCGATCTCGAAGAAAAGTTAGGCATTCCATTTGCAGCTCCAAAATCCAGTTCGGTGGATCTGCTGGTGATCTCCGGCGAGCATTCCGGTGACGAACATGCGGCTCCGATGATTGAGTCGGCTTTGAGGATGCGTCCAGATTTGAAAATCGCTGCCATTGGTGGGCGTCACTCTGAAGAGGCTGGAGCTCAACTTATCTTCGATTTGGTTCAGTATTCGGTGATGGGGTTCTTTGATGTGTTGAAGAGCCTCAAGGAATTTACCGCGATTCGTGATGAGATCGTTCGATGGGTATCGGTCCATCGTCCTAAGGTGGTCTGTTTTATTGATTATCCCGGCTTGAATTTGCGCGTGGCTGAGAAGTTGTTCGATATGGGGATTTCGACCAAAGGTGGAGGCGATGTTGCGTTGCACTATTATATCGGTCCCCAGGTTTGGGCTTGGAAGAAGAAGCGCAAATACAAGATGGCGGAACTTTTGGATTCGTTGGCGGTTATATTTCCTTTCGAAGTCGATGCGTTTGAGGATACGACCTTGAGTACGCGTTTTGTCGGGCATCCCTTCTTATCTGAAGGTTTTGATCTTCCGGTGCAGTATGATCCGAGTGGGCCGATTTTGTTGCTTCCCGGGAGTCGATCAACGGTGGTGGGGCGAATTGCTCCTGCATTCTTCGCTGCGTTTGAAGAAAGGCTAAAGTCGAAACTAAAAACTGAGGCCGTCTGCATCTATGCTTCCGGTGATTTGAAGACTCAGCTTGAGGAAATTCTAGTGAATTTTCCTAAGTTGAGAGGGAAGGTGACTCTTTCGCCTAATGATGCTGTGGTTCGAGCAAGTGCGGTTCTTACGAGTTCTGGCACGATGTCCTTGAAGTGTGCTTTGGCAAGTATTCCGGGGGCATTGGCGTATAAGGCCGACCTTCTTACATTGGTTTTAGGGAAGATCTTTATTAAGATTCCGTTTATTGGTATTCAGAATTTAATTTTAAATAAGGCACTGTACCCCGAGTACCTTCAAGGCAAAGCGAATCGCAAAAATCTGTCTGCTGAACTCGCTGATTGCGTTGAGAATGTTGAGCGCATCAAGCACACTCGAGAGTTGAGCTCGGAACTACGGAATCTACTTGATAAACCATCTGGAGGTGGGGTCGGTCGCTGGATTGTAGAGAAGATTGAGTTGCAAGAGTGAGGGGCAAGTGTGGTCAGGGGTGCTCTGAGAGGCTGTTCAATCAGTAGGCCCCGTCCTATTCTCGTTTCTTTTTTTTCAAATTCCTCTCGCTGAATGTGGGGTTTTTTGCTTCGCCATCTTCGCAGATGTGTCGCTTGGAAGACCTCAAGTCGGAAGCCGAAATTTGGCTGAAAACAGATTTGGTCTATTCGGGCAGACTTATTACACAGTCTCTGAACTAATTAGCAGCGTAGCGTTATACGGAAATAGTGATTTCCTGTGCCTCTACCATTTGTTTGATAGAGGCTTCTAGGTCGATCTGGTCAGGGTTTTCGGTGCTTTGTTTTAAAAGCATATCGACGAGTTCAGTCTGTTCGATTGTTTGACTGGTGCCGTCTTTTTTTTGAATATAGGCAGCCCAAGGGACGCATTTTGTGAGGGGAAATAGTTGTCCTTCTTTCGGGGAAATGTCGATGTTTAGACAAGAGATGAAAAGGAGGTTCTTTCCTCGGTAGTCTGGCGACTTGATGATGGAGCGATAGGTGCGGTCGAACTCAGCCTGTGTATTGAATTGGGCAGCTGTTAGCATCGGTTCTTTCGATGTCACTATCCATGGCATTGGTTTGATGAGATTCTTTTCAAGAAAATCGTGATCTGAAAGGCTTTTTTGAAAGGCGAAATTTTCAGGTCGGATATGGTCGCCAATTTTTACGAGAGTATTCGTTTTCCAAATATTTTCTGGAAGTGATTTGGCAAATTCGTTTGAAATTTCGTAGACGCGAGAGGTGCTGAGGGTCCTGATCAGTCTTCGATTTGTTTGATCGGTTGAGATCATCGTTTCTAAATCGAGGAAGAGACCTTCGGCACGGTTTTCGTCAAGAAGTTGATTATCGATGGTGATGGTTTTGATGGAGCCTTCTTGCCCGATGTAAATATTTTCTTGGGCGAATTGAAGTTCCTCGATGTACCATTGGATTATGTGGCCTAGTTTTCCGCAGGTTGTTGTTTTGGTGTTGTTTGAAGTTTGGAGTCTACAGTATTGGCCAAAGGAATTGGTCTCAGGATCGTAGCCGACGTGACTGGCTTGGATGATTACGATTTCTTTTCCGTGATGGGCATGTGGGCCGTGCCGCTCTATGGCCACAACGCCGCCTGCTCTTCCGTGATTGAAAGGAAAGGCTCCGAAGTGTTTAGCGATAAGGATTATGGGAAATCCTTGGCTTTCGTCTGAGCAGAATGCACGTGAGGGCATTATGTTTCCTGCTTCGAATCCGAAGGAGCGGCAAAGGTTGTAGAGACGAGGGATGAAGCGGCTGTAGCGCATCATGCAATTGATGTTAAAATCTGAGGTAATTGTTTTAAAGCTATTATTGATTGAGAACATTGGGAGAAGATTAAGGGGTAGAGTAGAACGAGCCCATTGTTTTAAGTTTTTTGAGGCGGCATTGAAAGTGAATAGTAAAGGGCGTTGAAATAAAGTACGGCTGCAATCATAGCCTCGTTACAAGTGGATTGTTGGCAGTCAGCTTTTGGAACTTGCTCTGAGGGAAAGGAAGTCTTGATCTAGTGAATGCCTTTGCAATTTGATATGCCTTACGAGGAGTTGCTTATATATGGTGGAAGCAGTCCTAAGCCTGATGACTTTGACGCATTTTGGGATCGTTCTTTAGAGGAACTTGCCGAGGTCGATCCTGATATTTCGATTGAGCCTTCGAGTTTCTCAGCTCCGCATGCTGAGTGTTTCGACCTTATCTTTACCGGGACCGGTGGCTCTCGGGTGTATTCTAAGTTGTTAAGACCGAAGGGAGCGGGAATTTCAGAACGTCCGGCTTTTATCGAATTTCACGGCTACGGCGGTTCATCTCAGGATTGGTTTAATTATTTGGGATGGGTTGGAGCGGGTTATACTGTGGCCGCGATGGATTGTCGTGGGCAGGGTGGTATGTCGGAAGATCGTGGATGCGTTTCGGGGACGACGCGAGTGGGACATATCGTACGAGGGATTGAGGACGATCCTGAAAATATGCTGTTTCGAAATGTGTTTTTAGATACAGCACGTTTGACTCAGATCGTGTCGGCATTGCCTTATGTGAACTCGAAACGCGTGAGTGTAGGCGGAGGAAGTCAGGGTGGTGGATTGGCTCTGGCGTGTGCGGCTCTTGTTCCTGACTTGATTTATAAGACGGCGAGTACCTTTCCGTTTTTGTCGGACTTCAAGCGAATTTGGGAAATGGATAAAGCCGTGGATGCTTATGATGAGATTCGAGAGTACTTTCGTCGTCGGGATCCTTTGCATCAACATGTTGATTTGTTTTGGGAGAAGTTGGGCTATATCGATATACAGAATTTGGCTCCACGTATTAAATCGAAACTGTTAATGGTCGTAGGATTGATGGATACGATCTGTCCACCATCGACCCAATTCGCTGCCTATAACAAAATTTCTTCAGAGAAGGAACTTTTAGTTTATAAGGACTATGGGCATGAAAATATGCCTCAGCGTTTAGATAAAGTTTTTGAGTTTATCGACTCCTAAAACCTATGCCTTTGACTCTTGATCAGAACGGACTGTCGTGGCCATAGTAGGTGTAGTTTCCTGTGTAGTCGCCTATAACTGTTCTATACTGCGGCTGTAGAAAGGTTACGAGATTTGTCATCTCTGCGACCGTCATTGTCTGGGTAAGGTCTGGCATCTTTGAAGTGCCGTCACTGTTAACTTGAGTAGGATCGGCGGGATTGAGAATGCTGTGTGATGGATTGATAATGGCAGTAACGAGGTTGGCGTAGGTCTTAACGCGGGTGACCTTTCCTCCGAGTATGACGTGGGTAATTCTTTGGTTTGATGCAGCGAAGGTGTCCTCTAATCCTTGAATGCTATGGCAGTTAGTACAACCGTGTTGATTGAAGGCTATTTGGCCTTGTTCTGCGTCCCCTTCTGGTAGGCGAAATCCGGTCGGAGAATTTTTAGTGGGTGCTGAGGCGTTGAAGATTGCGAATGTGGCAATCGCTACGATAACAACGATAATTCCAATAATGCTGAATGGGGTGCCTTTTTCTTTCATCTCTCTATTTCCTCCTAATGAAAATGTATAGAGATGGATGCGGATTACAAACGAGCGACACGTGTATGAGCTGTTCTTATCGAGACATTATCCAACAGTAATATCACCGTTTTTTATAGTAAGCTTGTAACTTGGAAGAGCTTTGGGAGGAGGGCCGGCGAGGACGCTGCCATCCTTGGGGTCGAAATATCCATGGTGACAAGGGCAGACGATTTGTTTCTCTACTTTGTTATAATGAATCGGACACATGAGGTGAGTGCAACTTTGGCTGTAGGCCACGTATTCCGCCTCGGAGAGGCGAATTAGCATACAGGGCTCGTGTAGGGGATAGTGGAAGATTTTGCTGTCGCCGATTTTGAGTTCGCCCACCTTGGCGATCACCTTTTTGAAGCTCGATTTCTCTTTGTTAAGGAGCGTGTCCTTGATGGCGTAGCCACCTGCTACGGCGAAGAGGGAGAGTCCGAGGAATTTGGCGAAGGTGCGACGGGACGTTTTGTGTTCTTCGCTTTGGCTAATCGGATATTCTGATTTCCAAGAAGGGGTTTTATTGTTCGAGTTGTCGGACATTGCTAGAAGTGATTGCTCGCTTGAGAGCTTATGAATTGAGGATGTCGGCGTTGCCGGTCTTGGCGAGTTGGACGATTTCTGGGAGTTCTCCCCAGATTGCGAGGTCCGCGGCGTTGGGGGCTCCGTTGCGTGGGTTGGCTTCTGGGAGTTTGAAGGAGCCGGACATGAAGTCGGCTACGTCAATTGGGAGCCGGTTGACTTCGGGTGATGTCATCAGGTTTACTTTGGTCTTAACGACTTGGCCTCCGAATTTGAATTCGTTGATCGCTTTTTCGTTGCGCCAATTTTCGATGGTTTCTCTTGGTCCGAAGTAAAGGGCGTCGCTCGGGCAGACTGTGGCACACATTGGCTTTTTGCCGACGCTGGTACGGTCGTAGCACATGTCGCACTTCATCATGAGTTCGAAGCCTGTATTCATCTTGGGAACACCGAATGGGCAGGAGATAACGCAGTTGGAACAGGATACGCAGCGAGGTTTGGCTGCGGAGTGTACGATGCCGTTGTCGTCCTGCTTGATCGCATCTGCAGGACAAACGCTGGCACAGGTGGGGTCTTCGCAGTGCATGCAAATCACAGGGGCTGTTTGTACGCCCGTGGGGCGATCCACGTATTCGAGGTGGATCATCGCATGGCCGCGGTGTGTATCGCACTCGCCGCAAGCCTGGACGCAGGCTTGGCAACCAATACAACGGGATTGGTCGATGAAGAATTCGTTCTTTTCAAAAAATGGGTCGCTCATTTATTTGGGAATGGTGTGTGCCGATTGGGTTCTGGTTTTGGGAACGATTATTTTTTGAAAACCCATTTGGGTTCGGTTTGAACCGGTGCGTATTCCTTGGGAGCGTCCGCTACCTTTTCCACTTTGCAGGCACATACTTTGAACTCGGGGATTTTTGATATTGGATCGAGTTTTCGGTTGGTGAGTTGATTGGCCGATTTTTTGTCTGCCCAGTGGTAGGGAATGAATACAGTGTCGGGACGGATCGTTTGAACGACTTGTACGGGTAGGGTGATGGAGCCGCGACGTGAACTGACCTTGATGATATCTTTGTCGACGAGTCCAAATTTCTCGGCGAGAAGCGGGTGCATCTCGCAAAGAGGTTCTGGGTATTGGTCGACGAGGCTACCAATGCGGCGCGTTTGAGTGCCGCTGAGATATTGGGAGACGACGCGTCCGGTGGTGTAGATGATTGGATACTCTGGGCAGGTGTCTTCTGCAGGTGGGCGATAGTCGAAGGCGAGGAATTTGGCTTTTCCGTCTGGATGATGGAATTTTCCACCTTCGAAGAGACGAGGAGTGCCCGGGTGGCCTGGCTCTGGGCAAGGCCAGAAAATGCCGTTTTCTTTTTCGATTCGTTCCCAGGTCATTCCACTGTAGTCGATCTTTCCTCCCTTGGAGGCTACGGTGAGTTCGTTGAAAATTTCTTGGGGATTGTCGTAGGTGAATTGTTCCTTGGCACCGAGTCGGTCTGCTAATTCGCAAATGATTTTCCAATCGACCATGGCGTTGCCTGGAGGCGTTACTGATTGGTTGAGCTTAACGCAGCGACCTTCGCCGGTGGTGACTGTGCCTTCGTCTTCTTCCTGGAGTGATCCTGCGAGGACGACATCGGCGAAGCGGGCGGTTTCGTTGAGGAAGAAGTCGATGCAGGCGAAGAACTCCAGCTTTTCGAGTGCTTTTCGGGTGCGATCGGAATCGGGTATCGAGACCAATGGATTAAAGCTGATGCAGAGGAGACCTTTTACTTCTCCGGCTTCGATTGCGTCGATGAGTTCGCAGGCGGTGTGGCCGGCTTCGGGGATGGATGATTCTTCGACTCCCCATACGTCGGCGATGTATTGGCGGTGTTCGGGGTTGTCGATGTCGCGTCCGCCGGGGAGTTGGTTGTTGCGTTGGCCGTGTTCGCGTCCGCCTTGGCCATTGCCTTGGCCAGTGATAGTTCCGTATCCAGATCCTTCTTTTCCGATGCGGCCCGATGCGAGGACGATGTTGATGTAGCTGAGGACGTTTTCGACTCCCTTGGTGTGGTGTTCAATTCCGCGGGCGTGGAGGAGCATGGACGTTTCCGCTTCGCCCCAAAGTTTTGCCGCTTCGATTATGCTTTGAGCGGGGACTCCGGTGATGTTTTGGGTGTATTCTGGAGTGAATTTCTCGACTTGTTTAACGGCGTCTTCCCAACCGTTGGTGTGTTCTTTAATGAAGTCGTTGTCGGTCCACCCGTTTTTGATCATCAGGTGGAGGATGCCGTTGGCGAGGGCACTATCGCGTCCTGGTTTAACGGGGAGGAAGAGATCGGCGGTGCGTGCGATTGGTGTAATTCGTGGATCGATTACGATGATCTTGGCTCCGGCGTCGCGGGCTTTCCAGATGTATTGAGTGAGTACTGGGAAACATTCGGCGAGGTTGGTGCCGGCGAGGATTATGACCTTGGCGAGTGGGATGTCGCTCCAAGGGTTGGCTGCACGGTCGACGCCGAATGCCATCTTGTTGCCTTGTCCAGCGGATACCATGCAGAGGCGACCATTGTAGTCGATGTTGGCGGTTTTTAGAGCGACGCGGGCAAACTTACCGTTTAGGTAGGCTTTTTCGTTGGTCATGGATGCTCCGCCTAGGAAACTGAATGCGTTCTTGCCGTACTTTTCTTGGATACGTTTGATTTCGCTGGCAGTCTTATCGAAGGCTTCGTCCCAGGTGCCTTCACGGAATCCGTTGTCGCTTCGCATGAGCGGTGCCATGAGGCGGTCGGGATGCTCGTTCTGCATGTAGCGCTTAACGCCTTTCGGGCAGAGCTTGCCTTGGTTGACCGGGAAGTCTTCGCGTGGTTCGAAGCCGATTACTTTGTTGTCCTTGACCTTGAGATTGATGCCGCACTGGACGCCGCAGAAACAGCAGTGCGTCTTGACTATTTTGTCTGGTTTACGCGTGTCCCAGCCGCCGACTGGCTCGTAGGCGAGGTTGGGGCCGTATTTAGGAAGGTAGTCGTCGATGTGTTGTGTGAGCTTGGCCATGTCTTAAAAGTGGTAAGTAGTGAGTGGTGAAGAGTGAGTGACTCTTTTTAGCGTCCGAGGGATTTTCCTTGGTTGAGGGCGAGGAGGCGTCGGCGTCCAGCGGGGCTGACATCGGCGTAGTGGATTTCGTTTCCTTCTTCGTCGGTGTAGCGGTAGTTGTATCCGAGTTGGTCGAGGACGATTTTCATATCTTCGACGTGGCGTTTGGAGGCGAATTCTTTCCCGGTGATTAGGCAGACGGCTTGTTCCTCTTCTTCGCCTGCTTTTTTGTACATGCTTACAGAGAGGGCACAGGTTCGTTGGAACATGTGGAAGAGTTTGCCGAATGGGATGTAGAAAATGAGGGAGATGACGCAGAGCATGTGAATCCAAACGAGGGTTCCGTGTCCTTGGCCGCCCATGAATTTGTAGCTTACCGTTAGTGCAAGACCAGTGACTGTGACCAATGCGATGATGATCAGAGGAAGGAAGTCTTCGTAGAAGGTTTGGGTGGCGATTTCGCCTGCGTCGGTGAGTCGACGGATGAAGGCCATGACGAGTCCGATTAATGCGAAGATTGCGGCGATGTTCAGAGCATTGAACATGAGTAGCGCTTTGATGCTATGGACGTCGAAGGCGTCTACTTTTATGCCTAATAAGATGACGTGGTAGTATTCGGGGTTATCGAGCGGGGTTGTGAAGTGAACCCAGCCGAAGACGAGAGGAAAGGTTACTGCGAAGGCGAGGGTGCACCCACCGGATAAGCAGAGGTGCATGATCCATCGGTAGTAGCTGCGCTTGCGGATGAAGTTTTGAGCGGCGAAGTTAACGGCGGCTGATTTAGCGAGTTCTATGGCTGCTGCAGCCGATTTGCTTTCGGGGCTGCGTTTGGCGTATTTCGGGCCGCTTTTAGTCAGAAGCTGCCATCCTCTAATAAAGTAGAGGCGTGAAGGGGGGCGGCTGGACCAGAGAGTGAAGCGGTAGCCGACTGCGAAAGCTCCAAGAATAGATCCGATAGCGTAGTAGTAGAGAGCGTGGTCGAAGTGTTCTAGGCGGCCAGACCCGAAATAGATGGCGAGGCAGATGATGAGTGCAGATGAGGCCCCAACGAGGAAGGCGTTGAGCGTAGAACTATTTGGCTTCGATGTGCTAGTCATGAATTTTATTCTCATTCGGGCTGCATTAGCCCTGTTCAACTGCCTTTAGCAGGTTTGGTGCCCGATTCTCAATTTTCAAAGAAATCGGAGGTCCCAGATGCAAATAGCTATAGGGATGATCAAGTTTGTTTGGGGATGAATAGATTTAATCGATTTGGAAAAGTTGAGTAATCCTAGTCATGCAAAAAGAAGCACTAGGCTGCTTCATTTTCTCATTATTGCTGAGAATTGAGGTAGATCCCTTGTTGGCATCTAAGCTGCTAAAGGGCGGTCAACACAATGGTTCGACAGCCGTCACTGGTATTTATTTGGAGATAAAACATGAATCCTAATCAAAACTTTTCATCAGAACAAAAAGAATACTTATCTGGTTTTTTCGCCGGAGTTAATCAACGCGGTCCTTCACCGTTCGTAGGGCAAACCGAGAATGGAACGTTTACGGCTGACTCTGCATCTGGAGTAGGAAATATGGTCGAAGAGGAGACGGTTTATGGGACTCCTGTTGAGGATCTCTGTAAAGAAGAGCGTTACAAGCACGAGCTCAATGGGCTGGACTGCTACGATAGGATCGTGGCTCATGCAGCGGAAAACAAGATGCCGACAGCTGAAGACGTATTTTACTTTAAATACTATGGTTTGTTCGACGTACGTCCGGCACAGGATCATTTTATGTTGCGAGGTCGTGTGGCAGGTGGGTTGTTAAAGTCTTACCAATTGGAGGGCTTGGCTGAAGTTACTGAGGAATTGGCGGGAGGCTATGCCGACTTGACTACGCGAGGTAATTATCAGTTCCGCGAGATTGAAGCGAAGAATGCAGCCAAGGTTTTAGAGCGTATTGTTGATCTCGGTCTTAATTCTCGAGGTTCTGGTGCGGACAATCTTCGTAACGTAACCTCGTCGGCAACGTCGGGAATCGATTCCCAGGAGATTTACGATACTCGTGAGCTGGCGAAAGCGATGCATCACTTGATCTTGAATACGCGTGAATTCTACGGACTACCCCGTAAGTTTAATATTTCCTTCGATGGAGGAGGGACGATGAGCGTTTGTGCAGATACGAACGATATCGCCTTTTATGCGGTTAAGGTTGAAGAGGGGCATGGACTTGAAGCGGGGATCTACTTCCGCGTTCAATTGGCAGGGATTACTGGTCATAAGCAGTTTGCGACGGATTCAGGTATTTTGATTAAACCTGAGGAGTGTTTGGCAGTGGCGTCGGCGATTCTTCGAGTATTTATTGAAAACGGTGATCGTACGAACCGAGGCAAGTCGCGGTTGAAGTACGTGATCGATAAGTGGGGAATTGAGAAGTTTGTTGCAGAAACTGAGAAGGAATTAGACTTTGATTTTCTGCGTTTTCCGCTGGCGAATTGCATCGCTCGTCTTCCCGTGCGTCGCTTGACGCACGTCGGAGCTCATAAGCAAGTGCAAGCGGGGTTGAGTTATCTCGGAGTGATCTTTCCGGTTGGGAGAATGACACCTCCGCAAATGAAGGCAGTCGCTCGTTTGTCGAATCAGTATGGAAACGGAGAAATCCGCCTTACAGTCTGGCAGAATTTGTTGATACCAAATATTAGGGATGAAGATATTTCTGCTGTTAAAGCAGCGATCTTGGATCTTGGACTAATCTGTGAGCCTCACAATATCGGAAGTGGGGTTATCGCTTGTACCGGAGCAAAGGGCTGTAAATTCGCGGCGTGTGATACGAAGGGGAATGCTTTGGAGTTGATCGATTACCTCGGGGGTGAATTGGAATCTGACCAGCCGTTAAATATTCACGTAACGGGCTGTGCTCACTCCTGTGCTCAACACTATATTGGCGATATCGGGATGCAGGCGACGAAAGTGAAGGTCGATGGCGAGAGCGTCGAAGGCTACCACGTGGTTCTCGGCGGTGGAGTCGACGATGAGCAGGGGATCGCGAAGGAGGTGTTTAAGGCAGTTCCTTTCACGACAGTGAAACCTCTCTTGAAGAATATCGTAACGGTCTATCAGTCGAAGCGAAATGAGGGGGAGACGTTTCCTGCCTTTAATCGTCGCTTTAACGAAGAGCAGCTTCGCGACATGTATACCCTCGACGCTGTTAACGCGTAATACGTTTAAATCCATTTAATTAGTACAGATGAACATTCTTAATCCTCCTCCCTTTATTCCTGAAAACGCTCCTTTTAGCAAAGATCAGATTGGTTGGCTAAATGGCTACCTCGCGGGTATGTACTCCGCACAAGGTGGTGGCGAAGCGACACCAGCAGTTGAGGCGACGCCAGTCACTATTCTTTGGGGTTCTCAGACGGGGAATACCGAATCCTTGGCAAAACAGGTCGCGAAGTCTCTGAAGTCGAAAGGGTTTGAGCCTAAGGTCCTTGATATGGGCGACTATGATAATGAGTCTTTGAAGGATGAGGGCTTGTTGCTGCTTATGACTTCGACTTACGGAGAGGGTGATCCTCCAGACAATGCGGCTTCTCTCTATGAGTGGATCTTAAGTGACGCGGCTCCGAAGTTGGAGAACTTGAAGTATTCGGTGCTTTCTTTGGGTGATTCCAATTACCCCGATTTCTGTAAGTGTGGAATAGATTTCGATGAACGCTTTAAGGCACTTGGTGCTACGCAGATCGCTCCGCGAGTCGATTGCGATGCGGATTTTGACGAGGCATTTGAAGGTTGGATTAGTTCATTGGGTGGAGCATTGGGTGCAGGAGCGTCTTCGTCGGATCGTTCTAGTTATGAAAGGGGCGATTCGTCTGAGCCAGAATTTGGGAAGAAGAATCCGTTTCCGGCTAAGGTTCTCGATAATCGCAATTTGAATGGGGATGACTCCTCGAAGCAGACTCAGCATGTTGCACTATCCATCGCTGGTTCTGGATTCAGTTATGAAGCCGGTGATGCTCTTGCAGTGGTTCCGGAGAATTGTGCGGAGTATGTGAACGACTTCGTGGCGGCAGCGGGATTTGATGGAAGCGAAGAGGTTGTAAGGCCCAATGGAGAAAGGGGGTCGTTGAGTGAGTCTCTGATATCAGATTATGACATCACGAATCTTTCGCCTAAAATATTGAAGGCATTGGCTGAACTATCGGGTAATGAAAAATTGAATGCATTGATCAATAATAAGGATGCGTTGAACGAATTTTCTTGGGGACGACAATTGATCGATGTGTTGGTCGAATTTAAACATGACTTCGAAAGTGCTGATCAACTTGTATCTATCATGAATAAAGTTGCTCCTCGCTTGTATTCCATTTCATCAAGTCCCAAAGCTCATGAGGATGAAGTGCATGTCACGGTCGGTCTTGTGTCTTACGAGAGCCATGGGCGTAATCGTAAAGGTGTATGTTCGTCGTATTTAGCGGAGCAGGTGCTTGAGACGCCTGTTAAAGTATATTTCCACGCGAGTAAGAACTTCAAACTACCCGAGGATAACGATGCTCCTGTCATCATGGTAGGGCCAGGTACAGGGATCGCACCCTTCCGCTCCTTCCTCGAAGAGAGAGCAGCGCGTAAGGCTGGCGGTGATAATTGGTTGTTCTTTGGAGACCAACATGCGTCTTGTGATTTCCTCTATAGTGATGAGATCGATGCTTATCAGAAGAATGGTTTATTGACCCGCTTCGAGACTGCTTTTTCTAGAGATCAGGAGGAGAAGATCTATGTACAGGACCGAATGATAGAACACGGGGTGGAGCTCTATGCGTGGTTGGAGCGTGGAGGTTATTTTTATGTCTGTGGTGATGCGTCTCGGATGGCGAAGGATGTGGATGCGGCTCTCCATACAGTGGTCGAGGTTCATGGTGGTATGACAAGCGAGCAGGCTGGAGACTATATCAAGAAATTGAAGTCAGAGAAGCGATATTTGAGGGATGTGTATTAATTGGCATTATGTTTGCTAGAAGCATTTTGATTATTCCCTAATCCTTCATGATGTCTCTTGAGATCTAGTCGTAATAGGTCACATTAGAAATCGTGTTGATGCAGCACTGAAAAAGAAAGCAAAACATGAAAAACTCAAACTACCTAACTCGCCTGCGTACCGCAGGAATTATCACCTCACTAATCGCAGGGTCGACTATGACGAGCCTGCTTCATGCTGACGCGTTCAGCGATGCGATCGCCGATAGCAAGACTAGCCTAGATATTCGTGCTCGTTATGAGTATGTCGATCAAGCTGGAGACAACGATATCTATGGAGCGAGTATTCGTACTCGTCTTGGATTTACTACAGGTGCGATTAACGGTTTTAACGCATCCGTTGAGTTTGAAAATCTAAGTTTTGAAGATAACGCAGAACGTCCTAGTCTTGATGTCCCTACTACGGAGATTAACCAACTATGGGTTTCTTACAAAAATGATTTGGCTGCCGTTAAATTAGGAAATCAGATCTACACGTTAGATGACCATCGTTTTATTGGGCACGTCGGTTGGAGACAGAATATTCAAACCTTTGATGCGTTGACAGCGAAATTTTCGCCGACTGCGGAGACCACTCTAAACGTTGCCTACCTTGATCAAGTGAATCGCGTGAACGCGACTTCTCAGGAATTGGATGGGATCGTATTGAACGGTGCGTATAAGGTTTCTGAAGAGTTGAGTGTAACTGCTTTTGCATACCTTCTTGATTTTGATTCGGCTGGCTGGGCAAAGATGTCTACAAATACCTATGGTATTCGCGGAACGGGATCTGCGTCTGGTTTTAAGTATGCAGTGAGTTATGCGATCCAGAATGATACAGGCGACAATCCAAACGATGTAAGTTTGAGTTACATTGCTGCAGAAGTATCGAAGAAGCTTGGTGAAGTGACGGCAGCTCTTGGTTATGAATCATTAGAAGGTGATGGTACCAGTGGGTTCACAACTCCATTGGCAACTGTCCATAAGTTTAATGGATTTGCCGATAAGTTTGCAGGTAAGTCTATTGGCTTGGCTGGAGGTCTTCCGGATGGTCTAGAAGATCTTTATGTGAAGTTTGTTTATAAGGTTCCTGTTGCTAATGGAATTCCTGTTACATTGTTCTACCACAAGTTTAAGGCAGAGAATTCAGGTGTCGATTTTGGTGATGAAATCGATGCAGTGGTTGCTTATAAGTTGAATGACTACACTACTTTGATCGCAAAGGGTGCTTACTTTGACGCTGAGGATGGTACTAGCAACGCACTTGCGACTTTCGAAGCGAATCTCAAGTTCTAGTCTATATAGCCAATCAGTTTCGGATACTTTATCTCCAAATTCGATAAGCCGAACCCTCCGTCATATTGGCGGAGGGTTTTCTATTTCTGAAGTGTGGCAGATTAGACCTTTAGATCGCAAAAATCTCGTGCCCAATGTTTGGCACTATGTGCTTCACGTCTCCAACGGTTTGGAGTGAGAAAAGTACTGCTCCAGTTCTCGAAGTTGTCACAGAATACTCCGCAGATCCAAACTCTCCGCATTAGGTGAAAGAGTGGAAGTAGGTCTAGTTGCTCTTGTGGAACCGGTGAGATTGAGTTGTACCCCTTGAGGAAATAGAGACTCACTTCGTTGAAGAGCTTGGACTTTTCGGGGACACTGCGATGAGAGGCAAGTTGTCCGAGGTAGCTTGCAATTTCGAATACGTGCCAGCCGTATCC
>CAWVWU010000082.1:0-15934 GCA_963933925.1 uncultured Puniceicoccaceae bacterium
GTATCGCTGATTTGGGATTGGTAGGTTATCCGAATGCCGGAAAGTCGACCGTAACGAATTTGATAACGAATGCTCATCCGAAGGTAGCGGCTTATCCGTTTACTACCTTGCATCCACAAATTGGTATTATCGAATACGAAGAGATTTATAGTCGACTTCAGTTGGCAGATATTCCGGGATTGATTGATGGAGCGAGCGAAAATCGCGGGCTTGGGCATCGATTCTTGAGACACATCGAGCGTTGTTTCCTTTTAGTTCTAATTGTGGATATGTCCGGAATTGACGGACGCATGCCGTGGGATGACTACGAGCAGCTCCTCAGTGAGCTGGGTGCTTATGATGAGACCATGTTGGAAAAGCCCCGTTTGGTGGTTGCCAATAAGATGGATGAGGATGCTTCGATTGAAAATTTGAAGGAGTTTCAGAAACGAATCGATGTGGCAATCCAGCCAATTTCTTGTCTTACTGAGGAAGGTGTTCCGGATTTGAAGCAACTTTTGTGGGATAAGGTCGCTTCGGCTAAAGCTGAACAAAAAGCTGTCGAGGAAGCATTGGAGGCGGAAGCTGCTCAGAAGTCTAACCCCAAAAATACAAGCGATTGATCCTAAAGTTGTATGTCTAGCATTAAGCCTTTAACTACGCGTGCCAATCGTCTCTTAGGGGCGAATTTGGTGGAGAAGAGTTTAGTCGAAATCGATGATTTGGACGCTGGTAATGAGCGCCTGATGGAACTGATGTCGACGTCGGAGGAGGTTTTTCGGATCAATTTGCTTTCGATTCTAGTTAACGAGCAGCAATCGCTTAAGGAAGAGCGATTGATCGAGTATCAGGTTGATGAGTATGGGTTGGGAGTTGTCGATATACGTAATATCGAGTCTCCTGAGGAGTTGGTGGCAAGCATTGATGACGATGAGTGCTGGGCGACTTGGACTGTTCCATTTGATCAGGTTGAGGATACCTGTTACTTGGCGACTGCTTATTATTTGAGCCCCGTTGTCAGGGAGTATTGGGAAGATAAGCTGCCTGGGAAAGTTGTGTGGTATATTGCCCCTCTGGATTCTATCATTGAGTTTTTAGAAGGACGCGAATCGGATAAGGAAAAGGCTGCGGCTGCAAAGAAATAGGATTTATGGGACTGGGACGACTGCAGAAAACGATTGTGGATAATCTCGAGCTTCTCGAGTATATATCGAAAGAGTCAGCTTCGGAATTATTAGAGACGGAGACGGACTACAATGGTGCTGAGTTTGATGGCATGTTGGCTGAGAGCCATAGCGTGTCACTGCATCAACTTAACTTGGCGAAAAGTCGGGCATATGGAGTTCCTCCCTTTAATGTTCGCAGTCTGATGGTTACGGACGAGACGTTCGAGCTCGTTGACAGAGAGTTTTGTGTGAAGAATTTGGTGATACCGGTGAGTTCGGTGGGTCATCTTTTCGTTGTTGCGTTTGCTAATCCCTATGAGCTTACGGTCTCTAGCAAGCTCGCTGAGATAACAGGTAAACATGTTATTTCTCTTTTGAGTCCTGAGAGTGATATCAAGGAGGCTTTAAAAGAGGATAATAAGCCTATGGATACGAAGTTCGACGATGTGGTTGAGGCCATGGGAGTCGACTTTGACGAGGACGAAATTCTAGAGGAGGAAGATGAAGGAGGCGAAGAATCGGCTCCTATTATTCAGCTCGCGAATCGCATAATCGAGGATGCGTATTATTGTGGTGCGAGTGATATTCATATTGAGCCGCGCGAGAAAGAGCTTGTTGTTCGAAATCGAATCGATGGGGTCTGTCAGGAGAAGCTCCGTTTGCCACCTAAGATCAGTGGGTCACTTGTGGCACGTGTGAAGATCATGTCCAATTTGGATATTGCTGAGCGCCGCATGCCTCAGGATGGACGTATCATTTTTAAGCAATTTACAAAGAAGAATATCGATATCGATCTTCGTGTTTCGACCGCTCCACTTAATCACGGGGAAGGGATCGTTATGCGTATTCTCGATAAGCAGAAATCTACCTTACCTCTGCCTGCTCTGGGCTTTTCGGAGGAGAATTTGGCACGTTATCGGGAAGTGATTAAGCAGCCTTATGGCATGGTTCTTCACTGTGGTCCTACGGGGTCGGGTAAGTCGATGACGCTGTATTCCGCGTTGAACGAAATTAATAATCCGGGTATCGTAATTCGTACTGCGGAGGATCCGATCGAGTATACCTTGGATGGTATTAATCAGATGCAGATGATGCGTCAGATTGGGCTGACCTTTGCGAGTGCTTTGCGTGCTTTCTTACGTCAGGATCCGGATATTATTCTTGTAGGGGAAATTCGTGATACGGAGACAGCCGGGATTGCTATTGAGGCTGCTTTGACGGGTCACTTACTTATCAGTACTTTGCACACGAACGATGCTCCTGGTACGGTGGCTCGTCTCACTGATATGGGGATCGAACCTTTTATGATTTCGTCGTCGTTGTTGTGTGTATGTGCACAGCGTTTGATGCGACGTGTTTGTAAAACATGCCGTATCCAGTATGATCCCGAAGGTCGAGAGGCGGAAATCCTTGAGACGGGACTTGGCTGGGTCGGACCAATCTATCGTCATAATCCTAAGGGGTGTCCGCGTTGTAATAGTTCAGGGTATAAGGGTCGTGTCGGTATTCATGAACTAATGACGATGAATGAGGCGACTGTTGAGGCCATTAATAAGGGGGCCGAAACGGCGGAAATCAAACGTTTGGCGATGGAGAATGGGATGAAGACGCTTCACCAAGATAGCCTTCTTAAGGTAAAGGAAGGCTTGACGACTATCGCCGAGGCACTGAATACGGTACCCGTAGATAGAACCTAGTTCTGATGATGCATCGACGAGACGTTGTTTTTGCGACGGTCGTTGATCAGCACTTTTCTATGAATATCGGGAAAGGGGATTTTGGGTGTTTTGTCGGGTGCTCGACGATGTGTACTTTGAAGTGCTCTTTGTCGAGTTCGTGAGCCCATCTCACAACTTGTTGGCTTTCGTTATGCCCACCTTCATGTCCGGGGTATAGAATTACGGAAAGAAGGCCACCTGGTTTGAGTAGGGAGGCGGACTGTTCCAGAGCTTCAAGTGTGCTTTGGGGGAGGGTTATCAGGTTTGTGTCACCTCCCGGAAGGAATCCGAGATTGAAGACGATTGCTGAGACTTGTCCTATTTTGTCTAGGCCAATGTGATCGATGAGGTGTTCGTGTCCTGCGTGAACAAGATGAACTTGGTTGAGTTGATCGGCCTTTTTGAGGCGGACTTTGGTCTTCTCGAGGGCCGATTTTTGAATGTCGAAAGCGAATACGGTGCCGTCTTTTTCTACTTTGCTCGCGAGCCATAGGGTGTCATTTCCGTTGCCAGCGGTGGCGTCGATGACGAGATCGCCCTGGTTGACTCTTTTGAGCGTTTCTTCCTTGGCGATGTCGGTGGCTCGCCAGCGTTTTGGTTTTGATTGTTCTTGTTTGCAGAAGCGTTGAGGGAGGGCGTCTTTGCAGAGTGGAATATCCTCGCAGATGAAGTCGGCGAGGGTTTGGGCAAAGTAGGGAATTTGCATGGAGCCTTTGCTCCCGAATCCGTTGAAGGCGAGGGCGTTCTCTTGAATTGGGCTCGGTCCTATTACGGGATAGGCACCTGCGGTTGCGGGGCGGACTCCGGCTCGTTTTTCAACCCATTCCCATTCGCTGGGAAAGTGTGATTCGAGGAAGGCTTCGAGTTCCAGAATCCCTGCGGGATCTGGAATATCGTCTCGTTCTTTCCAGTTGTAGGTGGCTCCGACTCGGTAGGTGCCATCGTCGAGGGGGATGAGAAATTTTCCTTTGAGAATTGCGGTCGAAGGGAGAGGGCGAGAGATGCGTACTCTGCCGATGACGCCTTTGGCTGGTTTGTACGGGATGTCTGAAAAAAACGGATTATTGGTGGCGAGGTGTCCTTCGCAAAAGATCGCGACCTTCGCTTTTTGACCTCGGAAAGATACGGCAGTGGTTTCGCTGAAGTCGATTTCGCCGTAGTCGAATATCGTTTCGAGCAGGGAATCACGGTGGATGAGTTCAGCTCTTAGGGCATCGAGGGTAGAGCTGGTGTCGAGGAAACCACTTCCTTGGATAGAGAACCCTTGGGAATTCTCGAAGCTTGGGTCGAGAGGGATGGAGTCGAGAGGAGCGATCCAGTTTTTGTAGTCGGTTTTTTTCTTTTTGATTAGCCAGATTTGTTCTTCGGCGGGCGTGGCGAAGAGTCGAGCGATTGCCCTCGAGTGAAAGAGAGGCTTGTGAAAGCGTTCCTCGAGCGAACGATAGTAGGCTTGAGCGAAGGGGATTAGCGTGTCGGCTTTCCAGACGAGGTTGAGGCGTTTGCCACCGATTGGGTTTATGAGCCCAGCGGCGGTTCTGGAACACAGAGATTGCGAGGGTTCGTCTATTACGAGGGCGCACTTACCTTGTCTAATTAGGGTGTCTGCCAAGATAGAACCGGCTAGTCCGGCTCCAAAGATGAGGGCGTCTAGCGGAGGTCGATTCATTTATGAGCTAGACTATGGTCGGCAAGACTTTATGGAAGCAAGACTCCACCTTATGAATTCTGAACGACAGCCAAATATTTACCTCGTTGGTTTTATGGGAACCGGCAAAAGCACAATAGGGCGTTTGGCGGCTCAGCGGCTGGGACTTACGTTTATTGACAGCGACGAAGCGATTGAACGTTCACAAGGGGTTCGAATTTCGGAGATCTTTGCGATTGAAGGAGAAGTGAAGTTTCGGGAGTTGGAGCAGCAATTTATTGAGGGCGGGCATCCGGCGAATGGTTGTTTGGTTTCTTGCGGAGGGGGCTTGATTATTCAGCCTGGAATGCTGGAACGTATAAAGAAGCACGGTCCGGTCATTAGTTTATTGGCTACGGCGGAGACGATTTACGAGCGTACGAAGGGGAATGCGAATCGCCCGCTGCTGAATGTGGAGGATCCCCTCGAAGAAATCCGAAAGATGTTGGCCTTGCGTGAGCCGATTTATCGACAGGCAGGAACTCAGGTTTTGACTGATGGTCGTCCGATTGGTGACGTGGTTTCGCATTTGTGTCGTGTCTACAAGGAAGAGTCTAAGACGTGGCGATAGGGTTCGGTTGGGTGCTCGATTGGAAGATTTAAAATCATGATTTATCGCGGAGAGGATAAGGAGTCGTTGCGCGGGCAGCTTGAAGAGCTTGGTTTTGATTCGGTTCGATTTACTAATTTGGAACCAATTGAGAATAAGCGGCTGCACGAATGGGTGGAGCTCGGTTATCATGCCGATATGGCGTGGTTGAAGAATTCGATCGAGAAGCGCTTGAATCCTGAGCTCGTTCTTGAGGGAGCGTGTTCGGCGATTATGCTCGGAATCAATTATTTGCCGCCGGAAAACGAGGAGGCTCGTTATCAAAAACGCTGGAGCAAGTATAGCCTGCATATCGATTACCACGATACGGTGCTAAAAGGATTGAAAACGGCGGGTGCTTTATTGGAAGAGTCGCATGGGCTCGGCCCGAGAGATTATCGCTATTATGTCGATACGGGTCCGGTAATGGAGCGTGGTTGGGCCGCGGCTTCAGGAATGGGTTGGCAGGGAAAGAATGGTATGTTGATTTCCAAGGAGCATGGGAATTGGCTGCTGCTGGCAACTATTTTGGTGAGACTGAATGTTGAGCCCGATGCACCGCTGAAGAAGGAGACGAGCACTTCTACGAATCGGGCGGAACTGGCTTTGCTGTGTGGGAAGTGTGAGCGCTGTATTCAGGCCTGTCCCACTAATGCGATCGTGAAGCCTGGGATGCTCGATGCTAATCGGTGTATCTCGTATCAAAGCATTGAGAATAAGGGGGTGATCCCGAGAGAGTATCGTGAGGCGATCGGGAGTCGAATATTTGGCTGTGATATTTGTCTCGATATATGCCCTTGGAATCGCTTCGCGAAAGAGGGGCGCTTGCTGTTGCTCGATACGCGATATGATATCTCTAAAATGGATCTTCTCGAGGTCTTGAAGATGGATATGGAGACTTTTCGTGAGTTTTATCGGAAGACTCCGGTGAAGCGTTTGAAGCTACGCGGGTTGCTGCGCAACGCCTGTATCGTGGCGGGGAACCTTCTTGAGCACGAGGACTGGTGGGCTGCTCGGACAAGTGATGAGGATCGGCAGAGTTATTTGGAGAAGGTCGTGGAGGCTCTTACGCAACTCGCACAATACGATGAGCTTATGGTGCGACCTCATGCCGTTTGGGCGTTGTACCGTTTATTGGGGGTCGCCGCGGACCTGTGTTTGGCTCCGATACGTGAGGTTGAGGAGGATGGTGATACTCTCGAAGAGTATCGTTATTGGGATACGGCTTTGTCTCGTTGAGAGCTTACTTGGTCGGTTCTCAGAGTAGTACTAGATAAACGCTGATATCCTTGAAACTGGAGTGGCGGACCTTTTCGGGACTTTATATTCCTCGATGGAGTTCCAGTTGAGTTCGTATTCGCTGGCTTCGATTTGCCAAACCACCCAATTACGATCGCTTGAGAATCCACTGAGAACGAGGCAGTTGTTTTTCCGTTCGACGTTTATGAGATCTGTGATGGGGCACTCATGGAGGTAGGTCTCGCTTTGAATTGTGCCGTTAATCCAACGTTCTATTTGATTCTTATTGAGGGACTTGCAAACGAATGTGCAATCTCGTGCCATCCAGTTTTTTGCCCAGAAGGTTTTGATCGGGGGTTCGATGACTACTTTATCGATAGAGAAGCAAAGATGGCCGTGATCTTCTTGGATGCTACGGATGGAGGTATTGCGAAAGTTGATGGACTGGGTGTCCTTGAGTTTGAGTTTCATTTCTATTTTTCGATCAGGGGGTTCGTATGAATGCTAGCAGGGAAACTTGCATTTAAGGGGTGATTCGAAAAATGGATGGTTAAGAGTAAATACTCAACTGTTTAATAGGGTTATGTACTGATTTTGTTCCGGGTGTAGTCTTTGCTCTTATTCCGTGAGGTTTAGGGTGGATACGGTTTTTCTGTTTTTTGAGAAATTGAGCCTAGGCGAATTTTTGTGAAATGGCGTCGAGGAAGTATCGGGGTGTTTTGATGGGCTGAGCACTACGATTCATAAAGGCGTGCATACTCTTAGCGGTCGCGAGGAGTTCGTCCCCCTTTTTCACTTCGTAGTCGAGGTGGATTTTAACGAAGGGTTTTTGGTGCATGCGGGTGATTATGGTAATCTCCTCATCGTAGCGCGCGGGGCGGCGGTATTTCATGCTGATTTCGAGAACTGGTAGGAGAATACCTTGGGCTTCCATTTCGCTGTAAGGGACGCCGTGTTCACGCAACATTTGAGTTCGCCCGATCTCAAGCCAAGGCAGGTAGTTGGCATGGTAGACGATGCCCATCATATCGGTTTCTGAATAGCGGACGACGACTTTTGATATACTCTCAATCATGGATGTTGGGCAGCTTTGCTGCAGGCTCGTTGCTAATCAAGATTCCAATTTTCGAAATGGGCCTTTGCTGCTTGGGTCCAGTTAGAGCGGGTCGCATGTTGGCGGCCGTTCTTTCCCATGGTGTCTCTTAGCTGTGGGTCGGAGATGAGTCGTTCGAATGCAGCGGTAAGTTGTTCAGGGTGTTTGGGGTCAGCTAGGAGGCCGTTAACTTTATCATTCACGGCACAGCTGACTCCTCCAGTTTTGTGGGCGATGACCGGAAGTCCATGTGCGGCGGCTTCTAGGTAGACGAGTCCGAAGCCTTCGACCGAATGTTTGTGGGGAGTGCTGGTCAGGGCGAAGAGATCAGCTTCTGTGTAGAGGTCTTGCAATTCCTGGCGTGTGACTTCTCCACATAGGTCTACAGGAAAAGCGGACTTTTTGGCGGCGTGGCGGAGTCGGTCGCCGTAGCCGTGTTTATTGCCGGTACCTACAATTCGGAGGTGGATCCTCGATTGAAGTTCTAGGGAGAGCTTGTTGAGGGCTTCTATTAGAAGGAGTTGGCCTTTGCGTGGATGGATTCGCCCTACACTAAGAATGTTTACTGTGGTGTGAGGTGTGGATCGATCGCGGTGATGAGCGACGAAGTTCTCTCTGAGGGCTCCTGGGGTGAGGAGGGTTTTGTTTCGGGAATTTGGAAATTTCTCTTCGAGGAGATTCTGGGTGTATTCCGAGAGGACGGTTAGGCGATCTGCTCGTTGAATGAGTTGATTGACGAGAAACTTTCTAAATGGGTTTGCGGCGAAACGTAGGATCTCGGAGCCGTGGAATGTTATGACCAGCTTGCGAGGCATGAATCGTTCGAAGAACTGGAGGTAGCTCATTGCGAGAATGGGGCCAGGTTCACAGAGGTGAAGGATGCCGTTTTTCAGTTTTTTGTGCTGTCTAATGATGCGACGTGCCATTGCGACCTGGCAGGATAGGTCGTGGCTTCCTTTGAGGTCGATGCGTCTTACTGAAAATGGGAATTGCTGGTCGTGTTGAGTGTCGCCGCGGGGTGCCCAGACTTCAACGTCGTGTCCAATTGCGGCACTCCCTCGGGCTAGCTCCTCGACGAATGTTGCGATACCTCCTTTTGAGGGATGAAATTCGTGAGTCAGGAGGTAGACTGGAAGCTGAGAGGGGGAGTTGGCGGGCATGTGAGAATTCAGTGGAAGGTGACTGAGTCTATGGAATGAAGAGGGGCCGCGTATTTTGGCAATCCAATAAGATTATCTCGGGTTTGGTGCTGGTGAGTTTTGCTAATGGGTGGTAGTAGGGATCCTTCTTATTAGTATTGTGTCCTTGGCGGCATAATCTGGGGAATATTTAGGTTTGAGGAGGTTTGGACTGGAATTGTGCGGGTGTTTTTAGAATAGGATGTAAGAAGTTGAATCCATAGTGGATAGGTTTCTCGTATTAATACGGGACGCTTAAGGGTTTAGCGTTTACATTAGTGAATCTCCCTCCTTTCTTGAGTTACAGAATGTCAGACCAGCATCATACTACAAACGAAGCGATCAATGCACCGACCCCAGGCAGCGAAGAGCTTTTGCGAGAAACGCTCAAGCGTTGTTCGCGAGAAACCTTGGAAGCTGCATTGAAATTTAGGGAATCGAATGATGCGTCGTTGGTTCCTGTGATTGTTTTAGGCATAATCGAGCGATTTTTGGATCCTGATATCGTTGATAAGCTCAGAGAGGGAGACGATAACCTTCAGTTTATGGAGGACCTTGGGCTGGACTCGCTTACTATGATCGAAGCGGTCATGATGGTTGAAGAGGCATTGGGCGTTTCCATTAAGAATGAGGAGCTCATTGATTTGCGTTCAATCGGGGATTTGAAGGCATTTATTGGAAATAAGGTTCTAGGCGTTCCCGATGGGAGACCCTCTGGAAGCAGTGGCGGTTTTTATCCTTTGGAAGAGGTCGCAGCGACCGTACCTCAGCAGGAGCCATTTTTATTTTTAAGTGAAGCCACACTCGAAGAACGAGTCGCTACAGGAAAATATAGAATCAGTGGACAGGAAGAGTTTCTGAAAGGTCACTTTAAGGACGACCCCGTTTTTCCGGCTTCTATTATGTTGGAAGCGTTGGGGCAGTTGGCGGTTTTTATGCTAATTAAACAGGCTCCTGTTGAGTTGAGTTATACTGCAATAAAATCGACTGGAATCTATTTTACAGGTGCCGATGGAGTGCGTTGTTTCCGTGTTTGTCGTCCAGGAGATACTCTGGAGCTCGAAGTGATGTTGAAGCGTGTTCACGCTCCGCTCGCTGTTTTTTCTGGATCCATTTCAGTAAATGGGGAAAAGACGGTTTCTGTTGATGAGCTTTCTTTGGCCTTCGAGTTTGAGAAGGAAGGGTAGTCGATTTCCCGCCTCGAATAGGCGTAATTTTTATGAGCTCTCCGTTTTTTGAATGGAGAGCTTTTTTGTGTTCAGCTTTGGATGGTCTTAAGCCTCGACTTTCGATGTGTAAGGCGGTGTTTTGTAAGCAGTTATCTCATCGTTTACGCATCATAGAATGGATAGGAAAAGGGTATTTGTAACGGGCATTGGTTTCATCAGTAGTATTGGAAACAATAAGTCTGAAGTAGAGAGTTCGCTTCGTGAGCTACGTCATGGGTTTGCACCGTACCCGCCATTTGAGGATGATCCCTTCGCCCATGTGAAATTGGTGGCGACTGTTAAGGGCTTTGATGTCGAGTCCGCTGATTTTGAGGATTGGACGATTCCCTCAGGTTATAAAATTCGGCGCGATGTGATGCGTGGGATGCCGCCTCATGGTCCTTATGTGTATTGCGCAATGGAGCAGGCGATACAAGATGCGGGATTGAGTGAAAATGAGGTGTCTAATCCGAATACGGGAATCTGTACGTCCTCGGCTGGTTCGCCTCGATTGATTTATAACAACATGGTGCGTATGCGCCAAGTGGGGCCGATGCGTTGTCCGCCGACGGGGATTGTTTCGTCGATATCGGGTACGCTTAGTTTTAACTTAGTGGCACGTTTTAAGATACAAGGGAGCTCATGTGGCTTTTCGTCTGCCTGTGCGTCGTCGGCTCACGGGCTCGGTTACGCGTATGACGATATTTCCCTTGGGCGCCAGAAGCGTATGTTCGTGGCTGCAGGCGAGGATTTGAATTACGAGAGTGTGCTTCCGTTTACGGGAATGCGGGCCTTGTCTCTAGAAGGAGAGCCTTCAATGGCGTCTCGGCCGTTTGATGCGAAGCGTAATGGGTTTGTGAGTGCAGGCGGCGGAGTCGTACTTGTTTTGGAGAGCGAGGATGAGGTGCTGCGTCGAGGCGTGACCCCGTATTCAGAGATGTTGGGTTGGGGTCAATCAAGTGACGGTCACAATGTGGCGATCTCACATCCTGATGGACATGGTCTGGTACGAGCGATGAATATTGCGATTTCAGCGTCGGGAATTGAGGCAGGGGATATTGACTACATCAACGCCCATGCGACTTCGACTTTGATTGGTGATGCGAGTGAAGGGAAAGCCTTGGATAAGGTATTCACTTCGCAAGGTCATCATCCACGTATTTCAAGCACTAAGGCGATCACTGGACATGGCTTAAGCTTGGCGAGTGTTTTGGAAGCGGGGATTGTGAGCTTGTCAATGAAGCAAGGATTTACACCGGGCTCGGCTCATATCGAGAATGTTGACCCGATATTTGCAGGTCTAAATATATTAAGAAAGACCGAGGACGTTCCGCCAACGATTGCTTTGAGTAATAGCAGTGGATTTGGCGGAGCCAATGTTTCGTTGCTGTTTAAGAATCCGAAGTAGGGACACTGAAAAATCGTGAGAAGCTTTCTTCAAGCATTAGCGGTTGTTGCTATTATAAATGCTTTGGGGGTGTACCTGATCGTTTCATCTCGTACACCTGATGTGATTGATCAGCAAGTAGCCTTGGAAACCATTTTTGGAGGAAAAGAGAATATAGACATCATCTCTGCGGCGGAATCGATTGAAGTGTTTAAACTAGATGCTCGGTTGATTTTTGAATTTGACCGGGAAGGCCTTGAGACCTTGGGCTTTGAAACTGTTTATGGGTACCCAATTGTGCAAGGTCCGCAGCCAGCAGAGGCAATCCTTGCTGAAATTCTCAGGGAAGATATTTCGAATCCAGCATTGTATACCCATATTGGAGCCGTGAGCATGTGTATTTTTCAGCCGGACTACCTGATCAGATTTCGTAAGAACGCATCAGAAGTGGATTTACTAATCTCATTCGCACATTGTCCGGAAATTAGGGTGTATTCTAATGGTAAACAAATTGAATACGAAGAAGTCGAAATTGGAGAAGGCAATTTTGTAAGAAAAGTTTACCCCGGATTTGGAAATTTCGACCGAGATCCCAAGCGCGTTCATCATGCATTAGAGTTCTTTTTTCCGTTGTGGGGAGGGAAGGAAGAAACTGTGAATCAGCTCGTGGAGTCAACTGTGGGTAGTTAAGTCGATTAACTAAATTTGATGGATGGCGAGAGGGGAAAATCGCTATTGATGAGGCGTTTCGTAGGAGTCTTAGTTCGTTACTTCCTCTGCGTTGTGAGAAAAAGGGGCGAACGGTGCCCTGATAGTGGTTTAAACAAAATCACTGAGAAATTGACGAAATGCACTTATTTTGTGAATATTGGTGCATGGGTAGGGTGAACATAAATCTAGATGATGTTCTCGTGAGTAAAGGATTGAAGATTACGGGCTTACGGACCAAGGGAGAACTCGTTGAGTTTGCTCTGAGAGAGCTCATCAGAAAGGAAGATCAAAAGGGTCTTTTAGCACTCGAGGGGAAATTTCGTTGGAGTGGAGATCTCGACGAGGTTCGAAAAGGGCGGGATGCTCGATGACGATGTTTATCCAATTTCTGGTGACGTGTTTTGTAGGAGTGTTTTTAGAATGGTGCAGCGGGTTTTTGAGTCGGAGCTGTTGACGCCCATTGCGTAGGCGGCGGGTTCGCCGACTAGGATAACTTTTTTCTTTCCGCGGGTGATGGCGGTGTAGATTAGGTTGCGTTGGAGCATCATGAAGTGGGCTTTCATGATGGGGATGATGACTACGGGGTATTCGCTTCCTTGTGATTTATGGATACTGACGGCGTAGGCGAGGGAGAGGTCGATCATTTCCGCTTTGCTGTAGGAAACGAGGTTGTTGTCGAAGTCGACATCTATGGTGCCGTTGACGCCGTCGATGGATTTTACGATGCCGATGTCGCCGTTGAAGATGTTCTGATCGTAGTTGTTGCGAGTTTGAATGACTTTGTCATTCGGCTTAAATTGAAGGGTGCCGAAGGGCATGGATTCTCGGTTTGAGTTGAGTCGTTCTTGGAGGAGTTGGTTGATGTTGCCGACTCCGGCGAGCCCTTTGTGCATGGGGACGAGAACTTGGGCGTCTTGGATGGGGTTACGGCCGAGTGTTTGCGGAACGAAGGTTTCGAGGATTTGCAGGGTTTTGGCGGCACAGTCTTCGGCGTCTTTGGCTTTGACGAATTGGAAGTCTTTTTGTTTTTGTAGTTCGGCGACGGATTCAACAGGTGTTGGCAGGGAGACTTGGCCTTGGTTTACGGCGTGTGCGTAGTGGACGATGCTGCTGAATTTTCCTTGGCGGAATACGACGTCGAGCCGTACGAGGGGGATTTCTCCAGAGGCGATGAGGTCGTTGAGGACATTGCCGGCACCGACGGAGGGGAGTTGGTCGATGTCGCCGACGAGGATGAGATGGGATTTGCTGGGGACGGATTGGATGAGGCCGGAGGCGAGTCGCGAGTCGAGCATGGAGGCTTCGTCGACTATTACGACGTCGGCACTGAGTGGTTTCGCTTCGTTTACCGTGAAGGCTCCTTTGGCGGGATCGAATTTTAGGAGGCGGTGGATGGTTTGGCTGTATCCGCCGGTTGATTCGGAGAGACGTTGGGCGGCGCGGCCGGTTGGGGCGGCGAGTTGGATACGAGCTTTTTTGGCTTTAAGGATACTGACGATGGCGCGGAGTATGGTTGTCTTTCCGGTTCCTGGGCCGCCGGTGATGATGAATACTTTGTTGGCGAGGCAGCCGGCGATGGCCTCGCGTTGAGAGGCGGCGAATTCGAACCCCGCTTTATCTTGTGCCCACTGTACAGCTTTGTCGCTAATTATGGGAGGCAGGCAGCTTGGGGTGAGTTGGAGGCGTTGGACAGAGCGAGCGATCTTTTCTTCGCTCATGTAGTTATAGGGAAGAAGGGCGTGGGGTACTTTGTCGGGGGTATCGTAGCGTTTGAGAGCTTTGTTTTCGAAGAGTCGTTGGAGGGAGCGGGAGGCGAGGGTGCGGTCGACTTCGAGGGTTTCTGAAGTGAGGTCGACGAGCTCCTTGGCGGGGTAGGCGGTGTGACCGTCGTCTTGCAGAGTTTGCATGACGTATTCGATTCCGGCTTCGATACGTTTGTCGCTGTCGTTGGCGATGCCCATGTTGATGGCCATGCGATCGCAGGTTTTGAAGCCGATGCCTGAAATCTGGCGGGCGAGACGATAGGGGTTTTCGTTGATTGCGTTTATGGAGTCGAAACCGAACTCTTTGTGGATTTTGACGATTTGAGAGGAGGTTACGCCGTATTGTGAGAGGAAGAGGGATAAGTCGCGGATGTAGCTTTGGGAGTCCCAGGCTTCTTTTATAGAGTGAGCTCGTTGTTTGCCGATACCGCTGACTTCTTGGAGTCGGGCGGATTCTTCGGAAATGATTCGAAGGGTGTCTACTCCGAACTTGTCGACGATGCGGTCGGCGATCCCTTTGGAAACTCCTTTTACTAGTCCGCTACCGAGGTACTTTCGAATCCCGTACACAGAAGCGGGGAGTTTGCTTTTGAATTTGGTGAATTTGAATTGAGTGCCGTGGGAAGGGTGGTTGGTCCATGTCCCTTGGATACGAAGTGTTTCTCCGCATTGGACTCCAGGGAGCATGCCGACGACAGTGACCTTCTCCTTAGACTGGTCCGGCTTTAGTTCGGCGATGCAGTAATTGTTTTCCTCGTTGAAGTAGATTATTCGTTCGAGGACGCCTTGGAGGGTATCTGACTTTGGAGAAGTGGACAAGAGGTAGATACAAAAAGAGTGCTTGGTTTCAGGCAAGCACTAGTTGATTCATAGAATATGACCCGCTGGTTATTGGTCGAGCTGTTCTATAGAGGATGCAATTTCGTGGAGGGAGGGGAAGACTTGATCGGTATTCGCTTCTACTAACTCGTCGTGGGTGTGGGAGCCGGTTGGAACGGTAGCACTGATCATGCCGACGCACTTGGCAGCTTCGATGTCAAAAGGAGAGTCTCCGACCATGAGGGTTTGTTCAGCGACGGTGCCGAGCTGGGAGAGGGCGTGTTGGGAAAACTCGATTTGAGGTTTTCGGAACAGGGTGTCTTCGGCCCCTAGAACGAATTTTAGGAAACGAGTGGCGTCGAGTTTGTCGCAGAGGCCTCTGGCGTGGATGCCTATTTTGTTGGTGAAGACGGCGGCTGGGATGTCCTTCGATTTGAGGACTTCGAGGAGTTGGGTGGCACCTGGCATATATTCGACGTTGTCGAGGTAGATGCTGTCGAAATGGGTTCGCCAGAGTGAGGTGGCAGTCTCGAGATTCGCTTCTGGGATGAGCTGCTTCATGGTTACTGGCATGCTTCCGCCGACGGCTCTTTTGACTTGGTCCTGAGTGGGTACAGGGAGGGACATGGTCGTTGTGACGTGTTTGTAGCAGTCGTATAATACCTGAAAGTGATCGATGAGAGTTCCGTCTAAATCGATTAGGACGCCTTTTAGAGGATTAGTGCTTGAGAAGAAGTCGATAGCCATATTGGGCGGAAAGGTGGGGGATCATGCGCCCATGATACAGGTTTAAATGCGATTTTTGAAAAAAAATATTGCTAAGGGGAATCTTCGCTTTTAGAGGTGATTTGTGAGGGGGAAAGGTGACTTTTCTAGCATGTAGGACGCTTTGTGAATAACTTGGGAGTAATTCTCTGTGGACATAGTGAGTGTCTTAATTAGTTGGGCAAGGGCGAGAGGGCTTTGTTAAAATTATGTAAACGCCTTGGGTCAATTGTAAAAACAACAGAAGAGATGAACTCAAGGGGTGTAGAGGGATTTACGATGTGGGTTTGTGCGTAGTTTTTAGCCTTAGAATCTTTCAATGAATCTAGCTTGTGAAATCTAGCGGTATATTAGCTTGTAAGTGATTGGCTATTAGGTTGAAAGGGATTGAGTTGTTTTCGATTAAAGGTTTTGAAAAATGTGGGAATTGATGGAGTTTTATTTGGATCTAAAGTGACCCTGATCATATGTCGTAAATGGTGCACGATCGTAAGGTCGCTACGCTGAGAGGTTTACGCTATAATGGGTATGGATTTTACAAATCCACTGAATCACGTTTGATTTTCATTGATTCGCTTATTGTGAAGTGGACCCCATTAGTGAGACAGGGGTAGCCGAGTTGTTAGTTGGTTTAT
>CAWVWU010000083.1:0-15767 GCA_963933925.1 uncultured Puniceicoccaceae bacterium
CTCCTAAGAAGCTTCCTTTATAGCACATTTCAACCCTTCTAATAACTCTTTGTAAACTTCCCGACAAAACTAATTCTCCCGTAATAACATCGCTTGCAATTCGCCGATCAATCCGCATAAAAACTCCCCCTCGCTAGGGTTATCCTCAGCGATAAACAAAATATAAAGATATGACCACAGACATCATCGATATTAACGCACGCGAAATCCTCGATTCACGCGGCAACCCAACACTTGAAGTAGACGTAGTTCTCGCGTCCGGCATCGTAGGCCGCGCCGCCGTTCCTTCTGGAGCGAGCACAGGCGAGCACGAAGCTCACGAGCTTCGCGACGGAGATAAGGATCGCTACCTCGGAAAAGGCGTAAGCCAAGCAGTGGACAACGTTCACAACCTCATCTTGCCAGACCTAGAAGGCTATGACGCGTGTGACCAAGTGGCTATCGACAAGGCAATGATCGCTTTGGACGGAACGAAGAACAAGGGCAAGCTCGGAGCAAACGCCATCCTCGGTGTTTCTCTCGCCGTTGCTAAAGCAGCTGCCCAAGCATCTGGCCTAGAACTCTACCAGTACATCGGCGGACCAAACGCAAAGGTTCTTCCAGTACCAATGATGAACATCATCAATGGGGGATCTCACTCAGACGCTCCTATCGCGTTCCAAGAATTCATGATCCGTCCAGTCGGTGCTCCTTCTTTCAAGGAAGCTCTCCGCATGGGTGCTGAAGTTTTCCACGCACTTAAGGCAATCTTCAAAAAACGCGGTCTTTCTACAGCAGTTGGAGACGAAGGTGGTTTCGCTCCAAAGCTAGACGGAACAGAAGACGCACTAGAATCTATCATCCAAGCGATCAAGGACGCTGGCTACAAGCCAGGTCGCAAGGAAGACGGCGGCGAAGTATCTATCGCTCTCGACTGTGCATCTTCTGAGTTCTTCGAAAATGGCGTTTACGACTACGCTAAGTTCGAAGGTGAAGGCGGAGCAAAACGTAACTCCGAAGAGCAATCAGCCTACCTCAAGGAGCTTTCCGACAAGTACCCAATCGATTCTATCGAAGACGGTATGGACGAAAACGACTGGGATGGTTGGGTAGCCGTAACTAAGCTCATTGGCGACAAGGTACAGCTCGTAGGTGACGATCTTTTCGTAACCAACGTAGACTACCTCGCAAAGGGCATCAAGCTCGGCGCAGCGAACTCTATCCTCATCAAGGTAAACCAAATCGGTACCCTCACAGAGACTCTCGACTCGATCGACATGGCTCACCGTGCAGGATACACTTCAGTTACTTCTCACCGTTCAGGTGAAACTGAAGATGCGACTATCGCTGACCTCGCTGTTGCGACTAACTCCGGTCAAATCAAGACAGGTTCACTCAGTCGTTCAGACAGAATCGCTAAGTACAACCAGCTCCTCCGCATCGAAGAGCAGCTCGGTGAAAACGCAATCTACGCAGGTACACTACTGTAATCAGTCAACTGATACTTTCCTAAACAAAGCCTCACGCACCCGCGTGGGGCTTTTTTGTAGAAAATAGGAAACAAGTTTGAATAACTGTATGCTCCGATGCGCCTAGACCGATTCATCTCGAACCACACGAACCACGGCAAGACGGCCGTGCGTCATCTATTGGTTCAGCGACGCATCACGGTTAATGGGACAATCATAACGGATCCGCTGCATCCCATAACCGAATTCTGCCACGTGTCTCTAGACGACACTGTTCTTCAGTCACACACCGCCCACTACTACATGCTCAACAAGCCTAGAGGCTACCTGAGTGCCACGAGTGACCTGCAACATCCCACGGTAATGGATCTCATCGATCTTCCCCCTGACGAAAAACTCCACATCGGAGGACGACTCGATCGAGGTACAACGGGGCTCCTCCTTATAACCAACGATGGGAATTGGTCACGGCGAATCACCGAACCGGGCCTCAAAAAGCCCAAAACTTACCTTGTCGAAACCGAAGCCCCCATCACTCCCCAATACCAAGAACTTTTTACTCAAGGCATTCATCTTATGCCTGAAGACATAACAACTCAACCCGCCCAATTAGAGATACTCGCGGAACGCAAGGCACGCCTGACCATTTACGAAGGTCGTTACCACCAAGTGAAGCGCATGTTCTACCGCTTCGAGAACAAACTCGTCTCTCTCCACCGAGAACGCATGGGAGACATCCATCTTGATCCAAACCTTGAGCTAGGACAATACCGCCCCCTCACTCCCGCCGAAATTGCTTTGGTGTAATGCTTCGGGCTAACCTCGCCTCAAACTGGCCCTAAAGTTCAGCATAGCTAAACTTTTGGCCAACGAGACCCGCATCATACATCAGTCCACCCTTGGAGACCACAAACACTGCAACCCCATTGTGATATTCTGCTCTAGACTGAGTCTCGGGAGTTGCCACTCCTGCCGTGCTCTCCAAAACAGAAGCATCACCACCTACCGTCACAGCCGAAGCCTTCGACCCAAACTCAAAATTACCGTGGGTAAAACGCTCATAGGCTTCGTGATTCTCGAAAAATATTATTTGGGAATACGCCTTTCCTCCCCATTGAAATCCCAGGCTTAATTGAGTTAAAGTCGACTGCCCTGCCATAACGCCTTTTCGAAAGACATACCCCTTCCCGAAAGCGGCTCCTACACCAATGCCTCCTTTTCCTACCGTCGGAAATAAAACAGCCCCATAACAGTCTTCAAAATACGGATCAACAGCCTCGATTTTCTGCAAAACATCCAAGGCATCTCGAAAACGCTCTCGACTCTTCACACTCTCTATCCGATCCGCCTCCGACAGCATATCTCTCGCCGAATTTCTCGAGCATGACACAGCAAACAAAACAAAAATAACAATCATTGATTGGAGTGCCCAACGCACTCCCATATTCATTTTAAACAACTGCATATTCGCTAATCATTATTTCACTAAACCTGAAATAATCAACGGTATCACAAATCAACCGTATCCTAGAAAGAGAACGACATATCAAACAAGAGTTCCAATCGATCATCAGAAATCTTTCCAACCAAAGACATTCGAAGATCAAACAACCCCATACAGGGCATCAAAACTCCCCTTTGTACCCACCGTTCCACTTCAATTTCTTTCGAACAACATTGAAATGTGAATAATCAAGTTTCTGTGCGATTGGAAGTTTGCGCTCTGCCTGTTTAATCCGAATCGGTCCACCCGATGTGGTTAAGTTACGCTGCCCATCAATCGCCACAAGCAATGGCTCGTTCTTATCTGCATTCTCGACGCGAAGGTTTACATTATGCGGCAATATAATCGAACGATTACTCAACGTGTGCGGACAAATAGGTGTTAACGAAATAACCTCAGCCATCGGATGAACAAGAGGTCCACCGGCCGATAGCGTATACGCAGTAGAGCCAGTTGGTGTACTAAAAATCAATCCGTCACAAACGTAAGTCGTAATAAATTCATCGTCGGCATACACTTTAACATGAAGAATCGTCGCATTCTCTTTCGCTTTAACAACGACATCATTCAAAGCAAAATCCGAATGCCCTTCGTGTACCTGACAATCGAGCATAGAACGGTGATTCAAACGGTATTCGCCGTTCAATACTCGTGGAAACAACTCCTCCGCTTCGTCACCCGCAAAGGTTGTCAAGAAACCCAAAGTCCCCCGATTAACCCCAACCAAAGGGACCTGTTGACGAGCAGCCTCAACGGCTACACTCAAAAACGTGCCGTCGCCGCCGATTACGCAACACGCATCCACACCATCCAAAAATCCCCGATCTACGGGAAAACCGGACGCACGTACAATCTCAACACCTTGATCAATGGCCAAAGCCTGTAAAGACGCACCCAAATCCGAAGCCCCAGATTTTGTGTCATTAATAACAAATGCAATTCGCTTGATCGGATCCATTACGGTGTAAATTCAAATACTAGCTTCCTGAGACGAGTTGATCAACTAGTTTTACGCTTCGTTCCCTTCCGAAGCCACCTTCTCAAGCCCGAGCAAGAATTCGACGTTCCCATCTCCCCCCTTAATCGGCGAGACCTGTAAACCATGCTGACGCACTCCGTCCAGATTCTCCAAAGCAAACTGGCGAACGGCTTCAAGAGCTTTTTCCCGCTCTTTTTCGTCTTTGATAACGCCACGATACTTATCCGCGATCGCTTTACCGACCTCAAACTGTGGTTTTACAAGTGCCATCAACACTCCCCCTTCCGCCAAAAATGGCCACACAGCAGGAAGCACCGTCTTCAGGGAAATAAAAGAAAGGTCCATCACGACACGCTCGTAACGTTCAAGCGGTAAATCACCGACCTTCAAATGACGGGCATTCGTCTTTTCAAAATTACTAACACGAGGATCATTTTGTAATTTAGAATGCAACTGCCCCTTGCCTACATCGACACAGGTCGCACTGACCGCCCCATGCTGTAACGCACAATCGGTAAAGCCACCCGTACACGCACCGACGTCCAACACATTCATTCCTTCGAAAACCAAACCATAAGCATCGATATAGCCCAGAAGCTTCTCCGCTCCACGTCCTACAAATCGCGGTCCTTCCTCGACCTCGATCGCCAAATCCTCAGCGACCTTCACTCCGGCCTTATCCAAACGTTCAGTACCAAGTCTAACCTTGCCTGTCATGATAAGTGCTTTCGCCTCACTGCGGCTACTGGCAAATCCACGAGCCAATACCAATTCATCGAGTCTGATTTTCTTGGCCATATGCTTCTTCTAGATTTTCGCGAGAATGCCACGAGCATCCTTGATATCGATTTCAATTTGCTCCTTCAATGCAGCCAAACCGTCAAAGCGACGCTCCGGACGAATGAATGCCTTCCAGTCAACCTTCAATCGGTGCCCATAATCAAACGGACAATCCCCTAAAAGATGAACCTCCAACAATGGATGTGTATCATCTTGAACCGTAGGCTTCACTCCAAAATTTGCGACGCCAGGATACTGTTTTTTCGAATTCACCTCCGAAAGCATCACCACATACACACCGTAAGTAGGCTCTAAATCGCCTTCAAAACTCATATTCAAAGTGGGTACACCAATAGAGCGTCCCATTCTCTTCCCTTGAGTAACGGTTCCGATCGAATAATAAGCGTAGCCGAGCAGCTCGTTCGCCTTTTCGACTTCACCCTCCTTCAGCAAACTACGAATACGCGTGCTACTAACGCGCTCACCTTCATACCCCAAACAGGACACGCCTTCCACAGCCACTCCGCAGCGTACACCAAGTCCAATCAACGTTTCAATATCACCTATCCGGCTCTTACCAAAACGCCAATTTTCTCCTGCATGAACTGATTTCAATCCGGGGATTTTACCCTTCAAGTAATCCAAGAACCCATCGGCCGGAATACTCGCCAAGTCCTTAGTAAAAGGCTCCTGAACGATGAAGTCCACATTCTGAACCATCATTTGACGACGTTTCATCTCTGGATTCAAAATCATCCGAGTAGGCTCAACGGGATTAAACAAGCGACTCGGGTGTGGCCAAAAAGTCAACACTCCCGAAACGCCCTTCTCACCAGCCGCAGCCTTCGCCGAACTAATCACAGATTGATGCCCCAAATGGAGACCGTCGAACATTCCGATAGCAATATGCACATCGGTCAATTCGCTCAACTCATTCGAATCAAGGCTATCAAACTGCTTTAAGCCGTTCACGGTAGATCTTTCGGCAAGGCCTCATGAGCAGGAATCAAGATCTCGTCGATCTCCGAAAATTCCATCTCTTGAAACGCTTCCAAAGTAACAGCATTCTTCACATCGAATTGGTCGCTAGCGTCGCGTCGCAAGGCACACAAATGCCCACCACAACCAATTTTCTCTCCCAGATCATGAGCCAAGGTGCGAACATAAGTTCCCTTGGTGCACTTCATGACGAAGTCCACCTCAGGAGCTTCAAAACGAGTAAGTTCATAAGAGGACACACGAATAAACCGTGGTTCACGTTCAACTTCCTTACCCTGGCGAGCCATTTTATAAAGTGGCTGCCCATTAATTTTAATGGCCGAAAACATCGGAGGAATTTGATACTGGTCGCCAATAAACGAATCCAAGAATTCCTTAACCTTCGCTTCGTCTAACTCAGGAACGGGACGCGTCATCATAACCTCGCCATCCGCATCTTGTGTATTGGTAGTCTCCCCAAGTTTAATGGTACCAGAATAAACTTTCCCCAAACTCATCAGATACTGAGAAAGCTTAGTAGCCTTCCCAACCAATATAATCAACAAACCAGTTGCCGCAGGGTCCAATGTCCCAGCGTGACCAATACGTTTCATTTTCAGTTTTCGACGTACTTTGTCCACAACATCGTGAGAGGTCATGCCACTTGGCTTGTCGATCAATAATACTCCTTCGCGGTCCTTAGGATCCTTCATAAATTCTTAATGTTACTTATTTGCACTAATGCGACGATCTACTTCCTCAAGTAGCCCCGCTTTAAGATCATCAACGGACAATGGACTACTTAACCCAGCTGCACGAGCGTGACCGCCACCTCCAAAAAGTCCGGCAACCTGATCAACTCGAACGTCAGCGTGCTTCGCACGAAGACTGCCTTTCGTCATCGTTTTCCGTTCTTCAACGATAATGCCTATTTCAACGCCTTTCAACGAACGAGCATAATCAACAAAAGCTTCCGTGTCTTCATAACTCGCTCCCGTCTCATTGAAATCCTTCTGCATCAAAACCCCACAACACACCCTGCCATCGGAATACAACTCCAGTGAGTCTAGATAACGCTCAAGAAGTTTATACCTGCACAACGGTTGACTCTCAAAGAGGTGATCCGCCGCGACCTCCGGACGGGCTCCTAACTTCAATAGTCGACTACAGATATCAAATACCCGACTCGATGTGCTCGCATAGCAAAACTGCCCCGTATCAGTCAGAATACCAACATACAAAGCCTGTGCCGTTACGGCATCCACTTCCCATTCTAGATCAAACGCGATTCCAGCCAAGACCTCGCAGGTCGCGGCACTATCTGAATCGACAAGATTCGTTTCAGCAAAAAGCGTATTTGAAATATGATGATCAATATTCAGTAAACGCCGACTCTCGCTCAAACTGCGACTTGTCAAAGGCCCTACGCGCATCTCGTCGGCACAATCCACATAGATCAACGGTAAGTACTTCACCGCTTCGAACGAAAAGCGCTCGACGGGAGTCTCCCCCACCAAAAACTCAATCGTTTCCGGTACAGAATCAGCATTGACCAACGTAACATTCACTCCTTGCGAGCGAAGCATTCGCGTCAACGCAACAGAGGATCCGATACAGTCGCCATCGGGTCTTGCATGCCCAATAACACATACGTTCTCGCCTCTAAAATCACTTACGATCTTAGCGAGTTGAGAAGAAAGCTCTGAATAATAGGCGCTCACGCGTCCTCCTTGTCCTTCTTCTGCTTATCCTCCCCTGTGTCCAAAGAATCCATCAGTTGGTTGATATGCGTTTCGTACTCAATCGCAGGATCGAAAGAAAAAACAAAAGCGGGCATATTCTTCAAAACAATGCGTTTTCCCACCTCATGGCGCAGTTTCTTGCCGATACTTTTTAAGAAACGCTGAGCATTCGCTTGCTCCTCTTCCTTAGAAACCACCGAATAGAACACGATCGCATTCTGATGGTCCGGAGACACATCCACTCGGGTTATCGTCATATTAACACTCTCGCGCTGATAGCGGGTATGCAGAACATCGCTCACTTCTCGCTTAATAAGCTCACACACTCGAACATTTCGATTGCTCATAACTGTCTTCGGAAATCGATACCTATTTTAATAGAAAAAGCAGCCGCCCAATAATTTGAACGGCTGCCCTTCAAAATTTATCTTATAATATTATAAGGACGCTCTGATTTCATTCATCTCGTACACTTCGATGATATCGCCTTCGCGGTAAGCATTGTAGCGTTCCAAGTTAATACCACACTCGGTACCTGCGCGCACTTCCTTAACCTCATCCTTAACACGGCGAAGGTTTGAAATCTTAGAATCGAAGACAACTTCGTTCTTTCGAAGAATTCGAGCGTGTGCTCCCTTCGTTACGCGGCCTTCGACCACCAAACAACCAGCGACGGATCCCGTTGCGATTGCGAATACAGCACGAATCTCTGCAGCACCAATCTTGTTCTCCTTATACTCTGGATCGAGCATCGAGACCATTTCTTCAGTGATCGCATCAATCAACTCATAGATAATCTGATAATGAACGATCTTAATTTGCTTACTCTTCGCTTCCGCTTGAGCACCGTTGTCGTTCTTAACGCCAAAGCCAACGATTATAGCACCGCCGGCAGCAGCATTCTTAACATCGCTTCGAGTAATTGAGCCAACATCCGCACGGACGATGTCCAATGCGACCTTGGAACTCTTAATCGTCTTTAGAGAACTGACCACCGCTTCAACAGAACCAGCAACATCAGCCTTAACGATAATACGTAAAGTCTTAGCTCGAGTCGCCTCAATCGCCGCAAACAGCTTTTCTTGAGGAGTCATTGTATTCAACTCTTCCTCTTCTATAATCGCTTGCTTCTTGAGCCATGTTTCAGCTTCACCCGCTTCACGCTTCGCAACCTTTTCATTCTTAACAGTCTTAAAGGTTCCTCCACATCCAGGAGTACCCGACCAGCCGATAATTGAGACAGGAGTCGAAGGAGGAGCTGATTTAAGCTTCTCTCCAGATTCTGTAAGCAAGGCCTTAACCTTAGTATGATGTGGGCCACATACCAATGCATCTCCAACCTTCAAGGTACCGCCAGTTACGATAACCGTAGCAGTCGAACCACGACCAACCTCTATTTGAGATTCGATCACCAACCCTTCGGCAGGCTTCTGAGGGTTCGCTTTAAGTTCGAGAATTTCCGCTTGGAGCAAGATCATCTCGAGCAACTCGTCAATCCCGTCACCCTTAAGTGCGGAAATAGATACTGCGATGATTTCACCACCCCAGTCTTCCGACTGGATACCACGTTCTTGCATCTGCTGCTTCACGCGATCCACGTTCGCACCCTTGGCATCGATCTTATTGATCGCGACAATCGGCTGAACACCTGCATTTTGAAGGAACTTCAATGCTTCGTCTGTCTGCGGCTTAAATCCATCATCCGCCGCAACAATCAAGATAGCAACATCGGTTAGATTCGCACCACGAGCACGCATCGCATTAAACGCCGAGTGACCAGGCGTATCCAAAAATGTAATCTTCTTTTCCTTGTGCTCGACTTGATACGCACCGATATGTTGCGTAATTCCGCCTGCTTCGCCTTTTACGACGTTAGCCTTACGGATATAATCGAGCAACGAAGTCTTTCCATGGTCAACGTGACCGAGGATACAAACGACCGGAGGACGCTCCTCCAAGAATTTTGTGTCATCTTCGTCGATAACGACCTTCTTCTTGACGTTCTTCTTACCTGCCCCTTCACCGCGGTGACGGATTTCAAGAATAACCCCATGCTTCTCAGCAATCTTAGTCGCAACATCTTCTTCCAAACTTTGGTTAATGGAGGCGAAAATCCCCATTTCCATCAATTCAGAAATCAGTTTAAAAGGCTTCAGACCAAGCTCTGCCGCGAAGTCACGAACGACGATCGGTGGCTTAACTGTAATCGTGCGAATCTCGCCGGACTCTTCGATTTGAACCGAAGCCTCTCCTGAAACAGGAGCAACCACTGGTGGAGTTGCGGGTGCAGGAGCCGTTCCTGGTGCACCTGGAATTGCCATACGCGGAGGTGCAGGAGGTCCACCATGAACTGGAGGGGGAGCTGCTGGACTCGGAGCAGATGCAATTGGTGGCGGTGCAGAAACGGGTGGTGCGGAAACTGCCGGAGCTGCCTTCTTAACAGCAGGAACCTTAGGCGATGCCGAATCAGATTCTGGAGCGACCTTTGGACGCAACCCAGGAACAGCACTCGCTGTCGGAGGTGCGACGGGAGCCGGACCAGATGACAACGGGTTAGAGCTCACAGGCCTCGCCGAAGCCGGAGAAACAGGAGGAGGTGCAATCGGAGCGGGTGCAGATGCCACTGGCTTAGGGGCCGGTGGAGCCGCAGGAGCGGGTGCTGCTGGCGCAGGGGCCGCCGCCGCAGGCTTCGGAGCAGACTTGGGCTTTGCAGCCGCTGCCTTCGCCTCTGCCTTAGCAGTTTCGACATCTTCCTTAGTTCGGACAAAAGATGCTGGAGAGGGAGCAACCGGCTCTTTAGCCGCCTCTTCCACTGCTGCAACCTTCACTGCTGCAGCCTCCGTAGTCTCTTTCTTTTTGGCGAACTCTTGGATTATCGAATCCGCCGAAATGTTGTCGATCGTACTGGATGCACTTTTGATTTGAAAGCCCCTCGAAGTAAGGAGTTCGATCAACTCATTATTATCCATGTCGAGGTCTTTAGACAACTGGTAGATTCTGACACTCATGAAATTTGCTTTACTGTACTGGTTAGTTCGCGTGATTGCGTATCGCTATGATGGTGAATCTGCGAACTTTATTGTGATGAAATATTTTGTGATGAAAGGAAAGTGTTCACCTTATTAAGAATATCCTGAGCCTGAGCTTCCTCAAATCCAAGACCAACAAGATCCTCGACATCAACATCAAGGAATACTTCCGGACTCACGAGACCATTCTTAACGAGGATCTCCGCTGTCGCATCATCGATTCCTTCAATAAGATTTAAGCCTTCTGCAGCCGCTTGCTGCTTAGCCTCCATGCTGACGACCTTAACAACGGCCTTGTTGATATCAACACGCCATCCAACGAGCTTGGATGTCAAACGAGCATTTTGCCCTTTACGACCAATCGCGATAGCCAAGTCATCTTCCGAAACCTCGACTGTGATGCGGCGATCACGCTCATTCATTCTGATATCACGCAAAATCGCGGGCTTCAAAGCCTCGATAACCATTTCTCTGGGGTCTTCGAAATAACGAACGATATCGATCTTCTCGCCACCGAGTTCACGGACGATGGTCTTAACACGAGCTCCACGGGCACCTACACAAGCTCCCACAGGGTCAACTTTAGGGTCATTAGAAGTAACCGCAATTTTTGTACGGTAACCAGGTTCACGAGCGAACGCGTCGATCGTTACGGTGCCATCTGCTATTTCCGTTACTTCAAGTTCAAACAAACGAAGTACAAACTTGCTAGTAGCACGGCTCAAAATGAGTTCTGGACCACGGTTAGAGGCCTCGATCTTCAAAAGGAAGCAACGAATACGCTCACCAGCTGAATAATCTTCACCAGGAACCTGATCACGGGAAGGCATGATTGCTTCCGCCTTGCCTAAATCAATGCAAAGATCACCACGCTCACGACGACGAACAATACCACTTACAATATCCCCGACCTGATCCTTATAATCGTCGTAAATACGCTCCTTCTCGAACTGTCGAAGGCGTTGCATGATCGCTTGACGTGCAGTCTGTGCCGCAATTCGTCCCAAATATGCCGGATCCATCTCCTTTTCGAAGATGTCATCGAGCTCAATATCCGATTGAATTTGGCGAGCCTTCTCTAAATGGATTTCAGTCTTAGGATCACTCACCGAGTCTACCACCTTGTGCAGCGACCACGCCTCCATCTTACCATTGCGTTGATCGATAGTGATTTTTAACTCTTGGCCTGCGTTCACGCCCTTGGCTGCGGCATTTTTAATAGCCGTAATAATAGCGGAGATCATGTCGTCTCGACCGATCCCCTTCTCCTTCTCCATATATTCAAGGACGGATAGAATTTCGCTGCTCATGTGTATAAATCTGAATGAAAAAAAAAGCGGGTCAAAGACCCACTTTCCAAGAAATTGAAAATTGATGAAGCCGGTAATAAATTTTCGGTAAGTAAAATTGTCAAGCGTCACCTTCCCGAACCCCAGCTCTATTAGAGTTATTTAAGCATACGCCTCAACACCCCTTGCATCCAACCATTCGAAGCTGGAGAGCTTGAAGCATCAAGAATTTGCAATCGTTTCAAGTTATCCAAGCACGCATCAGGAACATTCCCCACATACCAACTAAACCAAAATGAAAAGAAATCCCGATCCAATCGAGATGCTAACAGTGGCCAAAAGCCGTCGCAAATCAGAGTGTCCACTTTCATCCCGCCGACATTTGCTCCAAGTACCTCTGAAGAAAAACGCTCCTTCAATACTTTAAGATTCAATTCTCTACGGTTTGAAGAGACCGATTCCACCGTACGCGACTCTTTGACTGGTATATTTCGTCCCAACGTCTCAAGCAGTTTCGGCCAATATCTTCTAGATTGGCACCAGCTCAAATACTGCTCCAACCTCAAACGAGGGTGATTAGCCGGCCGACATCCAGTCAGTTTCCAAGCACTCTCCTGTTCCCTCCACGCCTCATCCAAATCAAACTCACCATCCTCGAAGTTTTCCAATGAATGAATCCCAGCCAACTGAAGCATCGGAATTCGGTTAAAACGGTACCCCATAATCTCTAATGCCGTTTGATGACACGCCGCATTCCACCCGAGACGTTCAATTCTCAAACGAGCAAAGGCACACTTCTGCTCCCAACGCTCCCGTGCGTCCGCCACGACCAAATCGACTCGCTCTGCTCGACCGACTCCAAGCAACTCATCCAACCATCCCGCATTATCCATCCCAGTAGATGAGACGATTGAATCCTGTTCGGCATACTCCTCCAAGTCGTACCACAATAAGGGCATCAACGAAATCGAAGGAATCAGACGCCCCGATCGAGTCCTTGCCTCTAAGCTGCCTTCAGACGGCAAGTGATACAGCACATGCAGATTTACTTTATCATATCGCACATCCAAGCCATGACCATGGGCATTCCAATCACTGAGGCTAAAATGTATCTCCACATCACCCAACATCCGCTCATCCCCAACGGACAATACAGCATTCTTGAAATCAGGCCCCTCAAGACGATTCCAATCCCCAGGGTACTCAACCGTCACCGTTCGCCCTCTCGAATCGACCAAACCTGACACATCAAAGGCCTGACTGAGCCAAATCCTCTGAATCAACAGCTCACTAACTTGAAAAGGGCCATACAGCCCCTGAAATTCTTCAACGTGGTTAAAACTTGGGGTAACAGACATAAAAAAGCAGAGACTACCCTTATAGCATTCCTCTGCTTGACCCAAGCACAAATTGTCGCCGGTTCGCAGGCGACATCTTCTAGCGATGGCTTCTAACGTTTTGAGTCACGACAAGCGAATAGGCAAAGTAGCGATATTGCTCGACGCTTGCTCGCCGATATAATTCGCTTAACAGGAGCTTTCTTTGGAGCTTCAACAACGCTTTGAGATTCTCCACCTCCAGAAGCAGAACTCTCGCTCGATCCAGACAAGCCAACTCGATTTTGAGCAACAGGATCAACAACTCCCACTGCCTTCACATCTATATCCATTGAAGAGTCACGGAACGAGGATACATCATGCCCCCCTTGATGATGTCCAGCCATCCTTCCGGAAGATGGCTTAACGGCCACTCCTACATCAAACGCTTGAGGATCAAATTCGTAACTCGAAAAATCTGCAGAATAGCTTGGAGATTCTGTTTTCTCACTCTCAGCACCATCCGCCCCCACTGCCATCAGAAACAAAAACCAAGCTGCGACCACTCCATAGACCAAAGGTTTACTCGAAGGGTTTAAGATGGATTTAGTATTCATACTAAATCAAACGAGCCCAAATAGCCTCAACTGTAGCAAACAATTCCAAAATGAATGGAATCTAACATCCCTTGAGTAATGAGAACCCCCTCTCCTGAGGATGACTACTATTGTGCCCTCACGTACCAGAACTCTAATTAGCCCCAATTCCGTGCTCCCCTTTCCTTTGAACCTTGACCACTAAGAGTACTATAGAGACCAATCATTACGCATGAATCACGACAAAGATCCAGAATGGGAAATCGTCGACAAACTTCCCAATGAAAAGTCACGTAAACGACCACGTGCGACGCCACGCAAAACGCCTCTCTACAAAAGCTCTATCCTCTGGATCGGACTGGGACTCGGAATTCTACTCGCCGCCGCATTCCCGCCAATGGCCATTCTCATCAGAAAACTACTCTCACTATGGTGGCTCGCCCTTCTAATTATTGGGTATCAAATCTATAAACGTGTCAGATAGATATCCCGGCACCCCTTTGACACTTGTTTCATTCTTCCGAGCATTCCCCCTAAGGAAATATTAAGGACCCTCGATTCACATCACACGTCTTTTTTCTCCTTAGTACTCATCGTACCCCAATAATGCGTAAGCTTACCCCCTCCTTTTTACCCAAACTCCCATCCCTAGCCGCATTCGCACAGAATGACTGGACAGTTTGGATAATTTATATTTATTAACTAGCTTCCTTATTTTTATCATTGCGAGGTTATTTCAATAGTCCGCATCAATTACCGCACAGATCACCGAAGTTAAGAAAACTCCCATTTCAAAAAGTTCTATGAGTGACACAAATCTAGCCACCGCCCTGCTCGACCAGGTAAATCAAATCATGGAGAAGCCTTTCGCTTCTTTGGAAGAATGCTACGAATTCTACCGCAAGGCACTCCCAGAACGCGTCGGTGCTTATCACCAAGAAGAAGTCGGCCCGACCTACCACCACGATCTCCCGGGCGAGCCCGACAAGTTCGTAAAAAAAATCTTCCACCTTGGTGAAGGTACCATGGATATGTCAGACGGCCTTAACTGGTACGCGACCGCAACCGGCGACTTGGAATGGAACGGTGGCCTCGCCCGCCAAGGCTACTTCATGCTCCTCGCAGAAGAGTACCGCAAGACAGGTGACGAGAAGTATGCCGCGACCATCGTAGAGCACATGCTTCATTATATAGAGAACGTGCCTCCATTCGAACCGGAAGGAAAGCCCTACCTCGACTACAAGAAGTCAACCTGGCGCCCCTTCGAAGCAGCTGGCCGGGCTGCAGAAACATGGCCCGAAGCTCTCGCCAAGATCATCAACTCAGAATCCATGACCGCCGAGGCCTGGGCTAAGATTCTTGTTTCCGTCCACCAACACGCCGTATTCCTTCGCAAGGAACACTGGAAAACGGGCAACCACGCGACCCTCGAAGTCGCCGCGGTCGGAATCATCGCCATATTCTATCAAGAATTCAAAGAACGTGATGCGTGGCTCGAATACTCCATAGAATTTCTCGACGGCATGTGGACCGAACTTTTCAATGACGACGGTTACTCCAAGGAAATGTCTGGCGGATACCATTGGGTCGCCATGCGTAGCTTCTTCTCTTACTACGAAGTCGCTCTAAATAACGGATACGGTGACCTCTTCCCCGCTAATTTCCGCGACCGTCTGATTCTCAACAGCTACGCCGAGTTCTATCAGGACAAGCCAAATTTTTCGACTCCTATCAGCAACGATTCCAACACGCGAATCAACCGTCGCGAGCAACTAGAGCGTATCCACACTCTCTTCAACATACCTGAAATCGGCTATTTCCTATCCGACGGAAAGGAAGGCACAAAGCCAGAAACGACTTCATACCTCTATCCAACATCAAAAGTCGCCATCATGCGCGACGACTGGACAGCCGACTCCAACTACATGTATTTCGACATGGGTGCATGGGGCGACAACCACATGAACCAAGACCAACTCTCGGTCGAAGTTTACGCCAAGGGACGTCACTTCCTCGTTAACGGTGGCAAATGGCGCTATACGACCTCTGACCCGAATGGCACTCACTTAAGCAAATTATTTAGTAGAAAAAGCTTAAGCAAGAGCG